>PWRF01000240.1 GCA_003556325.1 Bacteroidales bacterium | reverse complement strand
TGGTATGTCCCCCTGTCGGGACAACGTTTTCATTATTCGGGTTTTGTTCAGTTTCCGGACGAATACAGCAATACGAAAAAACTTCTACCCCTCCATGACGCAACCGCAGACACCGACCGCTTTACTGCGGCTGAGCTGAATCCGGACAGCTGGTATGGCGCTTTTTATTACGATATCATCCAAGAACCGGGCATGGAACATTATATCCTGTTAGGCTGGAAAGGCGATAATCCGCAGACACGCCTGCGGGTGATCGAACCCATGATCATCAATGACGATAGACCTGTTTTCGGATCACAGGTTTTTGGCGAACCCTTTGACGACGAATGGCGGATCGTGTTCGAATATTCTGCCAGGGTATCCATGAGCCTGCTTTACGAAACCGAAAGAATCAATTCCAGGGCCGGAAGTCACCCAATGATTGTTTTTGATCGCCTGGAACCCGCGCACGCAAGCCTCAGGGGGCATTATCAGTTTTATAAACCAGAGGCCAACATTTTTGACGGATTGTATTTTGATGGGAACAAATGGCGGTTCCAACCGGATGTTGATATAAGAATGCGCAATGCAGAATAACCCCTGTAAATTTATTTGTGTTTATTCTTTTTTTACTGCGTTAAATTTGCCATATTTGTAGCATTATTCGAAAAAAGGTTGCATTTTGCATCCGGATTTTCAATACAATATTTTTCGTTCGATTTCTGGACATCAATAATCTCCTTAGTGGTTTTGGCCATAGCACGGCTGGTAAGGACAGGATAGTATTTTCTTAATCAGACAATTCAGGCATAATATTCACCAAAAAATTCAAAGTCATGAAAAAACATAATTTTAGTGCCGGACCCTCAATTTTAGCGCAAGAAGTAATCGAAAACACCGCCAATGCGGTTAAGGATCTGAATGGCATGGGGCTTTCCGTGATGGAGATCTCCCATCGCAGCAAAGATTTCCAGGCTGTAATGGACGAAACGGTCGCATTGTTCAGGGAGCTTTTGGATATCCCGGCCAACTACCACGTACTGTTTCTCGGAGGGGGAGCGAGCCTGCAGTTTTGCATGGTTCCTTATAACCTGATGAAGAAGAAGGCTGCCTACCTGGAAACAGGAACATGGGCGAAAAAAGCCATCAAGGAAGCAAAGGGATTTGGCGAGGTTGACGTGGTAGGCTCCTCGTCTGACAAGAACTTCAACTACATTCCCAAAGGGTTTACCATCCCTTCTGACGCCGACTATTTTCATATTACAACCAACAACACCATTTTCGGCACCCAAATACATGAAGATTATGACAGCCCCGTGCCGATGGTTGCCGACATGAGCTCGGACATTTTCAGCCGCCCGATCGACATTTCAAAATACGCCATCATTTACGGCGGAGCGCAAAAGAACCTGGGGCCGGCGGGCGCCACGTTTGTCATCATCCGCGAAGACATCCTGGGCAAGGTCGACAGGCATATCCCCACCATGCTGGATTACAAAACACACATTGACAAAGAATCCATGTTTAACACCCCGCCATGCTTGCCCGTTTATGCATGTATGGAAACACTTCGCTGGCTCAAAAAGCTTGGCGGTGTGAAAGTGATGCAGAAAATGAACCAGGAGAAAGCCGACCTGCTCTACAATGAGATTGAACGCAACGCCCTGTTTGTTGGCACGGCCGAAAAAGACAGCCGCTCGCTCATGAATATCTGTTTCGTGATGCAGGATAAATACCAGGACCTTGAAAAGGAATTCCTGGAGTTTGCCACCTCAAAAGGAATGGTTGGCATCAAAGGCCATCGTTCGGTAGGAGGATTCCGTGCCTCGACATACAACGCCATGCCCAAAGAAAGCGTGGAGGCCTTGATAGAAGTGATGCAGGAGTTTGAGAAAAAACATGCCTGAGGAGACGGTCTGCTCGTAAATACGACCGGTGATTGAGACTTATGACCTTTCCTCTGCTGTTACGGCAGCCGGGGAAAGGCCTTTTATAAACCCTAAAAGACGTGTGTTATGAAAAAAGTATTGATAGCTACCGTGAAGCCTTTTGCACCCGCTGCTGTAGAGGGCATCAGAGAAGTTCTGGACAAGGCAGGTTATGAAACCGTACTGCTTGAAAAATATGAATCTCCTGAGGAGTGGAAGAAAGCCGCCGCAGATGTGGATGCAATGATCATCCGCAGCGACAAGGCTAATGCCGGGATCATCGAAGCTGCACAAAACCTGAAAATCATTGTAAGGGCAGGTGCAGGATATGACAACGTAGACCTCGACGCATGCAATAAAAAAGGCGTTGTGGCCATGAACACCCCCGGGCAAAACTCAAATGCCGTAGCCGAACTTGCATTCGGTATGATGATCTACCACATCAGAAAACATTTCGACGGCACATCAGGAAGGGAATTGCGCGGCAAAAAACTGGGCATCCACGCCTATGGAAATGTAGGCAGGTTTGTTGCCGAAATTTCCAAAGGCTTCGGCATGGAACTGTATGCTTATGATCCCTTCGTCGACAACAAGGAGATCGAAAAAGAGGGGATCAAGCCCCTGGCCAGTGAGCAGGAACTTTACAAGACCTGCGACTTTATCTCGCTGCATATTCCCTCCAACGAGAAAACAAAAAAATCCATCGGCTACGACCTGCTTTCGCTGATGCCAAAAAACGGAGCCCTGGTGAATACTGCCAGGAAAGAGGTGGTTGACGAGGACGGGCTTTTGAAGCTTATGGCTGAAAGGGAAGACTTCAGTTACCTGTCAGATGTGGCGCCCGACTGCCGGGAAGAAATTGAAAGCAAATACCCCGGCCGCTTTGTGTTTACTGCCAAAAAAATGGGTGCTCAAACAGCAGAAGCAAACATCAATGCAGGTATAGCTGCAGCTACCCAGATTGTAAACTACCTGGAAAAAGGAGACACCACCTTCCAGGTGAACAAATAATCCCTTCATATGCGGGAACGCCGGCAGATCTTCTACAGGTTCGGGCGTTCCCGCATATAAAAACGGGTTTTGACAATCCAGAATTTGTAAGATTTTTCTAACCATCATTAATGAAATAAAAATGGCAATATTTAAACCATTCCGGGGATACCGACCCCCAAGAGAGATTGTGAAGAAACTGGCTTCGAGGCCATACGACGTGCTCAACAGCGAGGAGGCACGAGAGGAAGCAGGAGACAACCCCTATTCCTTCCTGCGTGTTGTTAAACCTGAGATCGAACTGCCAAAAGATACCGATCTCTATTCACAGCAGGTGTATGACAAAGCCCTGGAAAATTTCCGGAAGTTCATCAACAAGGGATACCTGCTTCGTGACGAAGAGCCTCATTTTTATGTATACGCCCAGACCTGGGGTAAGAAAACCCAGTATGGCATTGTGGGGTGTGCAGGCGTAGAGGACTACCTTAACGACCGCATCAAAAAGCATGAGCTTACCCGCCCGGATAAAGAAGAAGACCGGATGAAACACGTGCGCATCACCAACGCCAACGCCGAGCCTGTTTTCTTTACTTATCCGAAACAGGAAGAAATTGACAAGATCGTTTCCAAAACAGTAAAAGCACCTCCGGTATATGATTTTGTGGCCGACGATGGCTTTGGGCACCACTTCTGGGTCGTCGACGACCAGAAACTCATCGAAAGACTTGAAAAGCTGTTTGCGGATGTTCCCGCTTTCTATGTGGCCGATGGCCATCACCGGACGGCAGCTGCTGCACTGGTTGGAAAAGAAAAAATGGAGAACAACCCGGACCACACCGGTGACGAACCCTACAACTTCTTTATGGCAGTGCTCTTCCCTGACGACCAACTCACCATCATTGACTACAACAGGGTAGTGAAGGACCTGAATGACATGAGTGAGGAGGAGTTTATCGACAAGCTGAAAAAAGATTTTGATGTTGAAAACAAAGGAGCCGCGGAATATAAACCCGGTAAGCTGCATGAGATGAGCATGTACCTCGGGGGAGAATGGTATTCACTTAAGGCCAAGCCTCATACTTACGACGACAACGACCCCATCGGGGTGCTGGACGTTACCATTCTCTCAAAATCAGTCCTCGACCCCCTGCTGGGCATAAAAAACCTGCGGACCGATAAGCGTATCGATTTTGTGGGAGGTATTCGCGGACTTAAAGAGCTTAAGCGCCGCGTGGACACCGGAGAGATGAAAGTTGCCTTTGCTTTGTACCCGGTTACTATGCAGCAGCTTATGGACATAGCCGATACCGGTAACATCATGCCTCCGAAAACAACCTGGTTTGAGCCCAAACTGCGCAGCGGGCTTGTCGTGAATGCGCTCGACTAATTTTTTACCGCCCCAAGGCCAAAACTTTATGCAAAAAGTTTTGTATTCAATTTTTTTTACTAATTTTGCAGTCCCCAAAAGGGATTCAACAAACAAATAAGCAAGACTCACTGCCGGGTAAGCCCGCGCTGCCCGGCAGAGATAAAAAATCAGACTGATGAAAAAAGATATCCACCCGAAAAACTATCGTTACGTAGTGTTTAAAGACATGTCGAACGATTACAGTTTCCTTACCAGGTCTACAGCAGAAAGCAAAGACACCATTAAATGGGAGGATGGCAACGAGTATCCCCTGGTGAAACTGGAGATATCCCATACGTCCCATCCTTTCTATACCGGTAAGCAACAGCTGGTTGACACGGCCGGACGCGTGGATAAATTCAGGACGAAATACAAAAAACATCTTAAGAAAGACAGCTAAACCTTTTTTCTTTAAAATGTTTAAAAGCCCTCGCGAGAGGGCTTTTTTTGTTTAATTTTACCCATTGAAACACTCAGGCGCACAATTGCTTCGTTTATCCAACTAATTAAAGCCAGTGGGTCACGCAAACCCATGTTATCAGGTATGGCAAAACAAACCCCGTACAGACCTGTTAAACCCGGAGTATAGTTTCCATAGCACAGGTTTTAACGGAAGGATCTCTGAAGATGATTATGCGACCTGCCAGAGATCAGAACAGTCTTTCACTTTTATCCGAACTATATTAAAATCATGGCATTATGAATTATATTCTCTTTGGCGCCAAGGCCCGCAACCATATGTTACCCTTTACCTTTTTACGCCCCCTGGCCGATATACGTGTCGGCATGCTGACCATCAGGGAAAAATGGGAAGCCTGGCTGAACAGCAATACCTCAAGCCTGACAGAACCCTATCTTGCCGGGAAGTATCCTATGGTAAAAGAAGCAGATAATATGCTCATTAATGCCAGCGTGATGCCTGACCCCATTCTGCTGGGGGAGATCTCCGAATTGCAACCCAATCAAACGCTTGTTTCCGGGGAAACACTGATTGCACATCGCGTTCCTGCAGATGATGTCGACAACATGGACTCTGAACTGCTTGAGGAGGTTGAGCCAAAACATACGCAAAGCCAGATAAACAAGCTGTTTCATCTCTGGGACATCCTTGTGCTTAATGAGAGGCAGATCCTTGCAGATTATGACCTGATAACAAAAAACCGGGAGAGCCAGCCTGTCCCTCAGCACGTGAAGGTCATCAACCCGGAAAATGTCTTTATTGAAGAAGGGGCCCGGCTCGATCTTGCCATGATAAACGCTTCCATGGGGCCTGTATACATAGGTAAAAACGCCCATGTTATGGATGGCGCCATGCTCCGAGGCCCGGTTGGCGTGGGTGAAGGATCTGTCATACGGATGGGAGCCAAGATATACGGCGGCAGCGCAATTGGCCCGCATTGCAAGGTAGGCGGTGAAATGGAAGCTTCCGTGATCTTCGGATACAGCAATAAAGCACATGAGGGATACCTCGGGCACAGCGTTATCGGCGAATGGTGTAACATCGGCGCCGACACCAATACCAGCAATCTTAAGATCAACTACGATCAGATACGTTTGTGGGATTACGCTGAGGAAAGCTTCGTGCCCACAGGGCAGACGTTTTGCGGCACTTTCATGGGTGACCATACCAAATGCGGGATCAACACCATGTTTAACACAGGTACCGTTATAGGAGTGAGCTCCCAGATCTTTGGAGCCGGTTATATGAGAAACTTCATCCCCTCCTTCTCATGGGGCAGCGTTTCCGGCCTGACAGTCATTGACTTTGAAAAGGCCGTCGATGTGGCTGAACGCATGTACAAACGAAGGGGCAAGGAATTTTCCGAAACCGACCTTGCGATATTCCGCCACGTATACGAACACACACTGGGTTACCGGAAAATCCTGTGATCCCTCCCTGCCACTATTTGCACGGCACCTCCTATCACCGGGAACCCTTAATCGAAAAAGAGAATCATGGCACGCAGCTTGCACCTGCTAATACAGTGCAATGCCATATGGCACAACCTGTTGTGTAATTGTTTGATTATGTGGATTGTACGATTGGGGTGCAAGGGACAACGAATTAGAAGTGCATATTTTAAGCCGCCATTATGGCCTGCTTTTTTTTATTTATGACAATTTGACGCGAATATATGAGAGATTTATTTGATAATGATTTTTTGAGTTCCAAAGATAGCCTGGATGCCGACAGTGAGTTTATTCCACTGCTGTCAACCGAGGAGGAACAACAGATGGCTAAAGAGGACATCCCTGAGGAACTGGCCATCCTGCCCCTGAAAAACACGGTGCTTTTTCCGGGGGTCGTTATCCCCATTACCGTAAGCCGCGACAAGTCGATAAAGCTGGTGCGGGAGGTATACAAGGGATCAAGGATCATCGGGGCAGTATCCCAGAAAGATGCTGAAGTCGAAGATCCTGCTTTCCATGATCTCAGCAGGATTGGCACGGCAGCAAAGATCATCAAGATATTGCAGATGCCGGACGGCAACACGACCATTATTATCCAGGGAAAGAAAAGAATAGTGCTGGAAGAGATGACCAGGGAAGAACCATATTTTATGGCCCGGGTCAAGGCTTTTGAATCTCCCGACAAACCCAGGCAGGATGATAAGTTCAATGCCCTTATCTCCACAATTAAGGATATGGCCATCCAAATCGTGAAGCTTTCGCCCAATGTGCCCAGCGACGCTGCATTTGCGCTGAAAAATATTGAAAGTCCCGTTTTCCTGGTAAACTTCATCTCATCCAATTTGAATATTGAAGTGGATGAGAAACAGAAGCTGCTTGAGATCCCCGATGTTGACACCCGTGCCAACATGGTATTAAAGCATTTGAAGCGTGAGCTGCAGGTTGTTGAACTGAAAAACCAGATCCAGTCCAAGGTAAAAGTCGATATCGACAAGCAGCAGCGCGACTATATTCTCGGGCAGCAGCTTAAGACCATCCAGGAAGAACTTGGTGGAAGCCCGCACGAGCAGCAGATCAATGAGCTGAAAGAGAAGGCATCAAAGAAAAAATGGCCGGAGCAGGTTGGGCAGGTATTTGAAAAGGACCTGGTGCGTTTACAGCGCATGAATCCCGCGGCCATGGAATATACCGTGCATATGCACTACCTTGAAACCATGGTGGAACTGCCGTGGAATGAATATACGCCTGACAATTTTGATCTGAAAAAGGCGCAGCGTATTCTTGACAGGGATCATTACGGGCTTGAAAAGATAAAGGAGCGTATTCTCGAATACCTTGCCGTGCTGAAACTAAAAGGCGACATGAAGTCTCCGATCCTCTGTTTCGTAGGTCCTCCCGGTGTAGGCAAAACATCGCTTGGCAAATCAATCGCCAACGCTATCGGCCGGGAATACATACGGATGTCGCTGGGAGGCCTTCGTGATGAAGCGGAGATCAGGGGGCACCGGAAAACGTATGTGGGAGCTATGCCCGGACGTATTATTCAGAACCTGAAGAAGGCCGGGTCGTCCAACCCGGTATTTGTCCTGGATGAGGTTGACAAGGTCGGGTACAAAACCTTCAGCGGGGATCCGTCTTCGGCCCTTCTCGAGGTGCTGGATCCAGAACAAAACAGTACCTTCTATGATAACTACCTTGAAGTGGAATACGACCTTTCCAATATCATGTTTATCGCCACTGCAAATACTTTGTCTGGCATTCAGCCTGCCCTGAGAGACCGCATGGAAGTTATTGACCTGAGCGGATATATCGTGGAAGAAAAGCAGGAAATAGCCCGGCGTCATCTCATACCGAAACAACTTGATGCACATGGGCTGAAAAAGGATCAGCTCCGCTTCAGCAAGAAAGTTCTGGAGAGGCTAATCCAGGATTATACCCGGGAGTCGGGCGTTAGAAGCCTCGAAAAAACCATTGCCAAGGTTGCGCGGGTACGTGCCAGGGATATCGTCTTGGGAAATGATGTGAACACATCATTGAAGGTCGAGGATCTTCAGGATATTCTGGGTGCACCCAAATTCACCCGCGAACAGACTGTTTTGAGGGATCTTGCTGGTGTAATGACAGGCCTGGCCTGGACACACTCGGGAGGGGAGGTGCTCTTTGTCGAAGTCAGCCTGAGCCGCGGAAAAGGCGCCCTGAGCCTTACAGGCAACCTGGGCGACGTGATGAAAGAATCAGCCACTATTGCCTATGAATACCTTAAAGCGCATGCCGACATACTGGGAGTAGATCCGGCACTTTTCAGGTCCTACAACGTACACATGCACGTACCCGAAGGCGCCACTCCCAAGGATGGCCCCTCGGCAGGTATCACCATGTTCGCCGCACTGGCATCTGCGTTTACACGGCGAAAGATACGACCCGCCGTAGCTATGACAGGCGAAATCACACTTCGGGGCAAAGTGATGCCGGTAGGTGCCATAAAAGAAAAAATTCTCGCTGCAAAACGCGCGGGCATGAAGACCGTAATTCTATCGGAAGAAAACCGCAAAAATGTTGAGGAAATCAACTCCCTGTATTTGAAAGGGCTTGAATTTAAGTACATTAGGGATATGATTGAAGCGGTTGACCTGACTATGCTTAAAGAAAAGGTAGACGAAAAGCTGGTCGCCATGCCGGAAAAATCAGCTTAAATACTGATTTATAGTTTACTGTTTCCACTTTTTTTTCTAATTTTGCAGTCCCGTTAGCGGGCCCTAAACCTTATTGTTGAACCCGGTCGTCCGGAGAAAAACCAGGTGAACCATATCAGGGGCATGCACGCTCGAATGAGTTGCGCCCTGGCCGACAGGATCACACCGGTCCGGAAGACCACAGTATTATTACATTTTTAATGTCAGAAGAACAAAAACAATCCGGTACGCCGGAAGAAAAGCAATCAACCGGAACTCCGGAGGAAAAACAGCCAGCCGGAAAGGCTGAAGAAAAGCAGCCATCGTCTTCGCCAGAAGAAAAAGAACCAGCTGGAAAGGCTGAAGAAAAACAGCCATCGTCTTCACCCGAAGAAAAAGAGCCGGCCGGAAAAGCTGAAGAAAAGCAGCCATCGGCTTCACCAGAAGAAAAAGAACCAGCTGGAAAAGCTGAAGAAAAGCAGCCATCGTCTTCACCCGAAGAAAAAGAACCAGCTGGAAAGGCTGAAGAAAAGCAGCCATCGTCTTCGCCAGAAGAAAAAGAGCCGGCCGGTGAACCAGAATCCGCACAATCACCCGGAGAGAAAGAGGAACCCCCGGTTGTAAAAACCACAGATCAGGCCGTCGAACCCAAGGCAAACACCGAGGAACTGCAGATCGAAGACCCCCAGAAGCCTATTGGCAAAGAGGAAGTCCCTGTTACCAGTGAGGGTGCTTTTGAGGCACAGGTACCTGGTGACTTTGACTGGGAAGCGGTAGATCAGAAGCAGGATCTCTATTCTGAGACAGAGCGCAGGCGCATGGAAAACATGTATGAAGAAACGCTGAAATCTATCGGTGAAGGAGAAGTTATTGACGGCACTGTTGTATCGAAAAACAGCCGTGAGGTCGTAGTTAACATCGGCTTCAAATCCGACGGTGTGATTCCTGCTGCAGAACTCCGGTACAACCCTGATATCAAACCCGGCGACACTATTGAAGTATACGTGGAAAGCCAGGAAGATGCCACAGGGCAGCTGGTGCTGTCTCACAAAAAAGCGCGTACCCTGCGCTCATGGGAACGGATCAACCAGGCGAAGGAAAATGACGAGGTCATCCAGGGATTTGTCAAATGCCGTACAAAAGGCGGGCTGATCGTTGATGTTTTCGGCATAGAGGCATTCCTCCCGGGATCCCAGATCGACGTCAAGCCCATAAGGGATTACGACATATATGTGGGTAAAACCATGGACTTCAAAGTTGTGAAGATCAACCACGAATACAAAAACGTGGTGGTGTCACACAAAGCCCTTATTGAGGCTGAGCTGGAGATCCAGAAAGCAGAGATCATTGCCAAGCTTGAAAAAGGACAGATCCTTGAAGGTACAGTGAAAAACATTACCTCTTATGGCGTCTTCGTTGACCTTGGAGGTGTTGACGGACTGATTCACATTACCGATCTCTCCTGGGGCCGCATAAACCATCCTGAAGAAATTGTTGATCTTGACCAGAAGATCAATGTGGTAATTCTTGATTTTGATGAGAACAAAAAGCGTATTGCACTGGGCCTGAAACAGCTCACCCCGCATCCATGGGACTCACTCGACCCGGAACTGAAAGTAGGCGACAAGGTCAAAGGAAAGGTCGTGGTTATTGCCGATTACGGTGCATTTATCGAGATCGCACCCGGCGTGGAAGGCCTTATCCATGTTTCGGAGATGTCGTGGTCACAACACCTTCGCACAGCACAGGACTTCCTTAAAGTTGGTGATGAGGTAGAAGCTGTGATCCTGACACTTGATCGCGAAGAACGCAAGATGTCGTTGGGTATCAAGCAACTGATTCCCGATCCGTGGGAAAACATTCACGAAAAGTATGCGGTCGGCAGCAAAACAACAGCCACTGTCCGCAATTTTACCAATTTCGGGATCTTTGTGGAGCTCGAAGAGGGCGTGGATGGCCTGATCCATATCAGCGACCTGTCGTGGAGCAAGAAGATCAAGCACCCCGCAGAGTTTACCAAGATAGGTGAAAGCATTGAAGTGGTTGTTCTGGACGTCGATAAAGAAAACCGTCGCCTCAGCCTCGGTCATAAGCAGCTTGAAGAGAACCCATGGGATGTGTTTGAATCGGTATTTACTATCGACAGTGTGCACCAGGGAACCATTGTGGGAACTTCTGACAAAGGCGTTATTGTAGCTCTCCCATACGGTGTTGAAGGGTTTGCACCCACAAGACATATTGTGAAGGAAGACGGCAGCGCTGCCAAGATGGATGAAACCCTCGACTTCAAAGTCATTGAATTCAACAAGGAAAGCAAGAAAATTGTCGTTTCCCATACCAAGGTCTTCCAGGATGAAAAGTACGCCGAAAGAGCATCTGAGGCTGCAGAAAGAAAGACCAGGGAAAAGGCTACCAAGAAAGCTGTGAAGAAGATGAAAGACAGCCTTGAAAAAACGACCCTTGGCGATATCGACGCACTTGCAAACCTGAAGTCTGAGATCGAGAAGTCTGAAGAGACAAAGCGCTCTGCCAAAAAAGAAGAGGCACTGAAGAAACTCGAGGCGAAAGCAGCAGAAGAAAAGAAAAAGAAGGAGGAGACGAAAGCAGAAGTTTCTGAGGAAAAAGAACCGAAAGGAAAAGAGGACAAGAAGGAAGAAGCTGAGGCAACTGCCGAAACCGAAAAGGAAGAGAAAAAAGAGAAGCCTGCAGCAAAAAAAGCCACCAAGGCTGAGAAGGCAGAAGAATCCGCTGAGGAAGAAAAGGAGGCTAAAAAAACGGATGCCGGCACGAAGGCTGATGAGAAGAAAGAGGCAAAAGCAAAGAAGGCATCCGCAAAAAAAGAAGAGGATAAGCCTGGGGAGTCAGAACCTTCTGCAGAGAAAAAGGCTGAAGACGCCAAGGCCGATTCTGAAGAGAAAAAAGAGAAGGAAGATAAGAAGGACGATACAGAGGATAAGAAGGAAGCATAAACTCCCCTCTCTTTACATTAATAAAGCAGGTTGTTCCTTAGCGGAGCGACCTGCTTTTTTAGTATCCTGACGGGTCTTCGATTTGACCTGAAACAATTTATTCCAGGTAGTGCGCCTTAGCTTTGCAGCCTTCTGTATAACACCTGGGCCGGATGAACCGCCTGTCTTCCGGTGCCGTCAAGGATTTGCTGGCGGCAGCTGGTGCCGGAAACGGCAATAGTGTCTTCGGGGTTCATGTTCCGGATAGCTGGGAAAAGCGACAGTTCGGCTATTTCCATGCTCGTTTGGTAATGCTCTTTCTCGAAGCCAAACGATCCGGCCATGCCGCAGCATCCGCAATCTATTTCCTGGATGGAGCTGCCTGGCAGGATTGACAGGGTTTTAATGCCGCAGTTTATGGATGAGAGTGCTTTCTGGTGGCAATGGCTATGGTAGTAAATTGCTTCTTTGCTTGTTCTGAAAGAGCCCGGGGAGATGCGGCCTTTATCCGTTTCCCTGCTTATAAACTCTTCAAAGGTAAAAGTATTCTCAGATAACTCTTTGGCTTGTTCTTGCAGGTCGCCTCGCAGAAGCGAAGGATATTCGTCGCGGAAGCACAATATGGCCGAAGGCTCTATGCCCACCAAAGGAGTGTTTTCATCCACAATGGGGTGCAGATGTGTTACGTTCGCCTGTGCCAGCTTCCGGGCTTTTTTCAATAGCCCTTTGGAGATAGCTGCCCTGCCGCTCTCATCATGCTTTGCAATGATCACATTGTAACCCAGCCCGGTAAGCAGCAAAATGGCTTCTTTTCCTGTTTCCGTATCGTTGTAGTTTGTAAACTCATCACAAAACAGCACAAGGCTGCGATTCGCTTCATTTTTTGTGCTCCGGTCTGTAAGGTTCTTTGCTGCCCATTTTCTCAGTGTCTGGCTTTGCAACTGAGGCAGTTTTCTTTTTTGGCTGAATCCGAAAAAGAATTTCAGTATTGAGGAGGTGGGCTGTGTATTTGCGAAAAAATTACTGAGCCTGGGTACCTTGCTTGCGAAACGATTAAGTGTGGCATACGAAGCTGTCAGGGATGCTCTGGGCGGCGTTCCCCTGGCAAGGTAATACTGCTGGTAAACCTCTGCCTTATAGGTGGCCATGTCCACATTCGAGGGGCACTCAGATTTGCAGGATTTGCAGGACAGGCAGCGATCAAGGATTTTGATTAGTTCTTTGTCGTCAAAGGGATTCCTGGCGCGCGACCGGGTAATGGTCTCTCTCAGAAGGTTTGCCCGCCCGCGTGTGCTGTCATATTCATCAAGAGTGGCATGATAGGAGGGGCACATGACCCCTCCGGCCTGAAAAGGCTTCCGGCAATCGCCCGAGCCGTTGCATTGCTCCAGGGCACCCTGGATCCCGTTCCAGCGGCTGAAATCAAAAAAGGTCTCTGACTTTCTGACTTGATGCCAGGGTACATGCCGGAGCGATGTTTTTATGGAAGGAGTTCCGGTAATTTTTCCGGGGTTAAGGATAGAAGCCGGGTCCCAGGTGTTTTTTACCTGCCGGAGCATATCATAACATCTCTCACCGAGAACAATGGGGATAAAGTTGCCTCTCAGCCTTCCATCGCCGTGTTCTCCGCTCAGGGAGCCCCTGTACTTTTTCACCAGGTGAGCCATTTCAAAGGCTACCTGGTAGAACCTTTCAATATCGGCTCGACTTTTCAGGTTCAGCATCGGCCTCAGGTGCAGCTCGCCTGTACCAATATGGGCGTGGTACACGCATGACAGGCCCAATGCATCCAGCATGGTCTTCACATCTCGTATGAAGTCGGGTAAATGCTTAACATTCACAGCGGTATCCTCAATAACGGATACGGGTTTGGCATCACCCGGCATGTTGGAGAGCAGGCCCAGTCCCGCTTTTCGAAGTGCCCACGCCTTCTGGATGTCTTCACCATACAGCAGGGGAAAGTGATTGCCAAGTTTTTTCTCCGTGAGTGCCTTCTCAAGCTCACGGGCCCTTTCAGTCACTTCAGAACGGGTATGAAGGGCAAACTCCACCAGGAGAATGGCACCGGGATCTCCTTTTATAAAGAAACGGTTTCTTTTCTGCGAGAGATTATGCCTGGTGCACTCCAGGATATGGTGATCCATGAGTTCCACGGCAGCGGGCTCATATTGCAGAGCTATCAGGTTGGCCCGAAGTGCGTCGTCGAGTGTATCCAGGTGTATGCATAAAAGGCCTTTTTCAGGAGGAGGCAGGGGTACCAGGTTGAGTTTTATTTCTGTGAAAAGAGCTAGTGTTCCTTCTGAGCCGCACAGCATCCGGGAAAAGTTGAAATGCTCTTCCCCCATAAAGGGTGATGTGTCGAGCAGCAGGTCCAGGGCATAACCGGTATTTCGCCTGGTGATGTCCGGGTCGGGGTATTGCTTTTGTATTTCCTGCTGGTTGCCGGGATCTGACAAAAGCCTGAAAATCTGCTGGTAGATCTTGTTTTCCAGGCTGCTGCCTATACATTTCTGCCTGAAACCCTCTTTGTCGAGGGGCCCGAAAGTAACCTCCATGCCATTGGCAAGCATGGCTTTTATTTCCAATGTATGGTCTCTTGTACTGCCATATACCAGGGAGTGGGAGCCACATGCATTGTTTGCTGCCATGCCGCCAATCATGCAGCGGTTGCCGGTTGAGGCTTCGGGCCCGAAAAAAAGACCGGACGGTGCCAGGTGGCGGTTCAGGTCATCCAGGATCACCCCGGGTTGAACTTTCGCCCACCGTTCGCTGGTGTTGACCTCCAGAATCCTGTTCATATGTTTGGAGAAATCTGCCACGATCCCGTGACCTACTACCTGCCCGGCCAGTGATGTTCCCGCCGTACGCGGAATGAGGGGCAGCTGGTGTGCATGGCAAAACTCCAGGAGGTTTCTCAGGTCCTCATTATTTGCAGGCAGACAGACGGCAGCCGGCACTTCCCTGAAAACGGAAGCATCGGTTGCATAGAGCAGGCGGTAACTGATATCTGTATATAATTCGCCTTCTAACTTATTACGAAGATCTTCAAAAGGAATGGTTTCCGATCTGGCCATACCGAAATATGATTTTTAGCCTGCATTAATAATGCAGCCTGGATATCGCCGGGCATGAAACCCTGATGTTCTCAAAGGTACGATAATTCATACTACCGGTGAACATAAAAGACACCCTTGTTTTTGGCTTTTTGTTTATCTTCGTGCATCCGGGCAGTGTATATCCCGGGATACGTGGCTTTTAACCCGGTTCTTAATCAAAAAATTGCTGTTATGTCAATGATCGTTGCAGAAGACATATATAAATCGTACGGCGATCTCACTGTTCTGAGGGGTGTGAGCCTGTCAATTGAAAAAGGCGAGATCGTTTCCATTGTAGGCGCCTCAGGAGCCGGGAAAACTACCTTGCTGCATATCCTTGGCACACTGGATCGCTTTGACAAGGGGAAGATATTGATAGATGGCCGCGATATCAGCCGTTTGGGCGACAAACAGTTGTCGGATTTCCGCAACCGGAATATAGGCTTTGTCTTTCAGTTTCATCATCTTTTACCGGAGTTTACAGCCCTTGAAAACGTCAGTATACCGGCATTTATCGCTGCTGAGGGAAGGAGGGAGGCCGGGAAGAAAGCAACGGAGATTCTGAGCATGCTGGGTCTATCCGGGCGGCTGGAGCATAAGCCCTCTGAACTCAGCGGCGGTGAGCAGCAGCGTGTAGCTGTGGCAAGGGCATTAATAAACGACCCTGTGGTAGTGCTTGCGGATGAGCCAAGTGGCAACCTGGATTCGGCAGCCTCCAAAGACCTGCATGAGCTGTTTTTTGATCTGCGCGACCGCCTCAATCAGAGTTTTGTCATCGTTACCCATAACGAGAGCCTTGCAGACATGGCCAACAGAAAACTTACCATCCACGACGGCCTTATTCTTTAGCCATTTGTTGCAGCTCTTCTTCACTGATAACGGGAATATCCAGCGACTGTGCCTTTTTGCGCTTTTCCGGGCCCATTTTATCACCGGCTACCAGGTAATGGGTTTTTGACGAAAGGCTGCTTTTCACTTCTCCCCCGTGCTTTGTGATGAACTCCTTGATACCGTCGCGCGAGAAGTTTGCAAACACACCAGAAACCACAAAAGACTTGCCCTCCAATGGACCACCGGCCGGCCGGCTCTCTTCCCCTGCGGTTGTATGAAACTGAAGGCCAGCTTCTTTAAGGCGTTCGATGATCTCCCGGTTGCCTTTGTCTTCAAAAAATGCAATAACGCTTTCAGCAACTTTTTCCCCAACATCCCGAACCTCAAGAAGCTCCTCGCGTGAAGCATTCATAAGGCTGTCGATGTTTCCAAAATGCCTTGCCAGCTTTTTTGCCATCGTCTCACCCAGATGCCTTATGCCAACAGCGTACAAGACCCTCTCAAAAGGCACGTTTTTTGATTTTTCGATGGCGTCAAGAATGTTTTTGACTGTCTTATCGCGAAAGCTGATCTTTTTTTCCTTCAGCGTGTCCGGGTTAATGATTGTTTTTTCCAGCCCGATAAGGTCTTTATAGGTAAGATCATACAGATCTGCAATGTTGTTGATTTTTCCCTTGCTGAGCAGCAACCCGGTTTTGCCCTGGCCAAGGCTTTCAATATTCATGGCCCTCCGGCTGATGAAATGTTCAATTTTTCCTTGTATCTGGGGCGGGCATCCTTCGCTGTTGGGGCAGTAGTGCACTGCCTGGTTCTTTTTGAGCTGAGTTCCGCACTCAGGGCATTGGGATGCAAAAGCCACGGGTTCGGCGTCATCAGGGCGCTGACCGGCATCCACTCCCGTTACCTTCGGGATGACGTCCCCGCCTTTTTCCACAAAAACGCGATCGCCTTTGTGAAGGCCGAGATCAGCCATCCTGTCTTCGTTATACAGGGATGCACGTTTCACTGTCGTCCCCGCAACAACAACGGGCTCAAGGTTGGCAACGGGTGTGACCGCCCCCGTCCGCCCCACCTGGAAACTTACATCTTTCAGAATCGTGATGGCTTGCTCTGCCTTGTATTTATAAGCAATGGCCCACCTGGGAAATTTGCTGGTGTATCCCATAGCCTCCTGCTGGGCATAGCTGTTGAGTTTGATCACCACCCCGTCGATATCATAGGGAAGTGAACTGCGCTTGTTTGCATATTCGTTGATAAACCCGAACACATCGTCGATGGTTTTGCACAGCCTTATATCTTCCGACACCCGAAACCCCCATTTTTTCAATGTCTGAAGACTCTCCCAGTGACTGCTGAAGGGCAGATCCTCTCCATAAGCCGCATATATAAAACAGTCGAGGTTTCGTGATGCAGCAATACCTGAATCCTGCACTTTCAGCGAACCTGCCGCTGCATTGCGCGGATTGGCAAAGACTTTTTCGCCCTTTTTTTTCTTTTCCCAATTAAGATTGAGAAAACTCTCGTGGGGCATATAGATCTCTCCCCTCGCTTCAAGCATTTCAGCAGGGTTGTTCCTTAACTTCAGCGGAACGGAGTGTATGGTACGAACGTTGGCGGTGATCTCATCACCCTGCACGCCGTCGCCCCGCGTCACAGCCCTGGCCAGCTCACCCTTTTCATAGGCCAGTGAGATCGCGACGCCGTCATACTTCAGCTCACATACATAGGCATACTCTTCATCTATGGCCTTTTTAATCCTCTGGTCAAAAGCCATAACCTCCTCGCGGCTGTAGGTATTGCTCAGCGAAAGCATGGGGTATCTGTGCCTGACAGAGGGAAATTTTTTGGTGATCTGCCCGCCGACGCGCTGGGTGGGAGAATTTTTGGAAGCAAACTCCGGATACTTGTTTTCCAGCCTTTGCAGTTCCTCCAGCATCATATCATAGTCGTAATCGCTGATGCTTGGGTCAGCAAGCACGTAATACCGGTAGTTGTGCTCGTTGATCTCTTCTGAAAGCTGTTCGATGCGTTCCTGTGCTTCCTTCTTTTCCATAAACCGTTATTTGTGTAGTAGTTATCAAAATCTTTTAGTGCCGGAGCTGCGTTTGTAAAAATATAAAAAATGCCGGGCAGACGGCCGGCATTTTTTATAGAAGGTAAAGATGCATACATTACGGGCCACCAATATACAAACTCAGGTTTCGGGAATTGATAAACATCACCGGAATTTTCTCCTTGTTGTAAAGAACCCTTTCCTCTTCTTTATTGAAGGGGTTACAGGTAAGTTTATCCGGGTCGGATGTAATCATGATGGCATCTGCATTCTGTGCTGTTGCATAGTCGATAACCTGCAGGCCAAATGACCCCTTTGGCTCCGAATGGCTGACCGTATATGGAATATTATGGTGTTCCATGATTTCGGTAAGCTGATTCAGGTCTGCCTTAAGCTTTCTGTCTGTTGACTCATCCCCGTAATTGTCAACAAAAATATCGAAGTGAGAACCGGCCGCCTGGTGAACAATTTTGGCCCATTTTACTTTTTGCTTTGAACCCGGCTGCAGATCAAGGGGATAGATGATTTTTTTGTAATCAATGCTGCCGGCAGGTTTTTGAATGACCACTACAGGTACGGGAGATTTTTTCACCACTTTAAGTGCGAAACTTCCCACGATCCACTGGATGCCTTTTTTCCCATGGGTCCCCAGGAAGTGAAGGAGGGCATCGTGCTGCTTGGCAACTTCTGCAATTGTTTTGAAAATGTTGCCTTTCTTTACCACCGTGATGTATTCGGTACCGTATTTCTGCTTAATATCCTCTCCCAGGGTTTCAAGCTTTTCAGTAACATAAGCCTCGGGTTTCTTTTCTCTCGTTAACATTCTGCGGGTGTACTTATCAATTATATGAAGCAAAAGCACCTTCCCGTTGAGGATTTTTGCCATCACAGCGGCATTGTCGATGGCAAAATCACTGATCTCGGTGAAATCTGTCGTGGCCATGACGATGGGTTGTTCAGGGGTGTCCATGTCGAATTTTTTTGTGAGTAATAAGATAAAGAACACAAACAGACCAACAAGTTACTAAAAATATTTTATTTGCCATAAACTACCAGGAGGTATTGTGTGATGGTTAGAAACCCGGTAAACTATAAAGGTTTGTATTTCCAGTTTTTATAGTTCGGCATGCAGCCCAGGTGCCGCGTTTGCCTCTGGCTGTTTCAGGGGAAAGGGTAGCCGGCAATCACTCTACCACCACGGCATGTTCATTCTCCTGTGCGTGAGCTCCGCTGACATGGCTCGTTTCATCCTGGCAGAATCAGCATCAGGGTTGCCGGGCGTGAGCTATCCCGGTTATTGCTGATGCCACGGCACGACCGGGCCGGAAGGCACCTTGCACGCAGCAGGATTTCGCCGGAGTTAACGGATATATGTTTTGCTGATGTTTTGCTGATGTTTTGCTGCTGTTTTGCTGCTGTTTTGGATGTGCAGGGGGATACAATGCGACTGCTGAAGGCCCGTGGGCCAAGTGGCATTTATCGCATAGGAATGCGATACAAAACGGAGTAAAGGAGCGACAGCCTGGTGTTGCTTCCGGACTTTCCATAACCGCCAATATAGTAAGGTTCCATCTCCGGTGCGGATGTGCTTGTGAGGAGCAATTTCCCGCGCAGGCTCCATCCCAGGAAAATATTATTCCATATTTCGGTTTTAAGGCCGATACCTGCTTCCAGCCAATGTGCCTGGAAGCTTTCGGGAGAAACAGACGTTTCATGGTCGCCCCAGTAGGGGTCAGGGATCACGATAAAAGGGGCCTCATGGTCTGATTTCCCGTATCCATAACGAAGCGATACCAGCAATACGTCGTTTGGGTTATCCGGGCTTCGTTCAAGTATGTTGAAGTCAGCGCCCAGGCGAAAAAAGTAACCGTCTGCCTGGTAGCGATGCGTTTCCTGTTGCACGTCGACCTGCATAAGTCCTGCTTCGATGGCAACGAAATGGCTTTTTCTCCATTCTATGTCGAGACTTATTTCACCCGTTAGTGTCTCGGGTTCGATCAGGTTTCTGGCAAATCCTGACAGATCTGCACCCAGTCTTGCCGAAGGGGTGAAAACCGTATCGTTCTCAGCGGTGAGGCTGTTACAGATCACCAGGAAGGGTATCAGGAACAAAAATCGTAATATGTTCATCAAGAGAATTGGTTACATAGGGCTCTTCTATTACGAGCCCTTCGATATAGTTTTCCGTAAACTCAATATTTGTCAGGGTAAAGAACATGGTAAATCCGCATTCTACAGATATGAGGTGTGTTTCCCGTTGGTATTCCAGCCACAGGGTGTCACGGGTTTCAAAAAAATCGATGATAAAGCTGCAGCTGTCTGCATTGGTATTTAGTGGTAATTCCAGTATAGACACCTGATAGAGGGTGTCGTGTACGGGCGTGTCTGGTTTTTCGAGTGTGAAAACCAGCAGGGAGTCAATGGTGGCCCACCACTCATCATTATCAAACGGATAGAAGCCGATGCGAAGGTCGTTGGCCGTAACTTCCTCGCAAACTTCGTCTTCCTGGCATGCTACCGGCACGAAAAGCAGGGCAGCCAGGGTAATGATCATCCACTGGCGGCCGTGAGGAAAGCGTGGTGCAGGTGTTTGCATGCAACAAAAGTAAGAAAAAAGAGTCAGGTTTAGTAAAATGCAAAGCCAGAGGGAATAATGCCTGTCTGCCAGCTGCCGGTTTTATTTCCTTCGGGATCATAGCGCAGCATATTTCCTGCCTGGACAAAATCGATCGGATCTGCCACGTAGATATCTCCCTGCTCAGTATCTACAGAAAGCCCGTAAAAAAAACGGCCGTTTGAATCAATAAACAGCTCTGCTTCCGGATTATCTTGTGAAATGTCGATGGTATATATATTGCCTCCCAGAAAGTACAGCGTTTTTCCTTGCGGGCAGATGCTAAGGTTACTGTAAAGCATGTCAGGGTCGTTCAGCTCTATTTCTGTTATGATATCGAGACTGCTCCGGTCAATTTCGTATACCCTGGGGTGTTCTTTAAACAAGGGAGATCCTCCAGCAAGCAACCAGAGATTATCTTTGTGGTCGGTGACCATGGATTCGGGGCCGGGGCCGACCATTATGCTGTCTGTAAATGCATCCGTTTCCGGGTCGATCTCATAAAGGTATCCCGACTGCATGCCGGTGACATAAATCTTGTCTCTCCAGGCTATTATGCCTTCCGTCCAGCCGTTAGCAGCGATCTTCCCACTCACCTCGAATTGTTCTAAATCGATGATGCTGACACCATTGGCAAAAAGATCACTTACATATCCCTTGCTGTGATCAGCGGTTGCCATATACCGGGGTGAGGTAAGGCCAGTGATCTTTCCTTGCCGCAGGCCTGTTGCCGGATCGATCACCTCTATCTTGCCCGAATTATTCACAACCAGGAAGGCAAGGGCGTTGTCTATGGCTATGGACTGGAAAACGTCGCCGAGAGGTTCACCATTAGCATTTTTAAAATGATTATGAATCACGGTGTCTTTTTCTGCAAGATAATAACTCAGCGAGGCGTTCCCCGATCCAAAGTTGCCTTCGTTTACAATAAAGATCTTCTCCCCATCACCGGTATCATAATTCCCCTCGCCGGGCTGGTCATCGTCTTTCTCGCATGACCATAAAAAGAAGGCGGGCAGAAACAGAATATATGTAAGCAAGTGTGTGTTTTTCATAACGTGTGGTTTATTGGTTAGTAGTACTGCGGTTGATTTTTGTTTTTTTGCGGGAACGGTTAATCGTTTTGCATGCGTCAACTCATTGCGCGCCCGCGTTTCCTGATGCTGTTATTTATTTGCGCTGCCAATCCTTATCCCCAGGCGAAACTGGCGCAGGGGCATGGGTCTGGCAGCCATGACCTCATATACTTCATTCCATATATTGCTGGCTGCCAAATAAAGGCTGATCCCATAATCTTTCCGGGAATAATGCCAGTGAATACTCGCATTGGCGGTATGATAAGGATCGAGCCAGTTTTTGTTGTCTGTGCTGGTATATCGCCTGCCGGTGAGCTTGTAATCAATGAAGAACCCGATGCTTTCATATTCTGCATGAAGGTTGTATCCCAGGGTATGACGGGGAACGTATATGAGCTGTTTTCCAACGGATGCATCTCCCGGGCGTGTTGCCCTCATATTTTTTGCCACGGTATGGTCATAGGTGACCACATGTGTCAGATCCAGGAGGCCAATTTCACTCAATGCTGTCAGACGGCTTTCCATGCCGTAGCTTTGTACTTCCCTTACATTTTCAGGAGACCAGTACGATGCATGTTGTCCGGGAACCCAGGCGATCCAGTCGGAAACTTTTCTATGGTATGTTGTAAGGGATGCGGTTTTGATAAACCCCGGGAGCCTGAATCTTTGGTCAAGGGTACCGTTGTTTTCAAAATACAGTCCGAGGTCCTGGCTCCAGCCTTTTTCCGGTTTCAGATCAGGGTTGCCGCCCGGCGACCAGTATTTGTCGTTGAAGTTGGGCAAACGGTAATTCCGGCCGGCGTTTGCTTTGATAAAAAGGGCGGGGGTGAGCCGGTATGTCAGGCCCAGTGAAGGCGAAAACGGGACAGCTTGTTCGCTGGTGAATTTTTGTCTGGCATTAAAAAGGATATCGAGTTTGTTTCTGGCCGGGCTCCATTTCAGTGATCCAAAAAGCGCTATGCTTTCTTCTGTATAACGGTCGTCCAGGTAGTCATCGGCACTGGCACGTATCCATCGCATCTGGATGCCTGTATTGGTCAGCAGGTTTTTTCTGTGGTACCTGCTCCACTCGGCTTCCTGTGTGATGCTTACAGATGCGGAGTGGCTTTCCCCGTGATTTTTGTCGTAGTACCTGATGGACTCATCAAACATGGCAGCGCGCCACATAAACAGGTGGTTGTTGAGCACCGATCGCCAGTGTGCGGTAACCCGTAGCGCCTGATCGTCCTGCAGGGCATCGGTATATTCCTGCATGAGGGGAGGGGGGATGTTCCTGTGGTTATCCTGAAACCACCATCTGACTGCCAGGTCGTGTCTTTGGTTTATGTTGAGGTGGCTTTCATGCAGCAGTCCTGTTTGCTCTATGGCGGCATGTTCCTGTGTCAGGGTGGGTCTGTCCGGTAACGAGGTGTGTTTGTAGAGGTACTCGTTACTGGCGTTTCGGTTAAAGATGCGTATACGGGTTGCCAGTCGGTTGCCACCCCATGAGAGATCCAATTGTTGCGTATTGTTGCCAGTATTAGCGGAGCTGACTGATGCTTTCCATAAAAAGCCCTGTTCAGTCGCTGTGGTGTTGTTGAGGTGTATGGCTCCCCCCATACTTCCGCTGCCCCAGAGGGCGCTGCCTCCTCCGTACTGCACGCCCACTTCGTCGGCAAACAGGATGGGAAACAATGCCAGGTCTGCCTGGCCGTGCATGGGGTTTTGCAGCTGAAAGCCATTCCAGAGCAGAGCTGTCTGGCCGGCTGAGCCGCCACGCAATGTTCCGGTGGCAAGGATCCCCGGGCCGTAATTTCTGACGTACAGACCGGTATGAGCCGCCAGCAGGACTTCCAGGCCCTGGTCATGATGGCGGTTTATCACTTCTTCGTCCATCATCTGTATGGTATGACCAGCTGAAAATGCACTAAGCCGCGATGCATGCACTTCGGTAGCCTCCAGTGTTATGACACTGTCGGGCTCCAGTTCGGTGCCTGCAAATAGCTGAATTGGCAGCAATACCCATAACATGTTCCTCATTGGAAGCATCATAAAAATTGTTTTACGGCAAAACAAGCGGGTGGGCCTTGGATTAGCTATTACAAATGCCTGTATGTAATGGCGGGCACATTTTTCGCTTTTTTCCCGAAAGCTGCAAACTGATTTTTGGTACAGGCAGGTCTTCTGACTTATTCCGTGTTTATCGCCTTCCCACCCTTGCCGGGCAGTGGCATAGCATTGATAAACAACACATTCAGGAACTTACAGCAGCGGGAACTGTTCAGGATTTTCACCTGATTCCCTTTTCATCCGCTTAACCCGAACGGGTGGCGGAACCTGTGGATACAAAGGTAGCAATTTCTTTCATCCGGTCAAGTGCCCCACAGAACAATTTGTATAAGTTAAAATTCCACATGCGTTGGACGTGCTTATGTTCTGGCAGGGCTTTTGCCCGAAGGCCTGTACGGCAGCAAAATTCGCGGTGCGAAGCAAAAATCAGGGTAAAAGCCCCCTTCTTTGCGGGGGATAATCGATGTAGCAAGTAGTTTTATGTTGCATCTATTCGAAATCCCTTTACAGGGAATAGGATAGAAGCGGGGCTCAGGAGCCGGAGTTGAAATACTGGGCGATCCCCAGGCTTACCAGTTCAGTTACGGGCCGGCAATCCGGTTCGAGGATGCTTCCCCTGCTGTTTTTTGCCATGGCACCGCAGCCTCCGCCGCATGCAAGGCGCAGGTTGCATTGCCGGCATGCGTCTATAGAGCAGACATCGCGCTGCTGCCAGGTCTTGATCTTTTCCCGGATGTGAGTAACCTCCGGGTAAAACGTGCCAAGTTCTTCACCTGGCTTACCTGCTGTGGCAGTACAGCTGTATATCTTGCCAAGATGATCAAAAGCCCACTCGCTTTTGCATGCCGGACAGGCATCGAAGAGCGGGTCCGGAAGATGCCCGTTGTCTTTCAAAAACCGTGAAATGCTATAGGCCGGCCGGTGAAATTCAAGGATCTCCGGATGCTGTTGTACGAGCTTGTAAAGCTCTGAATAGAGAGACAGCCGCGTGTAAAGTTTGTTTTGAGCGCTGTGGCAGTGATGCAACTCATAGTTTCTGCCCAACTGTGTTTTAAACAATGGCGACTGTGTCCATCCTTTGTCAATGGCATAGCGTGCCAGGCCAGGAAGGGATTGCATGTTTTGCTTGTCGACTACAACACGCATGTTCACCGGGATCCCGGCATCCAATACCTGGTCGGTGGCAGAAACGATGCGGCTGAAACTCTTGCCTGTGCTTTTATGTTTTCGCCGGCTGTTGTGAACTGCCTCTGTACCGTCGAGAGTAACCTGGATCTCCCTGATGTTCACTTCAGAGAGGCGATCAAGATACTCAGCAAGATGATACCCGTTGGTTACTACGGCCAGGTCGAGGTGGCGTGCTTTGCACATCTGAAGGAAGTATGACAGGGAATCCCGGTATGCCTTGCCCGGTAACAGGGGCTCGCCTCCAAAAAGGGTAATATAGCATTGCCTGTGATCCAGGTAGGTATCCAGGTAATGAAAGAAAGCATCCGTAACCTCTTTGCTCAAACTATCAGGGGTTTCGGGATAGGGAGCCTGGTAACAGTAGGAGCAGTCAAAGTTACACAGGTACGTTGGAATAAAAAACACCTGAACCTCTTCGTTTTCACGCCTTTCCAGGAAGTCAACATAGGCCATCCTGTATCGCAGCTCCTCTTCTGCAGGATCCGCAACATAACCTTTTTTTATAAAATGTTCCGGGAAATCCCCACCATCGGGGTGATCAAGTGCTGTGAGCCCGGTTTTTGAAATAATATCGGCGTGACCGGATAGTATGTTTACAATGACATAGTTGTCGGTCCCTTCGATAGCCGAAATAATATTGTGCCCGGAAGCTTGCATAAACGGGTTTTGATCACCAGGTTAATCGTGGCAGCCGGCTTGAGCTACGGTGTTTTTTGCGCAGCATTGTGCCTCTGGTTTCTTTTTCCTGTTGGTTTCTTTGGTTTCTTTTCTGATCAAACTTTTCATAAGTAAGGTATTAAATAGAATGTATTTTTTTGCCATCAGAGAAACCCCTTGATGGTGAAACTGGCAACTTTGATCTGGCCTTTTTCATATGGCTTTGACTCTTCAAGGATCTCCACCTTCTTCAGACCGGCGCCACGGATATGCTCCAGGTACTGATCTTTTGTTTCTGCTCCTTCCCAGCATTCTGCCACCATGGCAGGGTCGCTCCTGAATTTCTCAGGCACGGGCTCTGTGGCGTAGATGTCACTGACAACAAAATAGCCACCAGGCTTGAGAAGCCTTGCCACCTCTTTCCATACCTTGTCCTGTTCAAGCGAATGGTTAATGGTGCAGTTGGATATGATCACATCTGCGATATCATCATCAAGATGAATATTTTCAAGTTCGGACTTGATAAAACGGATGTTTTCAAGTCCGAATTTTCCGGCCTGTTCTGCCGCTGTTTTCATCATCCCATCAGAAATATCCACGCCGTAAACAAACCCTTTGTCGCCGGCAAGCAGAGCCATTCGTATAACATCGTGCCCTTTGCCGCAGCCCAGGTCAATGCAAGTGTCACCTGCCCTGATGCGTGTCAGGCTGAACGCCCCTCCACAGGAAAGGCAGCAATCCTGCCCGGAAAGCTTATCATAACGATTTGCTATGCTTGAGGAATAGTTATTCATGGCCGCTGCGATCAAAAGTATGCATATAGGTGAATCTGTTTACAAAAGTAATAAAAAATGCAGGTTGAAAAATGACAACAACCATTATTATCTTGAAGGCATTATTACCTTGAAGGAATAATTATGGCGAGGATAATGTAGAACAGCAAGCCGATCAGTCCCATAAAAAACAGGATTACAAAAATAATACGCACGAGGGTTGGGTCCAGGTCAAAGTAATCGGCCAGGGCTCCGCAAACGCCGAATATCATCCTGTCATCCGTTTTCCTCAGTTTTTTATAGCTGTTCATAGGTGAAGTGCCAGGCAATTAATGATTAATTATCGAACACTCTCTCTGTGGGAGCGGCATTGTTTTTCCTGTTCCTCCTGGCTGCCGGCGATGTAGATGTTTCCTGCGGTGTTTTTGCAGTCAGGATAAGGAATCAGCCGGATTGTTTTATCCCGGTGTTCATTCTATTTGTAAAAGTATGAATTTTAAATTATTTCCTATTGCTGCCGTTGTATTGTTTTAACGGTTTACTGACTCTGAAGGCCACGATTGCGGCAAAAAAAAAGAGGTCGTCTCATAAGTTTATTAAGGCCTCTAAGAATTGAATTTTTGAAAAACTTTTCGGGTAGCAGCAAGAATAAAAAAAAGAGGGAGTCTCTGACTTTTGAGACACCCTCTTTGCTGTAAGATATGTTCAGAACTACTCGAATGACTGGATAGCTTTACGAATGATATCCACGCACTCCATCAGTTGTTCTTCGGTAATCACCAGGGGTGGTGCAAAGCGGATCTTGTCGCCGTGTGTTGGTTTTGCGAGCAGTCCGAGTTCAGCCATTTTATGGCATACGTCTATTGCCTCTTTGCCTCCTTTTGGCTTGATTATGATGGCGTTCAGCAACCCTTTCCCTCTTACCAGTGTCAGCATGTCGGATTTGATGGCTCTTAATTCTTTTCTGAGGAGTTCTCCCAGTTTTTCAGAGCGTTCGGCCAGCTTTTCTTCCTCTATAACTTCCAGCGCTGCCATAGCAACTCTTGCGGCAACCGGGTTTCCTCCAAAGGTGGATCCATGCTGTCCGGGTTTAATGACCAGCATAACATCGTCGTCGGCCAATACCGCGGACACGGGATACATGCCTCCGCTGATTGCTTTCCCCAGGATCACCACATCGGGCCTGACGTTCTCGTGGTCACAGGCAAGCATTTTTCCGGTACGGGCTATACCGGTCTGCACTTCGTCGGCAATATAGAGCACATTATGCTTTTTGCAAAGGTCGTAGGTCTTCTTGAGGTAACCGCAATCGGGCACAAAAACGCCGGCTTCGCCCTGTATGGGTTCGAAAAGGAAACCTGCAACGTTAGGATCTTTCAGTGCTTCTTCCAGCGCACCGGCATCGTTATAGGGGATGCGGATAAACCCGGGCGTGTAGGGGCCATAGTCGCTGTATCCGTCGGGGTCGTTAGAGAAAGAAACTATGGTTGTGGTGCGGCCATGGAAATTGTTTTCCACCACTACTATTTTGGCCTCATTTTCCGGTACGCCCTTTTTCTGGTACGCCCATTTCCTGCAAAGATTAATTGCTGTTTCAACGGCTTCGGCTCCCGTGTTCATGGGCAGCACCTTGTCGTAGCCAAACAGTTCGGTGATATACTTTTCATACTGCCCCAACACGTCGTTGTGAAACGCCCTTGAGGTAAGTGCCAGCTTTTGGGACTGGTCTGTAAGTGCCTTAACGATCTTCGGATGGCAGTGGCCCTGGTTTACGGCCGAGTACGCCGACAAAAAGTCGTAATAGCGTTTGCCTTCTACGTCCCAAACGTATACGCCTTCGCCACGTGATAAAACCACCGGCAAAGGGTGATAGTTATGTGCACCGTGCTTATCCTCCAGTGCTATCGCCTGCTGCGATGTAATCTTTTCTGTGGTATGCATAACGATACTCCTTTTGGTTTATAAGGTTATTATTAAAGAAACTATGCTGAAAATCTAAAGAAGCTCCAATCGGGAAACCGAAAATATAGCAAAAGCCTGCTGATAAAAAAACTATTCCTGAACCTTTTTTTGGTTTAATGTGAATTAATTAACAAAACTATGTGAAAAAGGTTATGAACAGCCTGACAGAACGGCAATTCCTGGTTTTTTTTACTCCCGGAACCGGTGTGAAATGTTTTTTGATGGGATCATACACTCGTGTCGTTTCCCAAACCAGTGGTATCTGTTGCCGGGTGTATCAGACAAAAAAGCCCCTCCGTTTGGAGAGGCTTTTTGGGTGACTAATGGGATTCGAACCCACGACCCCCAGAACCACAATCTGGTGCTCTAACCAGCTGAGCTATAGTCACCATATAATTGCGGTGCAAAGATACAACAAAAATCAATCCGACTCAGGAAAAATAGCGAATTTTTCTCGTTCACGGGGCCTGCCGGGGGCTATTATTCTGAAATCGTTCCTTCAAACTGGTTTATAAAAGTTTCCAGGTCAGGGCTTTCTTTGTAAGCGCCTTCGTTGAAGAAAGCCAATACGGCTTCGAGGTTTGCGGGCGGGCGAAATCCCGGGATTGCGGTCAGCAGGTCCATGTTCTCATCGAAAAAGGCGATCGAAGGATAGCTCATTTGACCCTGGAGCAGTGCAATGGCGAAGCTATGGGCAGGCCGGCGTTCGCCCAGGTTTTCGTTTTCGAATTCGACTCCCCGGAAC
>PWRF01000130.1 GCA_003556325.1 Bacteroidales bacterium | reverse complement strand
ATGAGCGTACAGCCAGGGGCTTCTCGATCACTGAAAGATAGGTTTTGAGCCTTTTGCGGAGCGTCATGGTCAGTTTTCCCTGCATGAAAAGCTCTTTTACCGTTTCGTAATCCGTTTCGCCGTATATTTTGTCGTAGAGGTCGTTGTTCTCGATAAAGCGCTCGAACTCCTCGGTGCCAATGATGGATGTTTTCGGGGTTACGACGCGGATATCCGGCACCAGTTCGCTGAAGTTAAAGTTATTGATGATCATGTTGACAAAGGACAGTCCCCTGCCTTTGCCTCCCAGCGAGCCCGGCGACATGCTCACCACGTTGGTGTCGTCGAGCAGCGCCGATTCTTCGTAGTTAATTACCTTGCCTTTTTGTTTGTCGTGGATACATTGCTCTATCACGTCGATCAGGTAAGCACGCAGGCTGCCGGGCGACTCGAAGTCTTCAACCCTCAGCGGTTTTATGCGTTTAGCGATCTGTATTTCCCCGCGGGCCATCAGCCAGTGTGAGAAATGGTCTTTCCGGGCATGGTATATCAGTGACTTTTCGGGTATGGTCTTCAGGTGGGTCCTGAACTCCTTCATGGAGCGGGCTATAGCGAGATCACGCCTGCCTTCGTCTCCTTTGTATACAAAATGGCCGAAGCCAAGATAGTAGTTGATAAAACTCTGGATGTCCTGCTTAAGTGTTTCTGAGTTTTTGTTGATGAAGGTGGATTTCAGGTTGTATGCCTCACCGGCATTTTCCGGGTCAGAGCTTTGCAGGACGGTGGGCAGGTTGGGGATCATCTCCCTGGCGTATTTTACCAGCTCCAATCCCGCTGCCGGGTCCAGTTCGCCATCCTTGTCAAATTTCACATCGGAGATCAGGCAAAGAAGGTTTTCCTTGTATTTATTAAAGAGGGCAACGGCCTCGCTGTAGCTGGAGGCGAGCAGCACCTTCGGACGCACCCGCATCTTCAAAAGCTTGTAAAGCTCGTCGGTGTTCACCTCTTCGATCAGGTCCCGGGTTTGTTCAATGACAATACTGTACAAAATGGGCAGGTAGCGGGAATAGTATTTGGCCGAATCCTCTACCAGCAGGATGACCCTAACCATCCCGATGCGGATGTCGTTCTCCACGTTCATCCTGTCTTCGTTGTATTTGACCATGGCGAGGAACACCTTCGAGTCTCCGTTCCAGACAAACACCTTGTCGATGGATGTTATGGGCTTGGTTCCATCTTCAAACAGGGCAATGTCGGAGTTGTTGTTGAGCAGCATGAAGATGGGGATGTTGTGGTATATCTGTTTGATGATGCGGCTCAGCTGGATAGGGGTGGATTTTTCAACTCCCATCATCACAATCACCATGTCAAAATGCTTCTCCTGCAGCTTTTCCAGGGCTTCTTCAGGCGTCGACACCCCGGTGATCCGCGGTGCCGATGACAGGTTGAGCTGGTAGTATTCGCCGGTTACCTGTTCGAAAAAGCGTCCTTCCTGCTCAATGATGTATGCGTCGTACAGGTTAGCCACCAGCAGGATCTCCCGCACTTTGTATTGCATCAGGTCGTGGTAGATATCGCGGTCGGAATTGTGTTTGATCAGGAACTTTTGCAGCAGCTGCCGGCTCATGGCCGAATGGCTTCGTTCGTGCTGCATTTCTTCGGTATCCTTTTCCTCCCCGGCGGCCTCCTTCAGCAGGCCTTTGCCGATCTGCGTGTTCAGATGGCCCGTTATCAGGCTGGCAAGGTTGTTGATAAGGTGTCGCTCTTCAATAAAGAAAGGCCCTTCGTCCTGCTCGGGAAACTCCTTCTGGTAAAAGACTTCGATGCTGCCCTCGGTGCCGTCAATGGTTTCAAATGATTTGCGCTGTACCCATGATGTCTCCCTGAATCCCCCCTTGCTGAGGTAACTCTGATCTCCATAGCGGATCCTGGCAACAGTATGCTCCGGGTACTGCCATGCAGGTGGCAATATCTTCACAATGTTTTGCAACATCTCAGGAATGGGCTTTTCTTCCTTAAGGATGGTTGTGGTCTGGTGTATGGCCCCCAGCTCTTTCAGCCGCTCCTTCTTTTCTGCCAGCAGCTTTTTTATCTCCTCCTGGCTTATTGCCAGGGGCTGGTCGAGGTTCATCGCGCCTGACTCAATTTTATTCCTGTAGGTTTCACCGCTGCTGTCTGTGCTCATATGCTGAGATTTACCGTCTTTTTTTGAATTCATAATCCGATAGTCTTAAAGGATTATGAAAGTACAAAAAATTATCAAAAAGGCAGGAGGATTTGTAATGGACAACATCAAACCTCAAACAGTTGCAACACAACCCCTAAACTTTTGCCAAAACATAAACACTTCAACAACAGCTAGATACCAAAAAATAAACAGATGAACCGGGCACTTGCGAGCTCGGCTAAGCCAAACGCCCATGTCGGGGCTTTTTGACACACAGGAGGATGATTATTGGGACGTTTCGACATTTCGACATTTCGACATTTTGACAGTTGCAACACAACCCCTAAACTTTTGTCAAGAACATAAACACATCAATAACAATTGGTTGAAAAAATAAAAACAGATGAATCTGCCCTCCCTTTGTGCCATTGTACTTTAAAAACGGTCGCGTATACAAAAAATCACTGACATATGCAAGAATATTCCATGAAAAATTATTTTTCCTTAAAAAAAGGAGAGAGGGTTTAAATATCCTAACATTGTTTTTGAAAAAGTACTGTTTTCGAACAAACCATGATTTATTCACTAAAAAAAACAATGCAATGGATGCACAAGTAAAAAAATTTATGGACTATGTGGTGGCAAAAAATCCTGCTGAGCGAGCTTTTCACCAGGCGGTTCAGGAAGTGGCGGAGACCATCATTCCTTTTCTTGATGAGAACCCAAAATATAAGGCTGCTAAAGTGTTTGAGCGGATGATTGAGCCGGAGCGAATCATCATTTTTCGCATTCCCTGGATTGATGACAAGGGCGAGGTACAGGTGAACAGGGGATACCGCATCGAGATGAACAGCGCCATTGGTCCATATAAGGGAGGGATGCGCTTCCACCCGACCGTTGACCTTGGTGTGCTGAAATTCCTGGCTTTTGAGCAGGTTTTCAAGAACAGTCTGACGTCATTACCACTGGGCGGCGGCAAAGGCGGATCAGATTTTGATCCCAAAGGCAAATCCGACGAAGAAGTGATGCGTTTTACCCAGAGCCTGATGACGGAGCTATTCCGCCATATTGGCCCTGACACGGATGTTCCTGCCGGTGATATCGGTGTGGGTGGCCGTGAGATAGGATATATGTATGGCCAGTACAAGCGCATCAAAAACGAGTTTACCGGAGTATTCACCGGAAAGGGCCTTGAATACGGCGGCAGCCTTATTCGTCCGGAGGCCACCGGATACGGTACGGTTTACTTTGCCCAGGAAATGCTCGCCACTATCAACGAGGAGATCAAAGGCAAGACTGTGTCTGTGAGCGGTTCTGGCAACGTAGCTCAGTTTGCAACACAAAAGGTAAACGAACTGGGAGGCAAGGTGGTTACGCTGTCCGACTCCAACGGTTATATTTACGATAAGGACGGCATCGATACGGAAAAGCTGGATTACGTGATGAACCTGAAGAACATAAAGCGCGGGCGTATACGCGAGTATGCCGACGAGTTTGGCTGCAAATATGTGGAGGGCACAAGCCGTCCGTGGATGGAAAAATGCGACATTGCCCTGCCTTGTGCCACCGAAAACGAGCTGAACGAAGAGGAGGCCAAAGAACTTGTGAAGAACGGCTGCATCTGCGTTTCCGAGGGAGCTAACATGCCGTCGACGCCCGAGGCGGTCGAGGTATTTCTTGCCAACAAGATCCTGTACGGTCCGGGCAAGGCTGCTAACGCAGGCGGAGTGGCAACTTCGGGTCTCGAAATGAGCCAGAATGCGATGAGGATGTCATGGACCCGCGAAGAAGTGGATCAGAAACTGCACAATATCATGATCAACATACACGATACCTGCCTGGAATTTGGAAAAGAGGGTGACTTCATCAACTATGTGAAAGGATCCAATATCGGCGGCTTTGTGAAAGTGGCCGATGCCATGATCGCCCAGGGTTACGTATAGGTGACCCGGGTTATATATCAGCTGTCGGAAAGTGCCTTGGCAATCATTGCCGAGGCATTTCCTTTTCCATACAGCCCTTCTTTAAAATCCAGTGTACCCGTAAGAAATTCCAGGGCAGCTGCATGGATGCGGTCAGGATCGGTCCCGCATAGTTTGTTGTAGCCGGCATCCACCAGCTCTGTCCATTCTGTCTCCTCCCTGAGGGTAATGCAGGGTTTTTTGAAAAAGTAGGCCTCCTTTTGAACGCCCCCGCTGTCGGTCATGACCAGCCGGCTGTTTTTAAGCAGGTAAAGCATCTCCAGGTATCCTACAGGCTCAATGACTTTAATATTTCTTGAAAATGGCGGCAGGTCATTTCCGTTAATGACCTTATAGGTACGGGGATGTATCGGGAAGATCACCGGCTTTTTTTCTGCTACCCGGTTTATACCGTTGATGATACTGGCCAGGCGGGCAGGATTTTTTGTGTTGGCCTCCCGGTGTATGGTCGCCAGCACGAAACTGAGAGGTAAGCGGACATTCGCAGGCTTCCTTGCCTTGCCCTCAAACAGGATCGAGGCATCATACATCACATCGCCGGTCAGGTGAATCTTGCAGGGGTAATCCCGGAAACCCTCCCGGCTGAGATTGTTCACCGCAGCTTCGGTGGGACAAAACAGTATCCGGCTGATCCTGTCGGTAAGGATGCGGTTGATCTCTTCCGGCATTTCCATATTGTGTGAACGCAGCCCGGCCTCCACATGGGCAACCGGTACGTTCATTTTGGCCGCAGCCAGGGCGCCGGCAAGGGTTGAGTTCGTGTCGCCATACACCATCACGATATCTGGTTTCTCACTGATCATGATGCTTTCGGCTGCCTCCAGCATTCGGCCCGTCATGGCTCCATGCGACAGACTGTGAATGTTCAGGAAATGCCTCGGCCGCGGTATCTCCATCTGGTCAAAAAATACCTCACTCATGTTCTGATCGAAATGCTGCCCCGTGTGGATCAACACTTCCTGCAACCCCTCCTGCTGAGCAATGGCCCTGCTGACTGGCGCCGCTTTGATAAACTGCGGCCGCGCTCCTGCAATTGTGACAATCTTGATCATCCTGTAATGATTTGATGATGAACATTTCTAAACCAAACCCTTTTTCCGGGAGTTGTGCATTTGTATACGCTTGCCAAAGATAGTGACTTCTGTGGTTTTGGGTGTGGAAAAGGATGAAAGGATGAAAGGTCGAAAGGTCGAAAAGTCAAAAGGTCGAAATGTCTCTATATTAGTAGGATTTAGGGGTTGTCCGGGTGACATTTGGTTCTAAATGGGGTTATCTAAAACTTCAAAATTCAAACCCATTTAAAAAAAACAATTCTCATAACACTTAGGTCTGTAACGGACGGGCACATTTCATACTGAAAAACCAAAAAGAAGCGACTATGATGAAGATCCCGGTACTCAGGGAGCAAAGATTTTGACAACCAGAGGGATAATTATGTTGACATTTCGACTTTTCGACCTTATTTCTACAAAAATCTCCGTTCTGCAAGCGGCTGTTGAAGTCGGGCGGATTGACTAAATTTGTGAAAAACAAATCTATGCGAATATACCTGATCGGGTTCATGGGTTGCGGGAAAAGTTCACTGGGGCGGCGGCTGGCGCGCAAGCTGAACTACCCATTTGTGGATCTGGACCGGGAGATTGAAAAGGCCACCGGCAAAAGTATTCCTGAGCTGTTTGATGAGGAAGGGGAAGACTGGTTTCGCAGGCAGGAGCAGCAACTGCTTCACCGCACTGCAGAAATGCCCCGCGGGGTGATCGCAACAGGCGGAGGTACGCCCTGTCACTTTGACAACATGGACTTTATCAATACCCACGGCATGAGCGTGTATTTAAAGATGAACCCGGTAAGCCTTGCCTACCGTTTGGAGCATGCCCGGAAGAAAAGGCCGCTAATTGGAGATCTGAAAGGAGAGGAACTCCTGGAAAGCATCAGGCAAACCCTGGCGAAAAGAGACCCCGTGTATTCGAAGGCCCATTGCATCATAAAAGGCGAATCCGCCAAACCGTCGCAGATAGAAACGCTGGTTTTTGGTGCATGAAACCCTTGTGCACCTTACAGGCAAGGCTTTGCTGATGCTGTCAGGTAGTGGCGGGAAATCAACCGCGGTCAATTGAGGATAGGATCGGAGGGGTAGTTGGCCCAGATGGCATAGTCGTTACCCATTTCTTTCAGCATATTGCTCCAGAGCTTTTCAGGCTGCCGGGCCATCACGGTTTCAAGGCTGCACTGGGTCACCACCCAGGATTTTTCCTTCATTTCGCGCTCAAGCTGATTGGGCTCCCAGCCCGAATAGCCGATAAAAAACCTGACTTCTTCCGGGGTGACAAGGTTCAGGCTGATGAGCTCCATGAGCTTTTCAATTTCGCCGCCCCAGTAAAGGCCGGGAATGATCTCAATACTGCCGGGAACTTTGTCGCCAAGCGTGTGAACGTAGAAAAGCCGCTCGGGGTGAACTGGCCCTCCAAGAAAAAGCGGAAACTCGTTATCGGGAAACTCCTTTACAACCTGGTTAAGCTTCAGGTGAATGGGTTTATTAAGGATAAGACCAATTGTACCTTCCTGGTTCTGATGCTCAACGAGTAACACGACGCTGCGCCCGAAATAGAAATCGCGCAGTGCCGGTTCGCTGATCAACAGCTTACCGCTCTGAGGGTTATTTTGTCTTTTTTCCATCATATCTAAACAACACTAACTATTTAAATAAGGCTTCCTCTGCGGGAATTTCGTATTTTTGAAACGCCTTACATCACGTTAACAACAAAAACTCTGCCATTGTTCATACGCTTTGTCTTATCTGATTTATACTGAGACACAAAACCGATACCTCCAAATGGTGCCATCCGACAAGAAAGACCTATACGATAAGCTGCGCAGGGATTACCCGGTTTTTACCTATGCGGGGTGCCACTTGCATCATTCCCGGGATATTGCCAGGCTGCAATTTTCGTTTCACGCAGGCAATGCCTATGTCTTTGAACCCCGCTGGCAGATAAACTTTGGCAAATATGCACCCCAGGTCCCTTCAAACAATGCACAGGATAAGAAATGGGCTTTTTATCTCGGCATGATAGAGATGGTGAGTTACTGGAAAGCCTTCTGCTCTCCGGCCATTGAAGTTGCACCGGGCAGCCTGTCGGAAGAGGAGAAAGAATGGTGGTTTAAACTCTATCAATACGGCTTGGGTGAGTTTTTTTATACCAACGGGATCGATATCCCCGGGAAGGAAATGCTTCGCTTCAGGCAAAAAGAGGATACGAGCCTGGGGTATTCTGAAAAAAAAGATACCTTCACAGGCACACGCGACGAAAGGGTTGCATTGCACGACTCAATACTGGTGCCGGTGGGAGGGGGTAAGGATTCGGTGGTTACCCTGGAGCTGCTTAAGCAGGCCGGATATAAGGTAGTGCCTTTTGTGGTAAATCCGAGAGGTGCCACGAAGGGTGTATTGTCGAGGGCAGGGTTTGCCGGCAGCGACATCATCACCATGGAAAGAACCATAGAACCGCTGTTGCTTCATTTGAACGCACAGGGATTTCTGAACGGCCACACCCCTTTTTCTGCCTTGCTTGCCTTTGTTTCCGCCTTTGTGGCGAGCAAAACGGGGATAAAACACATTGCACTGTCAAATGAGTCCAGTGCCAATGAACCCTCGGTGCCGGGAACCATTATAAACCATCAGTACAGCAAATCACTGGAGTTTGAAAAGGACTTCCGGGCATTTGCAGCCCGGCACATAAAGGAGGACATATCCTACTACAGCTTGTTGCGGCCTCTGAATGAACTGCAGATCGGCGCCTTGTTCAGCAGGTATAGCCGCTATCACGATGTTTTTAAAAGCTGTAATGCAGGCAGCAAAACCGACCGGTGGTGCTGCGAATGCGCAAAATGTCTTTTCACCTACGTGATTCTGTCTCCGTTCATGCCCCAGGAGAAGCTGCAGGGGATTTTTGGAGAAAACCTCTTTGAGAACGAAGCATTGCTTTCAATGCTTTTCGACTTGAGTGGAGAAGGGCCAAATAAACCGTTTGAGTGTGTGGGTACAACAAAAGAAGTAAATTTAGCCCTGGCTTATACTTGCCGGCAGCTTGAGGGTAAGGGCAGAGTCCTTCCTCCGTTGCTGCTGTCTTATAAGAAAAGCCATCTGTACCAGGAATACAGCAGGCAGTCTGTTAAAGGCCACCTGGAGGCTTTTGACGAGGATCATTGCCTTGAGAAAGACCAGGAGGAGCTGGTGAAAAATGCCGTTTCAAATGCCGGCAGGGCATTGATCTGAAAAAGGGAATATAATGCATTTTAACGCTATAGAAACTGACACCTTCACCCGATGCTGAAAGAACATTTTAACACCATTTTCTCGGGCAAACGAGTTGCCATCCTTGGCTTCGGACGGGAGGGAAGGTCTACTCTCAGAAAGATCAGCGAGTATGTGAGTGATGTCAGCATAATTGTATGCGACCGCAACCCTGGCACGTTATTGCCTGAAGAAATCACCGGTGAGGCCCGGGAGAATATCGAGCTCTATGCGGGAGAGGATTATCTGCGCGGCCTCGGGCAGGCTGATATCATCGTTAAGTCGCCCGGCATACCCTGGTCTGTGTTACGCAGCCATCGCATTTCTGTTCCGGTCACCTCGCAAACCGGTATATTTTTATCCTTGTACCGAAACCAGGTGATTGGCATTACCGGGACCAAAGGGAAGAGCACCACTGCGAGCCTGCTCGCCAGCATGTTGCAGGCCGCCGGGGGAAAGGCCCTTTTGCTCGGAAATATTGGGGTTCCCTGTTTTGATGAGATGGAAAACATCCTTCCTGAAACCCGGATCGTTTTTGAGATGAGCAGCCATCAGCTTGAAGGGCTGGAGGAGTCTCCGTATCTGGGGATCTTACTGAACATATTTGAAGAGCACCTGGATCATTATGCATCGTATGAAGCCTATCAGCAGGCAAAGCT
>PWRF01000041.1 GCA_003556325.1 Bacteroidales bacterium | reverse complement strand
GGGCCCGTGTTCGTTTTGCGCCCATACCCGCGAAAAGCTCCGCTGTTTCTCTGTCGCATCTCCGGGCACCTGCACCTGGATAATGCCATCATGCGTGGTTACATACACATCAGGAATGCGAAAGTTTTCCCAGAAGACAAATATTTCGTCGATATCGTTTTCCGCACCTAAATTCACATTGTAGCGTCTGTGGCTTTTGGGAAACAGGCGCGGTGCCACATCGCGGTCTACCTGGCCGACCTCCAGCAGGGAGTTGAATCCGCCAATATTGTTATTCACCACATTGGGATTGTTCGGGTCAAGCATGTCTTCACCGTCGGCCCGGATCTGATATTGGTAGCGGCCGGGGTTAAGGTCGAGTTTTGTTTGCCACACCCCGTCGATCAGGTGCATGGGATTTGCGCCGGCATTCCAGTCGTTCATCTCACCACGCAAGGCCACCCTGCGGTAGCGCTCACCCTGGGGGTCGAATTTAAAAGTAAACTGCTCCCTCTTGCTGCGTTTAACAATCAGGCTGTAAGGTGTTCCATCTTTCCAGATCTTCATCTCTGAAAGGTGGGGGACGAAGTTCGAGCGGGTAACAATCTGCAGGTTCTGCCGGTCTTCGGTAAGCAAAAAGCCCAGCCTTTCTGTCCCGGTGACAGAGTCGATGCCTGCTTCTGTGCCCATCACAAAATAGTCGGTCAGCAAGACCGTGGTGGTGTCACCTTCCAGTTGCACGGGAGTGGCCAGGCCAAAGATGGCATCCCCTTCCGGGAAAATCGCATCGGGCCGCGGCTGGCAGGACCAAAAGGCTCCCAGCACCAGCAAGGCGGCAAACAGTGCCATTGGAGATCTTAGTGTTCTTTTGATCATGTTGCTATGTTCTGTTTTATCTGTTTGTAACGTTTATGTGCTTGAATAAATGTCTAAAAGTCGAAATGTCGAAATGTCAAAACAATCATTCATTTGTATGTCAAAACCTTGTTCCCGAATGGCCGGAATTTACAACATGGGCGTTTGGCTTCGCCGGGCTTGCAAGTGTCCGGTTCTTCTGTAGTGTTTTGGCGTCCAATTGGTTTGGAGGAGATTATGTTTTTGTCAAAATTTCAAAAGATTACGTCTTACTTCTGTTTTCATTGTGCTTTCACCAAAAAGTAATTCTTCTTGCCGCGCTGCACCACCACGTATTTGTCATTTATGAGGTGGGAGGCATTCACCGTAGTTTCTTCGGTGACTTTTTGTTTGTTGATGCTCACGCTGCCCTCTTTGAGCAGGCGCCGTGCTTCTCCTTTTGATTTAGCGATGCCTGTTTTTTCGGCAAGGAAAGAGATGATATCCATTCCCCGGAGGATATCATTGCGTGATACTTCAAACAGGGGCACCCCATCAAAGACGGCCAGGAAGACATCCTCGGGGATCTTGTGCAGGGCTTCTGTGGTCCCTTTGCCGAACAGGATGCCGGAGGCTTCCACGGCGGTGTCATAGGCCTCGCGCCCGTGCACCCGCACGGTGATGTCTTCGGCAAGTGTTTTCTGCAGCAGGCGCTGATGCGGCGCTTCGCGGTGCCTTTCAATGAGGCCTTCAATTTCATCCTTTGAAAGCAAGGTAAATATTTTGATGTACCTTTCCGTGTCCACGTCGGAGCAGTTCAGCCAGAACTGGTAAAAGTGGTAGGGAGAGGTATAGCGGGGGTCGAGCCACACGTTGCCTTGTTCGGTTTTGCCAAACTTGTTGCCATCGGCTTTTGTGATCAGCGGGCACGTGAGGGCGTATACCTCCCCGCCGGTCTTGCGGCGAATCAGTTCTGCCCCGGTGGTGATATTCCCCCACTGGTCGCTGCCCCCCATCTGGAGCTTGCAGTTCATGTTCTGATAGAGAAACAGGTAATCGTATCCCTGTACCAGCTGGTAGGTGAACTCCGTAAAGGAAAGCCCGGTTTCCAGGCGCTTTTTCACAGAGTCCTTGGCCATCATATAGTTTACGGTAAGGTGTTTGCCTATCTCGCGCAAAAACCCCAGGAAGGAAAAGCCTTTCATCCAATCGTAGTTGTTCACGATCTCCGCACGGTTCTCCCCTTTGTCAAACTCAAGGAAGCGCAGCAGTTGTTTTTTGATGGCCTCTTCGTTGTGGCGAAGCTCTTCTTCGGTGAGGAGGCTGCGCTCCTCGCTTTTGCCGCTGGGATCGCCGATCATGCCGGTTGCTCCACCCACCAGGGCCAGCGGTTTATGTCCGGCACGCTGAAGGTGCTTCAGCATCATGATCGACACAAGGTGTCCTATATGCAGAGAGTCTGCCGTTGGGTCGATGCCCACATAGGCGGTTGTCATTTCCTTCTGCAGTTGCTCTTCGGTGCCGGGCATAAAATCGTGCAACATGCCCCGCCATCTCAATTCTTCAACAAAATTCATCAGATCCGGTGTTTTTATAGTAAGGACAAAAAGACAAAAGGACAAAAAGACAAAAAGACAAAAAGACGAAAAGTCGAAATGTCCGGGTTGGCTGTTGGTTTTTTTGTCATGGGTTTTTGGCTTTTGGCTTTTGGCTATTGGCTTTTGGCTATTGGCTTTTGGCTATTGGCTTTTGGCTTCTGACTTACGGCACACTAAACCACAGGTTGCCTGTATGTCCTTCGGCTGGTTGATGTCGTTGGTCATCCTATTATGTTAATGAGACATTCCCTAAATGGGAAAGTTTGGTGTTTATCAAAACAGCAGACAAAGATAATGACTTTGTAAATACGACTGCTTATCTCCCGTCATTCTGGTGTCCTGTCCAACCTAATGACGCTTGTATGCTAAACAATGCGGTGCACTGGTTGTTGTACTGACTAGAAAAATATTTTTCGCCAAAAAAGACAAGAAACGCCCATGTTGTAAATCCCAACCATTCGGGAACAGAATTATTAAGATACAGAAGGATGATTATTTTCATTGGGTGCTGAGAGTGAAAAGGCTCTTGGCAAGAAAGCTAAAAGCCAAGAGCCAATAGCAGTCCTGTTGAAAACATAATCATCAGACAACTAATAAGTTAAAAACCTAAAAGCACATAAAAAATGGACAAACCAGCAAACACTTTACTGACTATTCATCCAATTATCAAGAAGCGTTGGAGTCCGCGTACATTTGAGGACAGGCCTGTGGAAAGGGAAAAGATAAAGCGCATTTTCGAGGCCGCCCGCTGGGCGCCTTCAAGTTTCAATGAGCAGCCCTGGCGTTTTATGATAGGCCATAAGGGTGATGCTACCTGGGGTAAGCTTCACGAATGCATGGTGGAGTTCAACCAGTTGTGGGCCGGCAAGGCACCCGTGCTGATCCTGGCCATAGGCAACGCCACGTCGTCAAAGGGTGGCAAAAATGTCGTTTATCAATACGACGTTGGGCAAAGCATGGCGTACATTACCTTTCAGCTCGAGGAAGAAGGCCTGGTTGCCCATCAGATGGGCGGTTTCAGCAAGGAGACAGCTGTTGAGCTCTTTTCCATTCCCGATGACCACAGACCCATTGCCATGATGGCGATCGGCTATCACGGGGAGCTGGAGAACCTGAACCCGGATTTCCGCGAGATGGAGAAGGCCCCACGGGAGCGCAAGCCTGTCTCAGAGCTTGTTTTTGCGGATAAGTTTGGCAACCCCGCGGAGCTATAGGAAATACTTCTATACATCTTTCCGGGCAATTATAAGCGAAAGGAGTATAACACAACACCCGCCTTCTGAAAAACACGCTAGGCAAGGAGTTTTAGTACCGCACGTACTACGTTATCGGCTCCTTCGCCGATCTGTGCGATATCTGCATCGAGCATGTAGCAAGGTGTTGTAAAGACCTTGTTTTCTTCGTCTATTACTACCTGCCCGTGACCGGTATCTTCGTGGGTTGCTCCCATCTTTCCTATGGCTTCCGCTGTGCCTTTGTCCTGGCCGATGGTCATCTTCACATTGCCAAGCACTTTCGCCACCAACACCGGTGCAATGCATAGAGCGGCTATGGGTTTCCCCGCCTTGTGCATTCCCTTGATGGCCTTTTCAACATCGGGCTGCACGGTGCAGTCCGGCCCGTCAAAAGCAAAGCTCGAGAGGTTTTTGGCTGCCCCGAAGCCCCCGGGGAAAAGCAGGGCATCATATTCTTTGGGATCGAAGGCATCCAGCGGCTTGATCTTGCCACGGGCAATACGGGAGGCCTCAATGAGGACGTTGCGTTTCTCTTTCATCTCCTCACCGGTCATGTGATTGATCACATGGTGCTGCTCCATGTCGGGTGCAAACACGTCGTAGCTTGCCCCTTGTTTTTTAATGGCATACATCGCCAATGTAGACTCATGGATCTCTGCGCCGTCAAAAACACCGTTTCCTGCCAGTACAACTGCAAATTTCTTCATATCTCTTCACGTTTTGGGGTTTAACTCTCACACAAATATAATGAAAAATGGGCGGGGATAAAAGCTATAATGATCAGAATGCTGGCACTGGGTACAAAAGGTAAGAAGCAGGTAGCAGGAAAAAAGGGGGCTATAATTACTCATACCGGAGCGAGGCCACCGGATCCTTCTCCGCTGCCTTCTTCGCGGGCATATATCCGAAGATGATCCCTACGGCTGCGGCCACGCCGAATGAGATGATCACCGATTCGATTGAGACGATAGTCAGGATGTCGGTGAAGCGCATGATTCCCCTGGAGAGGCCTATGCCCAGGAACACGCCAAGGATGCCGCCGGCTGCGCTGATAAGGATGGATTCGGAAAGGAACTGGAAGACCACATCGGTTTTTTTCGCGCCCACGGCAAGTCTTACTCCTATCTCCCTGGTGCGTTCCATCACAGAGGCCAGCATGATGTTCATGATCCCTATGCCCCCCACTATCAGGGATATCCCGGCAATGGCGCCCAGCACGATGTTAAAGATGTCGCGGGTTCGCTGCTCCTGTTCGAGCAACAGTTCCGGGATGATCACCTCGAAGTCTTCCACCTGGTTGTGCCGGCGTTCGAGCATGCGCCGTATCACATCTGCCGTCGGCGTCAGCTGGCGGGATTCGTCCACCTGCACCACAACGCGGTCAAGTTGGTGGTAGTTCTGGTACCTTTCCTCATCTTCGTTATTGACTGAGCCTCCAGTTACTATTACAGCTCCCCTGCCTCTGCGTGTGCGGGTTTGCTGAATCTCCGATATGCTGACTGCCGAGCGGTCTCTGAACCGCAGCAGCATGGTCTGCACAGGTGTATATATGACATTGTTGAACTCACTCACGCCCAGGTTTTCCATGGCTTCTTCCGTAACTATTCTGTCTTCCACCACTCCAATCACGGTGAGCCAGTTGTTGCCCGCTTTGATCTGTTTGCCTATCGGGTCGGTATTTCCGAAAAATATGGCCCTGATATTGTTTCCGATAATCGCCACCGGCGCGCCGTCCTGCAGGTGTTGGTCTGTGAACATGTTGCCCCTGGACAGCCCGAGCGAAAACACTTCAAAGTAATCCGGTGTCACGCCGGCCACCCGCACAGGCCTTCGAATGCCATCTTTCATGGCAAATGCGCTGATCTGCACTTCCGGGCTGGTTCTTCGCACGGTAGGCACTATGCGTGCTATGCTTTCCACGTCCTGAAGCGTCAGCCCGGGCGAGAAGCGGCCTTCGAAAACATCATCGCGCCGGTCGTCCTCTGCATATATAGGCCGTATAATGATGTTGTTTATGCCCACCATCTTCATCTGGTCGAGGATCTCCTGCCGGGCACCATTGCCTATGGCGAGCATGGCGATCACTGCTGCCACGCCGAAGATAATGCCCAGTGCGGTGAGCATTGAGCGAAACCTGTTGGCAATGACCGCCTCCAAAGCCAGGTTCAGGTTATGGAAATACTTTTCTACAAACTTCATCTCTTCTTCCGGTATTATTTATTTCTCGGCATACGCTTCGAGCATCAGGATGGGCAGGTCTTCACCATTGGGAGGTACTGTCAGGTGCACCCTGTCTCCTTCCTCAAGGCCGTTTTTGATCACTATCTCGTTGTCGTTGCGCATGCCGGCCAGCACCTGCTGGCGCTGCACCCTCGGGCCAACATCCCTGTACACATAATTTATCGTGTCGACTGTATGCAACCCCTCAATGGGGATGAACAAAACGTCTTCTTCCACATGGGTGACAATGGTGTTTTTTGTTGTCATGGCGGGACGCATGATGGTGTCCGACTCGTTGATCTGAATTTTGACCTCAAAAACCCTGGCGTCCTGGTTGGGGCGTTGTTCGCCCACGTTGGCCACCTCGGTCACGAACCCGGTAAAGGTCCTGTCGGGGAATGCATCGACAACGATTTCGGCAGGCTGGTTCCTGCGTACTTTGCTGATGTCGACCTCATTGACATAGGTGCGCGACATCATAACAGAAAAATCCGGAAGTGTAGCCACGGTATTATCCCAGGTGCTGATCTGTGACCCTACGGTAACGCGCGACCCATCCCAGTTTCGCCTGTAGATCACCATCCCGCCTTTGGGCGCATGGATCACAAAATCGTCAAGCACATCCATCATGTTCTGATACCTTCTTTTTACCTGGTTGAGGGAGGCGTTTACCTCGCTCATGCGTGCTTCGGCCTGCTGCCGGCGCAGCTCGTAGTTCTCCTGTGCCTGCTTGAGGGCACGCTCAGCCTTGTCGAGGTTGATCTCTGCCTGGCGGATGGTGGCAGGCGGTTCAAACTGCGACTGTTCAAGGCTGATCTGGGCCTCTTCAAAGTTGAACTGAAGATTCACCAGTTCATCGCGCGCGTTTCGCATCTCCATGGTGGTATCCAGCATCAGCTGGGTATAGGAAGTCTCCAGTTTCTCCAGCTCTGTTTCCAGGTCCTGGATGCGGTTGCTTATCTCTGTCCGGTCGAGGGTAGCTACCCAGTCGCCTTCTTCCACCACTGATCCCTCCGGGATGAGCTCAGCGATCTGTGCGTTCCATATTCCCACCAACCGCAAACCGGAAGGCCCCGAGATGTTTTCCGAATTTTTTGCCTCAAGCTCCCCGCTCGTATAGACGCTGATCTCGAAATCCCCTTTTGAAACAGGTACCGTGATCGCCTCAAAAGTCTGTGCGTCCTCCCGCAGGAGGTACCAAAGGCCCACAACCACAAGGGCCAGCACAGCAATCAAAATATATTTCTTTTTCATCTTTTTATATATTTTCAACTAATTGTTGTTGAGGTGTTTATGTTCTTGTCAAAAGTTCATAGGTTGGGTTGCAACTGTCAAAATGTCGAAATGTCGAAATGTCGAAACGTCCCAATAATCATCCTCCTGTGTGTCAAAAATCCTGTCATGGGTGTTTCAACTAGTCAAATGTCAAACCCCATCCCTACAACCTGACCCACGCCGGGCAGTGGTCCGAGTGCTTCACTTCGGGCATGATCCCGGCGTCTTGCAAAGATGAAACGAGGGGTTCAGTTACCATATTGTAATCGATGCGCCACCCCAGGTTCCTGGCTCGCGAATTAGCTCGCCAGCTCCACCATGTATACTGTTCGGGCTGCTGGTTAAAGTGCCTGAAGCTGTCTGCAAAGCCGCTTTCCAGGAATGCAGTCATCCATTCCCTTTCTTCGGGCAGGAACCCCGACACATTTGTATGTTTTTCAGGGTCGTGGATGTCTATCTCCTTATGGCAAATGTTAAAATCGCCGGCGATGACCAGGTTGGTACGATCTTTCGCCAGCTTTCCGATGTAATTATAGAAATCCCGCAGCCAGTCCATTTTAAAGTAATGTCTTTCTTCGGAGCCGCCCCCGTTGGGGTGATATACGCTGATGACGCTGAGGTTGCCAAAGTCTGCGCGCATCAGGCGGCCTTCCCTGTCGTAGCGTTCGATACCCATTCCATGCTCCACGTGGTCGGGTTTCTTTTTGCAGAGTATCCCCACACCGCTGTATCCCCTGCGTTCTGCAGAATGCCAGTAGCTATTATAGCCCCGTTCTTCGAATGCTTCTACCGGGATCTGCTCTGGTTGCGCTTTGCTTTCCTGGATACAGACCACATCGGGCGACTCTGCATCCAGCCAGGCCGGAAAATTTTTTGCTACGGCGGCCCGGATACCGTTTACATTATAAGATACGATATACATAGGCAACGGTGTTATTCTTCTCCTTTCAGGATGCGCTCTGCTCTTTCGTGTGCTTCATCGATCACCTGCTGAGCCCTGTTGTCGGCTTCTTCTTCCAGCTGGTCGGCCCGGCGGTTGGCTTCGCGGACAAGGGAGTCGGCAGCACGCTGAGCGGCGGCACGTGCGATAGGGCCCTCAGCCTCTTCAACAAGTCTGTCGGCTTGCTCCCCGGCCTCCCTGCGTATACGATCTGCGGCACGTCGTGCTTCGCGGCGTATGTTTTCCGCCTGTTGCTCCGCCTCATCTATGACCTGCTGTGCGCGCCGTTCCAGCTCCTCGCCCACCGCTTCACGCGTCTCGTCTATCCTCTCCCGCACCTCTTCCTCGGCGCGTTCGCGTGTCCGGTCTACCTCATCACGGATACGGTCTTCGGTATCCCTCAGGAACCGGTCGACCTCGTCGCGGAGCATATCTCTCACATCATCGATAGTGCCCGACATGTCGAGAGACAGTTCAGGGTCTGTGACGGTGCCTGTTATCAGGATGTCGATTTCCACCCTGTCGCCGGGATCGACCTGAAAGCCTCTTTCAGCTGCCTGGCTGACCAGGTTGTCGATCACCTCGGTGGCCTGTGTGCCAAACTCTTCGTACGGAACACCCAGGCGCATCACATAATCGATGCGCTGGTCGAACCAGGTGGTGCCGCTGATGATGGCATCCGAACGGCCAAAGGTGATCTCAAAGGGCTCGGTCTCTACCTTGCCATCGGCGAAAGTAAACCTGAGGGCTACATCTCCCACTTCCAGCTCCCGGAAACGGTCCATGTCAAGGCGGTCGGCAAGACGAACTAGGGCCGGGAGGTTCTGCACCACGATGTCGCGGGAACGGATGTTGCCCTCACCGGCAAGGGTTTCCAGCATGGGTTGCATGGTTTGGTCGAGAGTGGCGTTCATGGTCAATCCACCCGAGATCCTTCCGCTGGCATACTGCCCTACGGGGGCCAGCACCTCCATGGTATTGAAGGTTACAAAACTCTCCTGAATGTCAAAGCCCGAGATGTCCAGGCTCAGAGCTACATCCGGGTTGCCGGCTTTCGTTTCATAGTATCCGTTTAGCACGAGCCTGCCTCCCAGCAGGTTCATCGAAAGCTGATCCAGCTGCGCTCTCTGGTCTGCGACCCGTATACGGCCGTTCAGGTTGGAAATGTC
>PWRF01000232.1 GCA_003556325.1 Bacteroidales bacterium | reverse complement strand
GGGAGATCAAAGTCCTCCCCGACACGCGTATCACACCCCTTCTTACTGCCGAACCCGTTTCTTTCAAAGAAGAGCTTAGTGCATTCAAAAAGAAGTTCTCGTTCTAACCTGTGGCATTTGGTGATTTGTTATATTCACTTTTTTTCCATAAATTAGCCTTTACTATTCACCAAAAACCCGAATTATGACACACGTTTTACCTAAATTACCCTATTCGCCTGAGGCTTTGGAACCTCATATCTCAAAAAAAACCATAGAATACCATTACGGAAAACATCACATGACCTATGTGAAAAAGCTTAACGACCTGATAGCCGGTACTCCATTCGAGGAGATGAGCCTTGAGGATATCATCATGAAGGCAAACGGAGGCATCTTCAACAATGGGGCACAGGTCTGGAACCATACCTTTTACTGGGAAGGCTTTTCGCCGGAAGGAGGTGGTGAGCCCGGGGGTGAGCTTCTGAAGCTGATAGAAAGAGATTTTGGCTCTTTTGAAGAGTTCAGGGAAGAGTTTACCGGGGCTTCGGTTACACTTTTCGGATCAGGATGGTCGTGGCTTGTGAAAGACCAGGAAGGCAAACTGGAAATAGTACAAACAAGCAATGCCGACAACCCCATGCGGGAAGGCAAAACCCCTCTCCTCACCTGTGACGTATGGGAACACGCCTATTATCTTGACTATCAAAACAGAAGACCTGAATACCTTGGAGCTTTCTGGAAGATTGTTGACTGGAAGCGCGTTGAAGACCGGCTGTAAGTTCCCGCCAATGCCCTTGCACCCTGCAGCACCACGCATCTGAGACTTCAGGTTGCCGGGATGTGCACCCGGCTCTTTTTCAGTGACATAAAAAAGGTTAAGGGCGTGTTAAAGTGTGTTAAACCAAGGGACTCACATTTTTAAGCTTTTATTTTTGTATTGGGGAATGCGGCGCAAAAGTATACCTGCATGACTTTGTGCGGCTGTAACATTTTGCCGTTTCCTGTGTTGTATAAAGGTATTTCTCTGAAAAAGGCAGAGGCAAACGCAGCATCCGGGCTGCGCAGCGAAGTATAAACAGATTAAACACCGCCGTCAGAGATCCCGATATTTCGGGAACAAAATTTTTGACACACAGAGGGATGATTAATGGGGCAGTGGGTATAATAGTTTAAAGACACCTGAGAAAACTTCGAACCAAAGGTGCTGCGTGAAGGTACGTTCAGGAAGCAATGGGAATGTGTTCGGTGTGATCAATTTACAATTGTATGAAGAAGAGGTTTATCATACTTGTCATTATTGCCATCAGCATTTCGTTGCTGGGTCTTCTGGGTATTCAGCTTTACTGGATACGCAATGCTGTTACCATAAAGGAGCTGAATTTTGACAGGGGAGTAAGCGAGGCGGCCTCACGTGCCATATACAAGTTCAACAAGCAAGAGCTGACCCGTAAGATCATCCGTGATCAGGACAGGCGGCATCCCATGCACCAGCTGGGGCACTTGCTGGATTCGCTTAACCGCCGGTACTACGACCAGGTTTTTGCTCAGCAGAACGAGCAGTTGCCCCGGGTTGATGCGGGCGGAGGTATTCTGTGGCAGGAAATCAACATACAGCCACGCGAACAATTTGGCTCAGGCTCCGGTGTAAGCGCATACGACACCACGCTGCTCTTCGGGGGGAGTCACCAGTCCGGGCACGAAACCGGCTATTTGCCCGAATCGCTTCGCTCCCCGAACCATGATCCGCTGAGTGCCTTTTTCGAAAGAAGCAAAATGATCAGCGATCTTTTTGACGAACTGTTTACCAGCCGGTACAGTTTTAAGGTTACCGACCAGGAGAGCATTGCAGCACTCGACTCATTGCTGGCAACCGAATTGCAAAACCAGGGCATCAAAACACCTTACGATTTTGGGATCTATAATCCCGTTCAGCACGCCCTGGTGACCGAAAAGAAAGGTGGTTACAGCGAAGAGCTTTTAAAAAGCCAATACGCATATCATCTTTTCCCGAACGACCTCTTTATCAACCCGGATTACCTTTTGCTCCACTTCCCGCAGCAGGAACGGTATATCCTGTCACAAATGAATACGATGCTGGGGGCATCTATCGTGCTTCTGATCATCATCATTTCGTCTTTCGCATTTACTATCTTTACCATTTTCAGGCAAAAGAAGCTTTCGGTGATGAAAAACGACTTCATCAACAATATGACACATGAGCTAAAAACGCCTATTTCGACGATTTCTCTTGCGTGCCAGGCATTAAGTGACCAGGATGTGCAGAAGTCGGAAACCCTGTATCAGAGCTACATCAATGTGATAAACGAAGAAAATGAACGCCTTGGATTGCTTACAGAACGGGTGTTGCAAACGGCACTGATAGAAAAAGCCCGCATAAGGCTGAATGTTACCGGGCTGGACATACATGACCTGGTGGAGGATGCCATTCAGAAGGTCAACCTCCAGGTGGAAGCAAGGCATGGCACGATCACAAAGCACCTGGGGGCCTCTTCGAGTTATATCAGGGGCGACAAGGTGCACCTTACCAATATGATAAGCAACCTGCTCGACAACGCAAACAAATATTCACCGCATAAGCCAAGGATCACGGTGACCACCGAAAACACCAGCAAGGGCGTTCTCATCCACGTTGAGGATCAGGGCGTTGGCATAAGCCGTGTAAATCAAAAGAAAATTTTTGATAACTTGTACCGGGTTTCAACCGGAAACGTTCATGATGTTAAGGGCTTTGGCCTTGGCCTGAGCTATGTAAAAGCCATTGCCGAGAAACACGGAGGCAGTGTCACACTGGAAAGCGAACCCATGAAAGGATCCCGTTTTACTTTGTTCATCCCTTTTGGATATGATGGAAGGGGGGCGAAGCAGGAGGAAAAGACTCACCAACAAAACTAAGCTATGGAAGAAACACCGAACATCAAGATTTTGCTGGCAGAAGATGATGCAAACCTGGGCACTATTTTAAAGGCATACCTGGAGGCCAAAGGTTTTCCCACTACCTTGTGTGTTGATGGGCAGGAAGCCCATGACGCTTTCCTGCAGCAGACATTCAACTTTTGCATCCTGGACGTGATGATGCCCGTGAAAGATGGCTTTACGCTGGCCAAAGAGATCCGAAAGGTCGACAAAAAAGTGCCAATTCTCTTCCTCACAGCCAAAAACATGCAGGAAGACATTCTGGAAGGGCTGAAAATCGGGGCCGACGACTATATCACCAAGCCTTTCAGCATGGAAGAGCTGCTCCTTCGAATCACGGCCATTTATCGCCGAAGCTATACGGAAACCGTCGGCGACACCGACAAAACTCTCTTCCAGATCGGAGACTATACGTTTGACTATGCACGGCAAACCCTGAAAATTGGGAATAAAGAGCAAAAACTCACGTCCAAGGAGTCACAGCTTCTGAAAATGCTTTGCGACAGGGTCAACCACGTCCTGGACCGCTCAGAGGCACTGAAAAAGATATGGCTTGACGACAACTATTTCAATGCCCGGAGCATGGACGTTTACATTGCAAAGCTGCGCAAATACCTGAAAGACGATCCTTCTATTGAACTACTCAACGTTCATGGCAAAGGGTTTAAACTTCTTGTTTCCAGGGAAGAAGAAGAATAAAAGGCTCTGCATCTTTTTAAAAGGTTCAACATCTTTCCATGAAAACACACACCCTGCATTCCGGAAAGCCCGGCATAAACAGGCTCCCGGCTATGCCGGACTTCAAAAAAATCTGGAACCCCCCATGGTTTCAGGGCAGGGGAAAGCGAAAAAACTTTTTTGAGGGCTGGTACATGAAGCATGTCAGCAAAGGTGGAGGGAGTGTGTTTTCCTTTATTCCCGGGATCTCGCTGACCAGAAACGACCCGCACGCCTTTGTGCAGGCGATTGAAGGGAACTCAGGCCAGACATGGTACTTCAGATATCCCACCGATGCTTTCCGCTACGCCCCTGAATCATTTGATATCCTTATCGGCAACAACCGTTTCTCCTCTTCCGGTATCTCGCTCGACATCAACTCTGAGGGCCAGCAATTCAGTGGCAGGATAGCCTATTCAGACCTGCACAGCTTTCCTGTTTCCATTCGCCGGCCAGGTATAATGGGCTGGTACCGGTACGTTCCATTCATGCAGTGCTACCACGGTGTGGTCAGCCTGGATCACAACCTGGCCGGGAGCATCAGCGTAAACGGGCAAGAGCACAATTTTAACGGGGGAAAGGGCTACGTTGAAAAAGACTGGGGCTCAAGTATGCCCAAAGCATGGGTGTGGATGCAATCAAACAGCTTTGAAACGGAAAACACATCCCTCATGCTGTCCATAGCCCGTATTCCCTGGATGGGAAGCAGCTTCCCCGGCTTCCTGGGTTTTCTTCTCCACGAAGGAAAAGAACTCTATTTTGCCACCTATACCGGTGCGAAGGTCAGAAAACTCGAAGGCTCCGGCAACGAGCTTGCCGTCAGCATCGAAGGGAAAGGTTTTCTTCTTCATATCGAGGGGAAAAAAGAAAAAGCCATCGGACAAAAAGGGTCTCTTAAAGCCCCGGCACTGGGCCAGATGGACAGGGTAATCCACGAGAGCGTTAACGCCACCCTCTTTGTTACACTCACCGACAAAAAAGGGGATCTGCTGTTCAGAGGATCAGGCACCCACGCAGGGCTTGAACTCGTTGGCGACGTTTCCATCCTGAAGCCCTGACGACCCCTCCTGCACTTAAACATATTGGCCCTCCGGCTTGTTTAACCTTTGAAAACTTGGTTGCGGGCATAAAAGAATGCCCTATGTTTCATATCTTTGCAGAGTAATTTAAAATTAGTATAAATAGCATTTCGCTCTTGATCAATGGTTGATAAGAAGAACGACATAATAAACGAGGTAACCGGGTCGGATTACAAGTATGGTTTTTATACTGACATTGAGATGGATCAGGCTCCGCCGGGTCTGACGGAGGACACCATCAGGTTTATATCGGAGAAAAAGAACGAGCCGGCTTTCATGCTGGAGTTCAGGCTGAAGGCTTTCCGGCACTGGAAGACGATGGAGGAGCCGGACTGGGCGCATGTAGACTATCCGCGGATCAACTACCAGGACCTGATCTATTATTCAGCACCCCGGAAACGCCCTAAGTACGACAGCCTTGAAGAGGTTGACCCGGAGCTCCTGGAGACGTTTGAAAAGCTGGGCATTCCTCTCGACGAACAGAAGCAGCTGGCCGGAGTAGCGGTGGATGCTGTTATGGACAGCGTATCCGTAGGGTCTACCTTTAAAGAGACCCTCGCAGAACATGGCATCATCTTTTGTTCCTTCAGCGAGGCCCTGCAGAAGCACCCCGAGCTTATCAAAAAACATATGGGCAGCGTAGTGCCTTATACCGACAATTTTTTTGCCGCCCTGAACTCGGCTGTTTTCAGCGACGGCTCGTTCGCCTACATCCCGAAAGGAGTAAAATGTCCTCTGGAGCTGTCCACATACTTCCGTATCAATGCCGCCAACACAGGGCAGTTTGAAAGAACGCTGATCGTCGCGGAAGAAGGAAGCTATGTAAGCTACATGGAAGGGTGCACCGCTCCGATCCGCGACGAAAACCAGTTGCATGCAGCGATCGTTGAGATCATAGCCAATAAGGACGCCGAGGTAAAATATTCGACGGTTCAGAACTGGTGGCCGGGCGACAAAGAAGGCAAGGGAGGTGTATATAACTTCGTCACCAAACGAGGGATCTGTGAGGGCGAAAATTCGAAGATCAGCTGGACACAGGTAGAGACCGGTTCGGCAGTGACCTGGAAATACCCTAGCCTGATCCTGAAAGGCGACAACTCTACAGGCGAGTTTTACTCGGTTGCAGTGACCAATAACAGGCAGCAGGCCGACACCGGCACCAAAATGATCCATCTTGGCAAAAACACCAAAAGCACCATCATCAGCAAGGGGATCTCTGCAGGCCGAAGCAACAACAGCTACCGCGGACTCGTAAAAACCAGCAAAAATGCCGAGAACGCGCGCAACTTCTCCCAGTGCGACTCGCTGCTCCTGGGAGACCAAAGCGGCGCCCATACCTTTCCTTACCTGGATGTGGGCAACCGCTCCTCTATAGTGGAGCACGAAGCCACCACCAGCAAGATATCTGAAGACCAGCTGTTTTATTGTATGCAGCGGGGCATCGACATGGAAGGGGCCATCGGCCTGATCGTCAACGGGTACGCCAAAGAGGTGCTCTCAAAGCTGCCCATGGAGTTTGCAGTGGAAGCCCAGAAGTTGCTGTCTGTCAGCCTGGAGGGAAGCGTCGGATAAAACGTCGAAGCGATAAAACGCAAGCTGCCGCCGCAGCAGCAATTGGGCTGCGGTGACGAGGCCGGAAAAAGCAACCAGCAGCCGCAGCGCCCGGGCACCGGGGACCAGGAAATAAACCGGCATCAGCAGCCGCAGCAACTGGGCTGCGGGAATGTAGAAAGGAACCGACAGGCGTAGCCGCAACACCCGGGCTGCGGGAATATAGTAACAACACAAAACAAAATATCATGCTTAGTATCAAAAACCTGACAGTATCTATAAAAGGCAAGACCATCATCAGGGGTTTAAACCTGGAGGTGAAGGAGGGCGAGGTACATGCCATCATGGGGCCCAATGGCTCGGGCAAGAGCACCCTTGCATCGGTAATTGCGGGGCGCGACAATTATGAAGTTGAGGAAGGGGAGGTTTTGTACAACGGCCAGAACCTGCTGGAGCTGCCGGCAGAAACCAGGGCCAGGGAAGGCATTTTCCTGGGTTTTCAATACCCCGTGGAGATCCCCGGGGTAAGTATTGCCAATTTCATGCGCACTGCCCTCAACGAAAAGCGGAAGTATTTAGGGCTTGAACCGCTTACCGGAGCAGAGTTCCTGAAGCTCATGGAGGAGAAGAAAAAGATGGTGGATATCCACTCAAAACTCACCAACCGCTCGGTGAACGAGGGCTTTTCGGGAGGTGAAAAAAAGAAGAACGAGATCTTCCAGATGGCCTTGCTGGAACCCAGGCTGGCCATTCTCGACGAAACCGACTCCGGCCTGGACATTGACGCACTCAAGGTTGTGGCGGGAGGCGTAAACAAACTGCGGCGCAACGACAACGCCACCGTTGTGATAACCCACTATCAGCGCCTGCTGGACTATATCGTGCCCGATCACGTTCACGTCCTCTACGAAGGATACATCATAAAAAGCGGAGGAAAAGAACTCGCCCTCGAACTGGAAGAGAAGGGCTACGAGTGGATAAAAAAGGAAACCGTTGCGTAGTTATTAGCTGACGTTTCGACCTTTTGACATTTCTACATTTCGACTTTAATTCAAACACATGAAAGACACGCTATTAGATCTATATCGCAAGGAGCAGGATGCCATTCGTGGAAAGGCAACGCCGCTGGTCAACAGGATGCGGGATCATGCACTGTCGCGGTTCCGAAAGAACGGCTTCCCCTCCACAAAAAAAGAAAGCTGGCGTTTTACGGACCTTTCCCCGTTGCTGAACACCGATTTTGTTTTTGACTTCAGGAACAAAAGCAAAAACATGGACATCGACAAAATATTCACCTGTGATGTTTATGACCTTGACACCTTCAGCCTTACCCTGCTCAATGGATGGTATGTTTACAAGAACGCCCCTCTTACCAGGCTCAGCAACGGTACAATCATCGGAAGCCTGGCAAAAGCCATGGAGGTATATCCCGACCTCGTCGACGAGTATATTGGCAAAGCCGCCAAGACGGAGGCTTACGAGATGGCGGCATTAAATACGGCTTTTCTGCAGGATGGCTTGTTTATTTACGTGCCGGAAGGCGTTAAAGTGGAAAAGCCCATACAGCTGATCAATATTGTAAACGCCGAGTACCCGGTTTTCCTGCAGCCACGCCACCTTATAGTGGCACAAAAAGACGCAGATCTTACCATCGTGCATTGCGACCACTCCCTTACCCATAACGTGAGTTTTACCAATACCGTTACCGAGGTGTATGCAGAAAAAGGAGCGCGTGTCGACCATTACAAGGTACAAAACAAGGGAAGAAACTCGGCGCTGGTAACCAACAGCTTCTTCCATCAAAAAGAGAACAGCCACATAAGCTCCAATATAATTACATTAAACGGCGGATTCACCAAAAACATCGTGGACCACACCATCTCGGGCAGCGCTGCGCATGCTGAACATTACGGCCTGTACCTGGTCGACAGCAACCAGCATGTCGACAACCAGGTCAATATAGACCATGCCACACCAGGCAGTCGCAGCGACCAGCTTTTCAAGGGGATCCTTGATGATGAAGCCAAGGCGGTATTTTCGGGCAAGGTAATGGTGAGAAGGCACTCCCAGCAGACCGAAGCCCATCAGAACAACAGGAACATCCTGCTCACGGATGAAGCCAAGGCCAACACACAGCCGCATTTGGAGATCTATGCCGACGACGTGAAGTGCTCTCATGGCGCCACGGTAGGCCAGCTTGACCCTGATGCCATGTTCTATCTTCGTTCGCGCGGATTATGTGAACGAACAGCCAGGCAGATGATGATGGTTGCCTTTGCCGGCGAAGTTGTGAAAAAGATCTCCATCGAGGCCCTGCGTAACAGGATAAGCCACCTGGTTGAAAAGAGGCTCAAGGGGGAGCTTTCCATCTGCGACCAGTGTGTGCTGCACTGTAACAGCAAAGAGCCTACTGCATTTAACATTGACCTCAGTAAACTTTAAACGCTCTGCCGGTTATGCCCATTCAATCAGAAGCCATAAGAAAAAACTTCCCTATCCTGCAGACGCAGGTCAACAACCGCCCGTTGGCCTATTTCGACAACGCGGCCACCACCCAAAAGCCTATGGTGGTTGTTGAACGTTTACGCTACTATTATGAGAACGAGAACAGCAATATCCACCGGGGTGCGCATTACCTGAGCAATATTGCCACTGAGGCATACGAAAGTGCCAGGCAGAACATGCAGCGATTTATCAATGCCCGCCATGATCACGAGATCATTTTTACGCGCGGCACTACCGAAGCAATAAACCTGGTGGCAAGCAGCTTTTCAAAAAAATTCGTCCGCCGGGATGATGAGATCCTAATCTCTGCCATGGAGCATCACTCCAACATTGTGCCCTGGCAGATCGCCTGCAGCGAGAGGGGGGCCAGTCTAAAGGTGATCCCCGTCAACGAAAAGGGCGAGATAGACATGGAGGCATACCGCTCCATGCTCAACAAGAAAACCAGGCTGGTGGCAGTAACGCATGTGAGCAATGCAATGGGCACCGTGAATCCCGTTAAGGAAATGACTGCCATTGCCCACGAACAAAACATCCCGGTTCTGATCGACGGCGCCCAGGCCGCGCCCCATCTCAACATTGACGTTCAGGACCTGGACCCAGACTTTTACTGT
>PWRF01000270.1 GCA_003556325.1 Bacteroidales bacterium | reverse complement strand
CGCAAAAAAATCATGATTGACGGCGATGCCATCAAGGAAGTAGGTACTTATAAGGCCATTATCAACCTGCACAAAGAGGTTCGCCCGGAGATCAAATTTGAAGTTGTCGGCGAATAAACCGGGTTACATAAGCTTTTTTATAAACCTGTCTGCACATGACAGGTTTTTTTGTATTATTGGTATACCATTACATTTACAATCAAAGTTATGCTGAGCAAGCATACAGATTGATTATGCGGGCACACTCAGGTTATCGCTCCTTGCCTGCAAATGCCTTTATATACACAGACTGACAATACAACATACGCTATATGCTTTCTTCGGGACAAATTAAGTACCTGCAATCCCTGCGGATGAAAAAGTTCCGCGACCTGCATGGTGTATTCGTGGCAGAGGGTGAAAAGATCGTAGGCGAGTTGTTGCAGGGCGGCATGCAGACAGAGATGCTGTGTGCACTGCCTGAGTGGCTGGAAAGATGGCAGGGAAAGATACCAGGCAGCACTGCTTGTCTGCCGGTAAATCAAAAAATGCTGAAACGGATCAGTTCAAGCAAAAGCCCTAACCAGGTGCTGGCCGTTGTTTCCAAACCCTCCTGGCAGATACCGGATACATTTCGAGCGGATGAGCTGATCCTTTTGCTTGACAGGATACAGGATCCTGGTAATCTTGGAAGCATCATTCGCTCTGCCGATTGGTTTGGCATCCGGCACATCATATGCTCCCCTGGAACTGCCGATATATACAATCCGAAAGTGATCCAGTCCACCATGGGCTCATTTATACGCACCAAGACCTGTTACGCGGACCTTCCGGCTTTTATTCGCCGGCATAAGGAACGCATAAGGTTTTACGGCAGTTTTATGGACGGGCAGGATGTGTTTGCTTCCACCTCGCGTTTCCCGGCAGCCATCGTAACCGGAAACGAGTCGCAAGGCATCTCTGAAGAGGTGGCCGTGCTTCTGGATGAGCGATTGTCGATACCAGCCGGACCTGATGCAGACCGGGCAGGAGCAGAATCACTGAACGCCGGGGTCGCCGCGGGCATTATGATGGCTTGTTTCAGCCACCGCCGGAACAGTTGAACCAGGCCAGCAAGCTAAATTGACAGACACCAAGATGATGATCACTGCATGGCGAGCTCCATATGACAGATTTAATCAAATGATACACTCATGACATCATCCTTCAACCATGCCGCGCTGAACAATATGTTGGTGCAATTGTTCTGGTATTAAAGAAAAATAAAGTTAATTATGGAAGCTTTCATTCTCGCTATACTCCTTCTTGCTATCGCCATTGGCGGTATTGCCATCAAGATGTTTCTGAAACCCGGGGCCTCCTTCACCAAGTCATGCACCAGCACGTACGATCCTGATTCAGGCAAACCCCGTTCGTGCGCCTGCGCATCCGGAGTGCCTGAGGATTGCGGGAGCAACAAGGGCGAGCAGCCCGGGAAGGCTTAACAAGGGAATTGCATTCCGACACACGTCACTGCGCATCCTTTTCGGGCTGATGGCCAGAAGCTGATTACTGTACCTGACGGATGTTGTGCAAGATTTATCCTTTCAACAGCTCCCGGATGTTCTCATTTTTCATCACGGAGAAAAATTCATTTACCGCCGGTTGGCTGGAATGTAATGCCTCATTCAGCGGACCCTCAAACACCACCACCCCTTTGTCCAGGAATACGATACGGTTTGCCACGCGCAAGATGCTGGACACTTCGTGGGTAACCATAATGATGGACATCCCCAGCTTGTTTTTCAGGTTCAGTATCAGCTCATCCAAGATTTCCAGGGATACGGGATCCAGTCCTGCCCCCGGCTCGTCGCAGAAAAGGATTGGGGGATCCATGACAATGGCCCGTGCGAGCGCAGCCCGTTTCATCATGCCACCGCTTAGCTGCGAAGGATACAGGTAAAACGCGTGCTGCAGGTTGACCAGGCCCAGTTTCATGAATACGATTTCATCGATGAGGTCTTGCGGCAGATTGGTATGCTGGTTAAGTGGTAAAGCAACGTTTTCTGCTACGGTCAGGGAGTTAAGCAAGCCTCCATTCTGATAAAACACACCCATTTGCAGGTACAGGGCAACCTGTTCAACCTCCCGAAGTGTAGCTACATTTTTTCCCAGTACATGCACCGCTCCCCTTCTGATGGGTAGCAAGCCAAGCAGGTGGTTCAACACAGTCGTTTTTCCGGATCCGCTCCCCCCAAGGATGACGGTCACTTCACCCTTGTTGGCGGAAAAGGATACGTCAGACAACACCACCATCTCATCATAAGCAGCATGCAGGCGCTGCACTTCTAATACTTTTTCCTTTTCCATATGTACTGATTAATAAAAAATCACGCCCAGAATGCTGTCTGCAAGGATCACCAGGGTAATCGAAACCACCACAGCAACAGTTGTCACTTTCCCTACCCCTTCTGCCCCGCGTTCTACCCGGAAGCCGTAAAAACTTCCGGTAAGCACGATCAGTGCAGCGTACACCTGGCTTTTTACAAGGGCAACCCAGAGCTCCTTGTTTCGCGTGATATCCGCCATTCTGTTCGCAAAAACCTCTGGAGTAATATCCAGGTAAATATTCGCAGCCAAGCCACCGCCAATAATACCTGCCACATTGGCAAACACGATCAAAAAAGGCATGGTGAGCATGCATGCATATAGCTTGGGAACAACTACGAAACGGTTAGGGTTTAATCCCATTGTTTTTAGCGCATCCAGTTCTGCAGTAACCTTCATGGTGGCGATTTCTGCAGCGATGGCAGATCCGCTCCGGCCGGCAACCAGAATGGCCGTGATCAGTGGCCCCATCTGGCCTAATATGGAAAACACCACCAGGTCAACCACAAAGATATTTGCGCCAAAGGTTCGTAACTGGCCTGCAGAGTGCAGGGCAATCACATAGCCGATCACAAATGTAAGAAAGACCACGATCACTACCGCATTAACGCCAATCAGCACCGCCTGGTTCACAAACTCTCCTTTGCGGCGCGCCCTGGGCTTGAATATATCGGTAACCCCCCAGTAAAAAATATTTGCAGCCAGGAGGATAAACCCAAACACGTAAGAGGATAAAAAGTGATATATCTTACCACCAACATATTCAAAAAAGGCTGGCCGCCGGGATGGGCTAACCCAAGCTTCTTCCTCAGGGTAAAACAGCCGGATCTTATCTGCTATGGATTCAGGGGCATGCTTCAGTTCGCTATGAATATCATTCTCATAAAGCTTCTTTCGGATATAGTAAAGCGCCATCACTCCGGCACTATCAATATGGTCCAGACCTGAAAGGTCAAAAACAAGTGTTTTGTGGTCAATAAACCGAAGATACTTCAAAAAATGACGGGTGAGTTCTGCCGCTTCTTGCATGGTGAGGTTTCCAGACAACGACATGGTTTGGCCATCCAGGTTAACCTGCAGCCTTTCCTCACAGCAATATGAAAAAGATGTCCTGTCCCGTTTTTTACGCATGTTTGCTGACCGTTAGAAGCGGTTAGAAAATGGGGTTAAAAGCTTTTACCGATTGTTTTCCAAGACTTTGACACTGAATGCGTGCAATTCCTCGGCAAACATGTGGCTCACTGCTTTTGCAAAACTGTTCAGGTCTATTGACTCCAGTGTCTCTATGCGCTCAGCACGGTAGGATTGCAGCACCTGATCATCTTCCGGGCGGGTAAGCGAAAAATGTACTTCGAGCCTGGCCTGAAAGTCGTCTTCACGGGCATCAAGCTCTACGACGATCACGCGGGTATCCAATACGTAATCGGTGGGATGTGTCACACGGCCGTATCTCAAGTGCTCAAAAACCGGATACTTCTCAAAAAAATCAAGCACAAGCCGGGTGAATGCCTGTTCTGGTCTGATTGCCCATTCATTGAAACTAAAATACCTGATCTGGTGAGAATCTTCCCGGACAGCAATCTGGTGTGTCGCATAAGCAATTGCAATTTCTGTGGAAGCAATCAGGCATGTTCCCGGCAATATAGTGGCCTGCTCGGGCCAAGACCCTTCGTAATCTGCAGGCAACTCCAGCAAATAATGCTTCTGGGTGATGGGCTGGCTGCTTCGGCATCCTGAGAAAAGCAAAGCCAGAAAAATGATCAAAAGCATGTTTTTCTTCATGGGTGTAAGATTTTGCTGTATAAAAAAATTCGAATAGCCAAATGACCGGGTTGTTACCATCAATTTTCGTCAAGCATCCGGTCGGGTGCATCTTCATACCTGGGTCTGCGAATCAGCACCGAGGGGTTGGTATTCACTTTTCTGGACACTTCATGGATATTATTCAGGGTATACTGCAAGATCAACAGGTTTTCTGTCAGGGCCTCGGTACCCCTGTCCACATCCGCTCCCACCCTGCTCAGCAACAGTTGTGTTTCTGCTGTGGTTTCCGCAAGCTGTTCAATCAACTCATTGAGATTGGTCTCCTTGAGGGTAACAGACAGGTCCCGGAAGTTACCCAGGACCTGTGCCAGGGTGTCACCTTGCATGATTTCGTTAAAACGGGAAACAGCAAAGAACATTTCCTGTGAAGTCTTATCCAGCTCCTGGGTAAACTGGTTGATAGCCATTGTACTCTGTCTGATGTCTTCGCGGTTTTCGACAATGAGTTCATCGATGCCTGCAACGGTTCGCGTAGCCTGATCGGTAAAAGTGGATATGTCTTTAGCCGTTTGGGTGAATGCCTGCATATTGTCGGGATGGGTAAAAACTTGCAGGTTGTTTAACACGTCTTCCAGTCTGAAATAGATGTCTTCGGCCTTGCCAGTGATATCTTCGGCAAAAGAAGTTCCCGGCTGGATATAATCTCCCGGCTCAAGGAAGTCGGCTTCCTGGGTACCCCCCCTGATTTCGATGGTGCGCAACCCCGTGATCCCCATAGCCACAATGTCAGCCACCGCGTCTTCCTTAACAGGGGTATCCTCCTGAAGGGCAAGTTCTACGATGATGGTGCTCACATCTATTGGTGAGATGCGGATATCAGCGATAGATCCCACATTGATCCCCATATATTTCACCGGACTGCCTATTTCCAGTCCACTGACAGATATGTTTTGATAGGCCACAAAATAGGATTCTTTACGCTCAAACAACCCACGGGCTGTAAAATACCCTACCAGGATAAGCAGCAGGGCTGCACTCACCGTAAGGAATATTCCCAGTCGAATTTTTTGCGCTCTTTTCATGTTGCGTAATGGCTTTAATGATCATTAGTTTCTAATAGTAAAGATACAAAATAAATGTGGGAATCGAATGGCAAAAAATAATCTCTTGGTTATTCACATCAGCAGCCAAAGGCCTTCTCATAAATCATCACGTGTCAGCAGGACAAGCCCGGATGAGGCATGGTATCCGAAAGCTTCGGGCGTATCGGCAGCATAGACAAAATAAGCTTCAAGATCCTCCCTGTTTTCAACAAAGGCTATTGCCTGATCAAGTCCCATGACCATAAAAGCAGTTGCATAGGCATCGGCCGACATGCCATCAGGTGCAAACACGGATACGCTCATCAGATGGTGATCTACAGGGAATCCGGTGTCCGGGTCGATGGTATGTGAATACCGCAGACCATCTTCATCTTCAAAATAGCGCCGGTAGTCTCCTGAAGTAGCCAATCCCATGTGGCTGATTTCCACATAATATTCCCATTCCTGTGGTGCAACGGCATCTTTGGCAGGGACTTCAAGGCCTATGCGCCATAGGGAGCCATCCGGCTTTTCAGCACCGGCAGTAAGGTCGCCACCCAACTCGACCAGATATGAAGTAACCCCTTTGCTTTCAAGGAGCTTACCAACCAGGTCAGCAGCATATCCCTTGGCAATGGCATTAAAGTCGAGCTGCACACGATCATCAGCTTTCCGGATATGGCCATCATCTATCCATACCTGGTCTATACCTACAAACTCCAGTATGCTGTCCACCTTTTCGGCAGCATGCGCTGACCGGTCAGAAAAACCAAAACCCCAGGCATCTACCAGCGGAAATACCGTAGGATCAAAGGCTCCATCTGTTTCCTCAGCAATTTCAAGGGACCGGTGTAAAACAACATCAACATATTTATCCACAGCAGTTTCTTCATTCCTGTTGATCCGCGAAAGCAGGGAATGCTGATCATAGAATGACAACGAACGGTTAAACTCACGGAACAGGCTATCTATCGACACCTGATAGTTTCGGCCACCTTCATCATAATAGATGATGGTATAGTATGTGCCAAAGACTACGCCCCTGATGGTGACCATTTCAGGCTCACGGTCCACATGACCACAACCCATCATCAGCAGGGCGAATAATAAAATAATAAAGCGTTTCATAGGCATCGGTTTAGGGATTGTCAAAATGTCGAAATGTCAAATAGTCTGGGTATGCGATGTATTTTGGCCTTTGATCGTTCTTTGGCCTGCATCATTCATAAACAGCAATGAAGTTGTTGTAAGTGATGGATTTGATTACTACAGGAACAATTGTTGGTTTTTTGTTTATCACCCCGGATTAGAAGTTCTATACCAATTTCAGAAATCACCTCGGACAACCTCAAACTTCAAACCTCGTTAACACAATAACACATGCACATACTATAAGGGCTCCGTGTGCACAGAAATATGCGTACCCTTTCCATACTTCTCACGAAGGCATTTCTCCAGCCGCACCGTAATGTCGTGGGCTTCTTCCACATTCAGGTCCTTACGGACGAGGATATGCATGTCGATGGCAATGTTGCTGCCAATTTTCCTTGTTTTCAGGTCATGGGGCTCGTGCACGCCCTCCACCTTGCCGGCCAGCTGAAGGATCTCCTGTTCCTTCTGGTGGGGCAGGGAGGTTTCAATGAGCTCCAGAAGGGCTTCACGCATCACGCCGATGGCCACCTTAAAAATAAAAAAGCTTACGATGATCGCAGCCAGGGGATCCAGTATAACGAAGCGGGGGCCTAGAAATATTGCTCCACCGATGCCCAGCAGTGTACCCAGGGAGGAATACACATCGCTCCTGTGGTGCCAGGCATTCGCTATCAGCACATTGCTATTTATCTGCCTTCCTGTGACCAGTGTATAACGGAATAATAACTCCTTGATCAGAATGGAAATGACTGCGGCATAGAACGCGACCATGCCGGGTTTATTTAACGGCTGATCTCCGAAATGTCCAATGATGCTTTTCACTCCGGAATAGAGGATCCCGGCACCCACAGCACACAGCACCCCACCAACAAATGCGGCGGCGAGCGTTTCCACCTTGCCATGACCATATTTGTGGTTGCCATCACGGGGCTTGGCTGCCACCTTAAGACTTCCGGCAATGACCAGGTCGGTCATGAAATCACTTATGGAATGGATGGCATCTGCTACCATCGCTGCACTGCGGCCAAGGATGCCTGCAAGCAGTTTTAGCAGCGTGAGGATGACGTTGGCCACGAAGCCGAGCCAGACAATTTTACTTGCCTCTGCAAATCGCTTCTTTTCCATGATTATTCAGTTGTTAATCAAAAAAGCCCTGTCGAAACAGGGCTACAAAGTTAACCTCCAAAATCGTCAAGGTCAATATTTTCTTCAGGGACCCCGAGGTTATCGAGCATGTCCAGAACGGACTCGTTCATGATGGGTGGCCCACAGAGATAGTACTCCACCTCTTCGGGTTCCGGATGGTCTTTCAGGTAATTGTCGAGCACCACCTGGTGGATAAAGCCGGTATATCCATCCCAGTTATCCTCAGGAAGTGGCTCTGACAGGGCAATGTGGAAAGTAAAGTTTGGGAATTCCTTTTCAATTTTGCGGAAATCTTCTTCATAGAAGACCTCCCTTTTGGATCGTGCCCCATACCAATAGGATACCTTCCGGTCAGTTTTCAGGGTATGGAACAGGTGGAAGATGTGTGAACGCAACGGCGCCATGCCGGCACCACCACCGATATAGACCATCTCCTTGTCTGTTGGCTTGATGAAGAAGTCGCCGTAAGGACCAGAAATGGTCACCTTGTCACCTGGTTTCAGGGAAAAGATATAAGAGGAGCACACACCCGGATTCACATTCATGAATTTGTTCTTTTTCTGATCCCAGGGCGGGGTGGCTATACGCACATTAAGCTTGATGATATTCCCTTCTGCCGGGTGGTTGGCCATCGAATAAGCCCGGAAGACAGGCTCAGGGTTTACCATTTTGAGATCCCACAAATTCAACTTATCCCAGTCTTCGCGGAATGCTTTTTCTACTTCCATGTCGGCGAAAGACACCTCACAAGCAGGGACATCCACCTGGATGTAGCCACCGGATTGGAAGTCAAGGCTTTCGCCTTCAGGCAGTTTCACTACAAATTCCTTGATGAAGGTTGCCACGTTGCGGTTGGAAACCACTTCGCATTCCCATTTCTTGATGCCAAATACCTCTTCAGGCACCCCGATATCCATGTCTTCCCTGACCTTTACCTGGCAGCTGAGTCGCCAGTTATCCTGGATCTCCTTCCGGGTAAAGTAGCCGACTTCAGTAGGCAGGATGTCGCCAGCGCCGTCAAAGATCTGGCATTTGCAGAGCGCGCAGGTGCCTCCCCCACCACAGGCACTGGGAAGGTATATCTCGTTTTGAGAGAGTACGGTGAGCAGGGTATCCCCGGCATTCACTTCCAGCTCTTTTTCATCATTGATATTCAGCTTGACCGGCCCACTGGGAACGAGTTTGGAGCGGGCATAGAGCAGTACAGCCACCAGCATCAGCATCACGGCAAGGAACATAACTACGCTGAGGAGTACGACCCAGAGGTTACTGACTTCTAACAATATCATGGCAATTCTTTTTGACGTTTTATTTTATAATTCAATACCCATAAAGCTCATAAAGGCAATGCCCATCAGGCCGGTGATGATGAAGGTGATGCCGAGACCCCTGAGGGGTGCGGGCACTGCCGAATAGCGTATCTTCTCGCGGATGGCTGCGATGCCAACGATCGCCAGGAAAAAGCCCACTCCGCTACCCAGGCCAAATGCTGTTGCCTCACCGAGGTTTGCGAAGTTGCGCTCCTGCATGAATAGCGACCCACCCAGGATGGCACAGTTTACTGCGATGAGCGGGAGAAAGATGCCCAGCGTGTTGTATAGCGTGGGACTAAGCTTTTCGATAATCATTTCCACGAGTTGCACCATCGCGGCGATGATGGCAATAAACAGGATGAATGTCAGAAAGCTCAGGTCAACAGCGGCGAACTGTGGCCCCAGCCACGACAAGGCACCGCGCCCCAGCACAAAGTTCTCCAGCAGGTAGTTGATGGGTACGGTGATGCCCAACACAAAGATCACAGCAGCACCAAGGCCTACACTGGTGTTCACCGTACGGGAAACCGCCAGGTAGGAACACATGCCCAGGAAGTAGGCAAAGACCATGTTATCTATGAAAATCGATCTGACAAATATGCTAACCAATTCTTCCATTGTT
>PWRF01000091.1 GCA_003556325.1 Bacteroidales bacterium | reverse complement strand
GTTCGTAGCCCACCTTGACGGTCGGCTTATCGATCTTCACGACCCGCGAGAGGTCGATAGGTGTGCCGATCACCACGGTGTCGCATTCCGTGTTCTTGATCGTTGCCTCCAGGTCTTTGATCTGCTGATCGCCATAGCCCATAGCGGGAAGCAGTGTGCCGATCTCGGGATAGATTTCGAAGGTCTCTTTCAGCCTGCCAACGGCGTACGGACGTGGGTCGACGTATTCGAGTGCGCCAAATTTCCGGGCGGCAATCGTGCCGGCACCGATTTTCATGTGGCCGTGCGTAAGGGTTGGGCCGTCTTCCACCACCAGTACTCTTTTCCCTTTGATCAGCTCGGGCTTATCCACGGTAAGCGGCGAAGCACCGTCTACAACTGTTGCGGTGGGGTTCACCAGGGCGATATTATCGCGCACGGCCTGGATGCCTTCCGGGCCTGCACTGTCCATCTTGTTGATGACCACGATGTCGGCAATCCGAAGAACAGTTTCGCCGGGATAGTAGTTGAGTTCGTGTCCCGGGCGGTGCGGGTCTACCACGGTCACCATCATATCGGGCTTGATAAACGGGAAGTCGTTGTTGCCTCCGTCCCAGAGGATCACATCAGCCTCTTTCTCTGCTTCGCGCAGGATGGCCTCATAATCAACACCGGAATAGATCACATTACCCCGTATCACATGGGGTTCATATTCCTCCATTTCTTCGATGGTGCACTTGTGTTTTTTCAGGTCGTCGATCTCTGCGAAACGCTGCACTTTTTGTGCCACCAGGTCGCCGTAAGGCATGGGATGCCGGATAGCGACAACCTTCATACCGTGCTCCATCAGCGATTCGATGATGCGGCGTGAGGTCTGGCTTTTGCCACATCCGGTACGGACTGCTCCAACTGCGATCACCGGCTTGGTGCTTTCCAGCATGGTCTCTTTGGGACCGATAAGCAGAAAGTCTGCCCCTGCTGCATTCACCTGGGCGCCAACAGTCATCACCTCCTGGTAGGAAACATCGCTGTAGGAAAAAGCGCATACGTCAACATCCAGGTCCTTGATCAGCTTGCTCAGCTCGTCCTGGCTATATATCGGAATCCCGTCGGGATACATGCTGCCAGCGAGCTCTGCAGGATATTTCCGTCCGTCAATGTCCGGGATCTGCGCCGCCGTAAATGCTACCACGTTGTAATTGTCGTTGTTGCGGTAATAGGTATTGAAATTGTGAAAATCCCTGCCGGCCGCACCGATGATGATTACGTTCTTTCTGTTTTGTTCCATATACTATTGGTTTTTATGTTTTGATTATGAAGATATCAGCGAAATAGCCGTCACAAATTTACATGTTTATTGTTTTTATCCAATTATTTTTTGAGGAAAAGGTCAGATTTACCTGAAGGTTGTTTGTTTATCATCCCATTCATAGTGCATGATATTTTTTAATAAGGTTTTATTGTAAAGGGCTTGGTTAAACCCCAAAAAAAAGAGCGTTTGCAAGCTACCAAACGCTCTTTACTAAAGAAGTAAATGTTGTTCTTAAACCATTTAAATTGTCTGTTTCTTATCTGGTTACAGAACAAGTTATTGTTGAGTCGTGTGAGGGGTTATTCCCGTATTGGGTCCTCCTCAGAGTGTCACGCGACCATTTTTTTCCTTATGCGCACTGTTACAAAAACCGCTATTAAAGCTGCCATGATGTAAACGGCCCAGCGTGCGAGGGGGATTTCCGGAACCGTGTCGAAGTTTGCCGTAATGGTCACATCGCCAGGTGTCATAAAGAAATGGGTTTCTGCGCTGTTTGGATCATCCAGGCCATCAATGTCACCTGTCCATTCAACAAACATCCATCCTTCATTAGCTACAGCTTCTATATCCACTCTGTCGCCAACATTATAGTCACCGGCGCCAATTACATCACCTGCTTCTTCTGGTTCAACCAATAAGGTGACAGTATATTCATTGTCATCAACCACAATGAAGTTTGCTGTCAGGTCAACGTTATCGGCAGGCATGGTGAGTGTTGTTTCAGCAGCCGAAGCGTCATCCAGGTTTCCGGCATACTCCCCTGTCCAGCCATCAAATCCCCAGCCCGGATTGGGTTCGGCTTTGATATTTACTTCGTCTCCCACATTGTATGGTGCGTCATCTGTCAGGTCTTCCACTGTCCCTCCTATAGCAGGATCCGGGGTCAGTGTAAGTGTATAGTCGATCATCTGGAAGTTTGCTGTGAGGGTAACGTCATCTGCAGGCATGGTAAGCGTTGTTTCAGCTTGGTCTGCATCAGCAAGGTTGTCTGCATAATCGCCCGTCCAGTTCACGAACTCCCAGCCTTCATTGGCTTCCGCCCGGATCTGCACCAGATCATCAATATTGTAGGGTGCATCATCCGTTACGTCTTCCACTGTGCCGCCTTCATCGGGGTTGGCGATGAGCGTAAGGGTATAGTCAATCAGTTGGAAGTTTGCTGTCAGGGTGACGTCATCGGCGGGCATGGTGAGGGTTGCTTCGGCATCGGTGGGGGTATCCAGGCCATCGGTGTCGCCTGTCCATTCTACAAACTCCCAGCCATCTTCTGGTATTGCGGTGAGGCTGATCTCGTCGCCAAAGTTGTAAGAATCCTGATCCGGGTCAATATCGACGATACCTGACCCCATTGGATCAATGTTGACGGTGAGGGTATAGTCGATCATCTCAAAGTTTGCTGTCAGTGTGACGTCATCGGCGGGCATGGTGAGCGTTGTTTCAGTTTCATCTGCATCATCCAGGTTGTCTGCATACTCGCCTGTCCAGTTCACAAACTCCCAGCCTTCATTGGCTTCCGCCCGGATCTGCACCAGGTCATCAATATTGTAGGGTGCATCATCCGTTACGTCTTCCACTGTGCCGCCTTCATCGGGGTTGGCAACAAGCGTAAGGGTATAGTCAATCAGTTGGAAGTTTGCTGTCAGGGTGACGTCATCGGCGGGCATGGTCAGGGTTGCTTCGGCACCGGTGGTGGTATTCAGGCCATCGGTGTCGCCTGTCCAGTTTACAAACTCCCAGCCGTCTTCAGGCATCGCGGTGAGGTCGATCTCGTCACCGACGTTGTAGAAATCCTGATCCGGGTCAATATCGACGGTACCTGAGCCTGTTGGATCAACGTTTACGCTGAGGGTGTAGTCGATCGCCTCGAAATTTGCTGTCAGGGTAACGTCATCGGCGGGCATGGTCAGGGTCGTTTGCGCTGCATCGGGGTCATCCAGGCCGGCGACGTCGCCTGTCCAGTTTACGAACATCCATCCGTCCTCAGGTGTTGCGGTGAGGTCGATCTGGTCACCGACGTTGTAAGAATCCTGGTCCGGGACAACATCAACGGTACCTGCGCCCTCTGGCTCAATGTTTATGGTAAGGTCATAGGTGATCAGTTGGAAGTTTGCCGTCAGTTCCACATTATCGGCGGGCATGGTCAGTGTTGTTTCCGCCTCATTGATGTCGTCCAGGCCTTCGGTATCGCCTGTCCAGTTTACAAACTCCCAGCCAGCTTCAGGTGTTGCGGTAAGGTCGATCTCGTCACCGACGTTGTAGAAATCCTCTTCCGGATCAATATCGACGGTACCTGAGCCTGTTGGCTCAATGTTTATTGTGAGGGTGTAGTCGATCATTTCGAAGTTTGCCGTCAGGGTAACGTCATCGGCAGGCATGGTCAGGGTTGTTTGCGCTGCACTGGGGTCATCCAGGCCGGCGACGTCGCCTGTCCAGTTTACAAACTCCCAGCCAGCTTCAGGTATTGCGGTGAGGCTGACCTCATCACCGGCATTGAAGGAATCCTGGTCCGGGTCAACCTCGACGGTACCTGAGCCTGCTGGCTCAATGTTTATGGTAAGGTCATAGGTGATTATTTGGAAGTTTGCCGTCAGCTCCACATTGTCGGCGGGCATGGTCAGGGTTGCTTCTGCGGCATTGGGGTCATCCAGTCCACCGGTGTCGCCCGTCCAGTTTACGAACTCCCAGCCAGCTTCAGGTGTTGCGGTGAGGCTGATCTCGTCACCGATGTTGTAGAAATCCTCTTCCGGATCAATATCGACGGTACCTGAGCCTGCTGGCTCAATGTTTACGGTGAGTGTATAGTCGATCATCTGGAAGTTTGCTGTCAGGGTAACATCATCGGCAGGCATGGTCAGGGTTGCTTCGGCATCGGTGGTGGTATCCAGTCCACCGGTGTCGCCTGTCCAGTTTACGAACTCCCAGCCATCTTCAGGTGTTGCGGTGAGGCTGATCACGTCACCGACGTTGTAAGAATCCTGGTCCGGGACAATATCGACGGTGCCTGAGTCCTCTGGATCAACGTTGACAGTGAGGGTATAATCGATCATCTGGAAGTTTGCTGTAAGTGTGACGTGATCAGCAGGCATGGTGAGCGTTGTTTCAGCAGCTGTGGCATCAACCAGGTTGTCCGCATACTCGCCTGTCCAGTTCACAAACTCCCAGCCTTCATTGGCTTCCGCCCGGATCTGCACCAGGTCATCAATATTGTAGGGTGCATCATCCGTGAGGTCTTCCACTGTACCCCCTTCAACAGGGTCAGCAAGGAGCGTAAGGGTATATTCACTCAGTTGGAAGTTTGCGGTCAGTGAGACGTCAGTGTCCGGCATGGTAAGGGTTGGATTAAACACATCGGGATCATCCAGGCCACCGGTGTCGCCTGTCCAGTTTACAAACTCCCAGCCCGGGTCGGCAGTAGCAAGCAGGTCCACTGCGGTGCCGATTGGAACCATAACAGTTTCTGTGTAGGGTTCACCATCCACATCTACGCTGCCTTCACCCTCTGTTGTGATGGTAAGGTCTCTTATTCCAAGGAATAATTCACCGTCAATAGCTTCATCCAGTATGTTTTGAGCATCCGGAGATCCAATTACCGGTGGTTGTGGGTACCCCGGATAATCTTCTTCCGGCCATCCCAGGATCTTGATGGGATAGAAATCAGGCACATCGGGTGTTAGTGCGTCAAAGCTGAAAATAACGCCTTCATTGCCTGTAAATGTATTGAGTTCGATAGAAAAGGCGATGACTCTGACTACGGTACCTTCCAGATCATAATCAACATCTGGAGTACTTATAACAAACTGATGATCGATGTCCCGGAAAAGCTGTGCGGTACCTTCCTGGAATTCAAATCCAGGGGGGATCAAAATATCAATGTTAAAGCCTGCCACTTCATCATCGTTGATGATTTCAAGCTCAACGGTCACAATATCTCCCGGTTCAGCATCAATGTCACGGATCAACATGATATTTCCGTTGTCTCTGCTTTGTGCAAAGACGGAAGCTATGCTAAAAACAGCAAATAGGGTGAGCAATGCAGATAATCGTATCTTTCTTTTCATACGGCTATTATTTGTTTGATTAAATGGTCTCGCATTCGGTTAATGGATGCCCAAAGATAAAGCAATATCTAAAGAAAAACAAAAACCATCCCCTTTTTTTTGGTTTGGGCTGGTTTTTTTTACAAGAGGCAGAATTATTTTACCATATCCCTCCCGGATTCCTTGCCAGGGAAGCCGGGAGGGTATGTTCGGGAAAAGTGTCATTGCAGCATGATCTTGTCCATAACCGTTTGACCTTTATAGTTGAGCCTGATGATATACATTCCTGCCGGAAGGTCATGAACATTAAATTCTGTTTCAGAATATCCTTTTTCATCTGCTGTGAGCTGTTGGATGGTTTGTCCGCGGATATTTACCAGTGACAGAGAAACGGCATGGTTGCTTTGGTTATTGAAGGAAACCCAGAACACGTTTTCAGCCGGATTTGGGAAAACGCGATAGTCAATCTTCTTCGCAATGTCTTCAATACCGGTTACCTCCCCGGTATGTGTGTGGACAGGCACTTCATCGGCAATCAGGTTGCCCGCCAGGGCATGGGACCAGGCAAGGTTTTCACCGGCATGATCATCAAATGTCACAATCCCGATAGTGCCTTGCGGTATGGGTTTATTATTCAGGTTAAAAACGATGGCCCTGAGCACCCCTTCGTCATATCCGTAAACAATGTGATGGTCAGCAAGTTTCAGTTTGGGGGTAAGGGACGACAGGTTGTCTCCTTTTAGTTCGAACTGAAACCCGGCCAGTGTACCGTCGCTGGTAAGTGAAATCCCATCAGGATTCAGATAGGCATGTGCGTCTTCAGAATTCAGGCCCTGTTGCATCAGCATTTTGTTGTCACCTGCAAACATGCTTGAAACCAGCAGCACATCCATTACATTTATGACTCCATCATTATTCACATCTGCATTTTCAAAGCAAAAAGCGGCAACATTTCCTGAGGCATAATAATTTGCTATGGCGAGGACATCGAGTACATTTACAAACCCATCGCCATTTGCATCTCCCGGGAGTCCTTCCATGATCACAGGAACTGCCAGGTCGTCGCTGACATTGATCACGCCCTCTGCAGCCAGGAGACACTCCATTTCCACTGAGTAGTCATAGCTGCCAGAGAAAAGCTGAAAGTCCGCTTCTCCGTCTTCGTTTGTAAGGTATTCACCTCCGTTTATTGTAACCAGTGCTCCCTGTAAGGGATTTTCCTCTTCATCCATGACCGTGAGACTTACGGTAAACTCCCCACCCGTGAGCGACACGTCACCGCTTTCTGTTCCGGTGATCACATTGGTGGCTTCTCCGTTAAGGATGGTGCCAATTACGGGTATCCCTGAAATGTCAAAGGTGTAATTTCCGGGTGTACCCGGTGTTTGCACCTCGAAAGCGGCAACCACTCCTTCGTCACCCTCCAGGAAAGCGTTTGTCATTGAGAAGAGCATCAACCTTGCTACGTTATCATCTATGACAGATAATGACAGCTGGTGGTCACCTGTTCTGAAATGCTCACCTGAGCCTTCTACAAGGGTGAAGCCTTCTGGCAGCGGAATGTCGCAGTTAAAACCAATGACATCATCATCATTCTGGATCTCCAGCTCAATGGTGATTGTCGAACCGGCCTCTGCTTCCACGTCCTGCACAATCAGTAGATTTACGTTACCTGCGAAAACGGAAGCAAACGAAAAAAAGAAGGCGACCAACGATGAACTTAGTATTCTTTTGCACATCGGAACTAATATTTTTGGTTAATTATAACGCATTAACTGTTTTTCAAAACTATTTTTGCCCTGAAGGTAATTGTGTCCGTTTGTAATGCCAATGACCGTTACTGTCTGTTTAACCATGCAGGGCAGTTGATTTTGCACAATTCTTTTAATCAGGGTTTAACAATAAGCGGTTTTTTCTGGCTTAATACATTTTTTACGTTCCAGATCTCCAAAACCGGTCGTTCGATCAGATAAATTCTTTACTGATTCTTTTTTGGGGAGCGAAATATATGCAAAATTTATTTACCTTACAAATAAAATCATAAAAAACTTACACATTAAAAGGAAAATAGACTACATGGAGGTAATAAAATAAATGCTATGCACAGGCATAAAAAACTACAAAAACAATCAGGTAGTATGCTAACATCAAATATATTTCGATTTGTGACAGTTAAAGTTCTTTAAATTAATTGTCTGCTGAATAGGTGAAAAGAAACACTCGCCCTATGGTTTTTTTTACAGCGACTTAACAATTAAACGATCAATAATTTTTATTTTTGAAAAATAAATCCTTTTTTACCTGGTACATTTTTATAGAATTATTTTTTAGCTATGTTGTATGTCCCTTTACGGAAGATTTTATCTCCTTGTGCGGTTTTTATTGTTTTGTTTGTTCTCGTTTTATCAGGACCCTTCAACAGGGTTGTTGCCGGGAATGACCAGGCCCCTTTGAACCCCCGTACAATTCCTGAATATGATACCATTGCAGGTGTAGTTATGTATTGGAACCCCGGCAGCAATCACGCTTACGATCAGATCGTGGCATCCGTGGTCAATGGGATTCAGCCAAGGGCTACCGTCTTCATGCAGACCAACAGCGAGTTTCACCAGGATAACATGATCAGCGCTTTTGGCAATTATGGTGTACCTATTACCAACATTGAGTTTATCGATGTGTATGGCGACCGGATCTGGATACGGGATCATGGCCCCTTCAGTATTTACGATGACGGGCACCTTGCTTTTGTGGGATTCAATGACCTGGCAGCCAACCACGGCGATCAGGATCTGCCCGAAAGACTTGCCGATTACTGGAATTTGAATTACTACGATTTTTCCCACATTATTTTTGACGGCGGAAATTTTTTGGTAGACAGCCATAATCGATTGTTTGCGACGGACAGGTTGTACACCAACAATCCCGGCATTCCCGAATCGGAAATAGATGCCATACTTCAGAATTACCTGGGTATTGACACTGTGTTTACCTTTAGTGCGATGACTAACGATTACTGGGGTCACCTGGACATGCAGATCAAATTGCTTGATGACACCACATTTATCATCAGCACTGTTGACACCTGGCATCCGGATTACCAGGTCCTCCAGGATAATTATCAGGCATTACAGGCCATTGAGCATCCCGAGGGGAAGACCTACCGGATTGAGCAGATTCCTAAAGCCGATAACTGGAAAACCTATATTAACAGCCTCATTGTCAATGATGCTGTTTTGGTTCCCACGTACAGCAGTCCGCGTGACGCAGAAGCTTTGTCGACCTATGCGGATCTCATGCCCGGCAAAGAAATTATTGGGATAGATGCCAATGCGATGATACATTGGGAGGGGGCTATTCATTGCATTACCAACCATATACCCCCTTTTGAAGAATTTGAAACAGGTCCCTTTCAGCTTGCATTTGATATTGAAGATGGGGATGGACAGTCTGTCTCTGATGCTGTGATAGAATTAAACGGCATAGAGTATCCTCCCGGCGAGTATGTGTTTGAAGATCTTGAGGCGGGTCTGTACCAATACATTATCTTTGCCGCTTGTTATCAGGATGCTGCCGGGAGTGTTCTCCTTACGGACGAGGACATTTTGCATCATATCGTAGTAGCTGATCATCCTGGTGATGCAAATGATGATGGTGTGGTCGACGTTTTGGATGTGTTGGCCATAGTGCAGTATTACGCCGGGCAAAATCCCGAACCCTTTTGTTTCAATAACTCTGACATAAACCAGGATGGGATTATTGACTTACTGGATGTGATTTCCGTTGTAAGTATTATTTCACAAAGCGGGGAAAGGCAGTAGAGAACGACCTTTGGTATTAAAAATATTTTGCCCGGGCAGCAAACATCACCTGCTGCCCGGGCAATTGATTATTTATTCTATCTGTTTATTCCACCATGATCTTTTGCAGCAGGGAATCTTCCTGGCTATCGACCCGGATCATGTACAATCCCGCAGCATACCCTTCGAGGCTGAAGCTTATGGTAACCGGTCCCTCACTGGTTACTTGCTTTGTTTGCATGGTCTGCCCGTGGGCATTGACCAGGCGTACCTTAACCGGTTCTGTGCTCTGGCTTACAAACTCAACCCAGAGCTTATC
>PWRF01000296.1 GCA_003556325.1 Bacteroidales bacterium | reverse complement strand
AGATATACGGTCCCGAATCTTCGGGTAAAACCACACTGGCTATTCATGCCATCGCCGAAGCGCAAAAGCTTGGTGGCGTCGCAGCCTTTATCGATGCTGAGAATGCCTTCGACAGCAATTACGCTCAGAAACTGGGTGTAGACATTGAGAATTTGCTGGTCAGCCAGCCCGATAACGGTGAACAGGCCCTCGAAATAGCCGAAAACCTGATCCGCTCGGGAGCTATTGACATCATCGTGATCGACTCGGTGGCTGCCTTGACACCCAAAAGCGAGATCGAAGGGGAAATGGGAGATTCAAAGATGGGCCTCCAGGCCCGCCTCATGTCACAGGCCCTGCGTAAACTTACAGGTACCATAAATAAAACAAATTGTTGCTGTATCTTTATCAACCAGTTACGCGAGAAGATCGGTGTGATGTTTGGCAACCCTGAAACCACCACAGGCGGGAATGCACTAAAATTCTATTCTTCCGTGCGTATCGACATCAGGCGCTCCTCACAAATCAAGGAAGGCGACAGGATCATGGGGAACAGGACCCGCGTGAAAGTGGTGAAGAACAAACTCGCACCACCCTTCCGGCAGGCTGAGTTCGACATCATCTATGGCGAAGGCATATCCAAAGTTGGAGAGATCATTGACCTGGCTGTTGAACACAACATCCTGAAAAAGTCAGGCTCCTGGTTCAGCTATGGCGACACCAAACTGGGACAGGGACGCGATGCCGTGAAACAACTCTTGCTCGACAACGTAGAACTGGCCGAGGAGCTCGAAGGAAAGATCAAGGACGCCCTGGCGGGTTGATGTAGTTTTAGAGCGACTTAGAAAGGAAGTAAGAAGCTAACAGTATTTTTGACACAAAGGAGTATGGATATTGGGACGTTTTGACATTTCGACATTAATTGTTTAACACATGAACCGAGCACTTGCGAGCTCGGCGAAGCCAAACCCCATGTCAGAGTTTTTGTCACGCAGGGGGATGATTATTGGGACGTTTCGACATTTTGACATTTCGACATTTTGACAGTTGCAACACAACTCCTGAACTTTTGCCAAAAACATAAACACATCAACAACAACTAGTTACTAAAAAATAAACAAATGAAACCACTTGCAGTACTATCAATTATTTGTATGATGACAATTTCAAATTCCTCGCATGCGCAACCCGAACCGATGACTCCTGAAACATTATGGGAGTTTGGACGTATTGGCGATGTCCGGATATCACCCGACGGGCAGCAGATACTATTTGGAGTAACATATTTTGATGTGCCCGAAAACAAAGGTACGCGCGATCTGTATATCATGCCCGCAGAGGGTGGAGACCCCGTGAACATCACCAATTCCGCTGACTCGGAGTCAGGCGCCCGGTGGCGGCCCGACGGTGAACGAATCGGTTTCATGAAAAGTGTGGATGGACAGAATCAGCTTTTCGAAATGGACCCGGACGGATCGAATGTCCATCAATTGACCTACATTGACGGAGGAATAACCGGCTTTGGATATGCACCGGACATACAGCATATTTATTATACCAGCCGTGTTAAACTGGATGAAACAGTTGCCGATAAACACCCCGACCTGGAAAAAGCCAATGCACATATTGCCGATGACCTGATGTACCGGCACTGGGACCGCTGGCATGACGGAAAATACAGCCACGTGTTTGTCGCATCTTACGACGAAGATGAAATTGGCGAGGGACTTGATATCATGGAAGGCGAACCCTACCACTCACCGCTGCCCCCCTTCGGCGGAAGCTCACAGATAGCCTGGAGTGCCGACGGAAAATATATCGCCTATACAAGTAAGAAAAAAACGGGGATAGACTGGACCACCTCAACCAATTCCAATATTTTCCTGTATAACCTGGAAACAGGAACTACCGAAGACCTGACCCCATTTAACGACGGGTACGACAGAAATCCCGTCTTTTCGCCGGATGGACGCTTCATGGCATGGGAAAGCATGGAAACGGACGGTTTCGAATCGGATAAGAACAGGGTCATGGTCATGGACCTGGAAACCAGGAAATATCGTGACCTCTCAGCCGGCTTTGACCAGAGCTCCAGTGGTTTTGCCTGGTCGCACGACAGCCAGACCCTGTATTTTGTCAGTGGTATCCATGCCACCTACCAGCTTTACGCCGTGGATGTGGAACCGGCTGAGATCCGCCAGCTGACCGAAGGAAGGCATAACTATCAATCCGTCGCAGTAGCAGGGGAAATGCTTGTGGGGGAACGTATGTCGATGTCGATGCCAACAGAGATCTTTGGAGTTAACAAAAATACCGGGGAACAAACGCAGCTCAGCCACGTAAACCGGGAGATCCTGGAGCGAACAGCCATGGGTGACATAGAAAAGAGATGGGTGACCACAACCGACGATAAGGAAATGCTGGTCTGGGTGATCTACCCCCCAAACTTTGATCCAGAAAAAGAATATCCCGCACTGCTCTATTGCGGCGGAGGCCCTCAGAGCGCAGTGAGCCAGTTTTTCTCGTACCGCTGGAACTTCCAGATCATGGCGTCGCATGACTACATAGTGGTGGCACCCAACCGCAGGGGATTGCCTACATTTGGCCAGGACTGGAACGACCAGATCAGCGAGGACTGGGGCGGACAAAACATGAAAGACTATCTCAGTGCCATTGATGCGGTTAAGAAGGAGCCCTTCGTTGACCAAAACCGCCTGGGCGCCGTTGGGGCAAGCTATGGCGGATACAGTGTGTTCTGGCTTGCCGGACATCACGAAGACCGCTTTAGTGCCTTCATCTCGCATTGCGGACTCTTTAACCTGGAAAGCTGGTATGCCTCTACCGAGGAAATGTTCTTTGCCAACCACGACATCGGCGGAGCATACTGGGAAGACCCGACACCACACAGCTACGGGTTTTCGCCCCACCTCTATGTGCACAGGTGGAATACACCCATGATGGTTATCCACGGTGCCAAAGACTACCGTGTGCCATATATTGAAGGGCTGCAAGCCTTTAACGCAGCCCAGCTGCAAGGTATACCCAGCAGGTTGCTCTTCTTCCCCGAAGAAAATCACTGGGTGCTGACACCACAGAACGGCATCCTGTGGCAAAGGGAGTTCTTTGGCTGGCTTGATAAATGGCTTAAGTAGTTGCTGCTGCAATAGCAGGGCCAAAGACCTGCTTGTAAAAATCAGGTTTCAGGTAATATATATGCATACAAGGAGAAAAAAGCGCAGGAGGAAAGAAAAACTGACCTGGAAGGATGTGATCCTGATCGTACTGGTGATCATCCTGGCATTGCTGCTCATTTTTTCGCGGGGCTTTCGCGCCGCAAGACGGGTAAGCCTTGACCATGCACCAGCTGCTCAGGCATCAGAACCTTCCTCCGGGCAAACGGCAATACAGGCTAAGGCTGTCCAGCCCTATACTGAACCGGATGAGGTTGCGCAAATCGATCTGCAGGCAAACCGTTTCGAAAGTCCGTCCGGAGTTGCTGAGGTGCCGCCGGATGACAGGAATGGCAAACATACCCCCCGGAGCGATCCGGGGCCTAACGGGAACCCGGAAATGGAAAGCAATGATACGGATAAAATCAAGATCACCAGGGACATGCTTTTGGGCATGATAGACCCTACCCTGGACGAAGACTTTGTGCCTGTTTCATTAAAGTATGCCCGGCGCGAAGGAATGTACCTGAGAAGGGCTGCAATGGATGCATTCCTTGAAATGCATGCGGCTGCCGAAAAAGACGGCGTGCAGCTTACCATACTTTCTGCTACCCGCCCTTTTCAACACCAGAAACGCATCTGGGAAAATAAATGGAACGGCGTCAGCCTGCTGCAGGGAGATATTATTGCCACAGATATTGAAGACCCGGTGGAGAGATCACGGGAAATCCTGCGGTTCAGCGCCATGCCCGGTACGTCGCGGCACCACTGGGGTACGGATATAGATCTGAACAGCCTGCAAAACAGCTATTTCGAACACGGACAAGGCAAAAAGGTATACCAGTGGCTTGTCGAAAATGCGGCAGGCTTTGGTTTTTGTCAGCCCTATACCAAACATGGAAACCGCCGATCCGGTGGGTATGAAGAGGAAAAATGGCATTGGTCGTATCTGCCGCTGGCTGAATTGTTCTACCACGCCTTTGCAGAAACCATCACCTACGACGACATCAGGGGCTTTGACGGCTATGAGACAGCCAGGGAGATGCAGGTCATTGAGAACTACGTTCTGGATATAAACACCGACTGCTTCTGAAACTGCTTCCTGGCCGGCACTGGTTGTTGCTTCCAAAGCTGAAAAATTCAATAGCTTAGCCTGCCACCATACCTATTTTTCCAGGTCACTCCTGAAGTTTATATTATGAAAGATGTCTGCGCTGTAGAACCCCTCATCCTCAACAGCGATATATCGCACGTTCATGGATTGGTGCGCGTCCAGGATTTTATATTTTCCCGCCTCCAGGGATTTTGTGATTTTTCCCAGGCTCCTTCTGTCGTACACAGCACATAAGGTCTCTATCCCGTTCTTGTGCATGGGCATGATAGCTTCGTAAGACGCCATGTTTCCCAGCAGGAAACGATACAGTTCAATGGGAACATTTGGGGTGTCGCATGCTATGAACAGAACAGTTTCGTGGGATGCCTCCGACAGGCCGCTATGGATACCGGCAAGGGGCCCGCATCCCGGATATGTGTCGGTGATTATTGGGTAATGAAATTTCTGGTATGGGTCCGTTTTGTTTGTGCTGATAAGGATTTCATCGCAGAGAGGGCGAACAACTTCAAGGGCATGCATAAAAAGAGGCTTGTCTCTATATAGGTATAAGCCTTTGTCCCGGCCGAAGCGCCGGCTTTGCCCGCCGGCAAGGACCACGCCCGTAATTTTTGATTTGCCCTCCCGTGTGACCTGGTTCATGAGCCATTGCTTTTGCCGTTACCCTTCATCAATCAAAAGCCATTATATTAAAACGTGTCAAAATCCCAGGAGGCTGCCGCCCTGGTATATCAAAAAGGCAACCAGCCATGCGATTGCGGTTGTATACAGTACGGTAAACATCCCCCATTTCCAGTGTCCGGCTTCACGTGTGATGGTGGCTATTACCCCAATGCACGGGAAATACAGCAGGGTGAACATCATAAATGCCAGGGCCACCAGGGGAGTAAACACCGGCTCACCCGCCCGGGGGCCGGAAGCATGCCGCTGGTTCTGGATTTTTTCCACGAGCGTATGGCTATGGGCCTGAACCGTTTCGTCTACCTGGTATAAGACCGCAATAGTGCTGACCACAATCTCTTTGGCCGCCAGTCCGGAAATGATGCTTATAGTCATTTTCCAGTCGAAGCCCAGGGGCTCCATGACAGGCTGAATGGTTCTGCCCAATACGCCAATGAAACTGTTTTCCTGCCTTTCCATATAGAGGCTGGCCTCCATGTTGCGGATGGCTATTTCGCGCTCTTTCTCAAGCTCCTCCGCTAACTGCTCATCTTCAGAATCCACGTTTTCGATCCGGGCTTCGTATTGAGCCTCAATGGCGGCTGTTTTTTCCTGCACCCTCTCGGTGTATCCTGCGCCGTTCGGGAAATAACCCAGCGCCCAGATGATCATGGATGCTATCAGGATGATGCCGGCAATCTTTTTAATGTAGTGAACCGCCTTTCCCCACATGTGACGGGTGGTGGCTTTCATCGTTGGGATGCGGTAGGGGGGGAGCTCCATGACAAAAGGCGCTTCCTCGGTGCGGAAAAGGGTACGCTTGAACAACAAGGACATCCCAATGGCTATCAGGATGCCCGTAGCATAAATGAGAAACAGGATGGTGCCCTGATTGTGGGCAAAAAACGCCGAAATGAAAAGTATGTATATGGGTAACCTGGCACTGCACGAAATAAATGGATTGATGAGCATGGTGATCATGCGATCGTTCCTGTTTTCAAGCGTGCGGGTGGCCATGATGGCCGGAACGTTGCAGCCGAAACCCATAAGCATGGGGATAAATGACTTTCCGTGGAGGCCTATCCGGTGCATCAGCTTGTCCATGATGAACACGGCTCGCGACATATAGCCCGTATCTTCCATCAGGCTGATGAAGAAAAAGAGGATCATGATGTTGGGAAGGAAAACCAATACACCGCCAACACCGGTTATCACACCGTTAATTAACAGATCCTTAAAAGGCCCCGGGGCCATTTGCCCATCCAGGAAAACACTCAGCGATTCCACACCCCCTTCAATCCAATCCATCGGGTAGCTTCCCACGAAAAAAGTGGCAGAAAACATCAGCCACATAAAAAACAGGAAGATAGGAAACCCAAAAAGCTTGTGCGTCAAAAAGGTGTCAATGACTTCGCTGGCCTTCCTCTTTTCAGACTTCCCGGATTCCATGGTTTCCCTGAGTGCCCCGGCTATAAAACCATACTTCAGGTCGGTGATGACCGATTCAGGCGGCTCTCCAAACTCCTTTTCAACACGCTGCGACTCCTTTTGCGCCCTGCCAAGTATCTCCTCATGATTATGGCATTCGTCGTGTATCGTTTTATAGGCCTCCTTATCCTGTTCAAGCAGCTTGATGGCAAGAAAGCGCGATGAGACCATGTCGGTGAGCTTCTCGTTACCTTCTATATTGATAAGAGCCTGGATCCTGGATATGGAGCATTCAATCTCCTCACCGTGATGAATGTGAATATGCCGAACCACCTCGTCGCGGTCTTCATATACCTCTATAACCTTGTTGAATACATCTTCCACGCCTTTGCCACGGTGACTTACGGCAGGAACGATGGGGATGCCGATCATTTTTCCCAGGGCCTCATGATCCAGCACATCACCCTTTTGCTGCATCTCATCGTACATGTTGAGAACCATCACAACCTTGATGTCCATGTCGATAAGCTGCGTGGTGAGATACAGGTTACGCTCAAGATTCGAACCGTCCACTATGTTGATAACTACATCGGGCAGCTTTTCCGTGATGAAATCCCTGACAAACAGTTCTTCGGGGGTGTACGCAGAAATGGAATAGGTGCCCGGAAGGTCGGTGATATTGAATTTATACCCTTTGAGGTTGTAGTAAGCTTCTTTGGCTTCAACAGTGACACCGCTGTAGTTGCCAACCCGCTCCCGCGATCCGGAGGCGTGATTGAAAAAAGTGGTCTTCCCGCTGTTCGGATTTCCCACCAATGCCACATTTATAGTACTTCCGGGCTTCCTGAAGGTCGCGGCTTTTTCAGTGTGAAACACACCATCAAAACGGTCTTCTTTCGAAGGACGGAAGTCTTTCTCCGGTATCACTTCAATGAGCCTGGCCTCGTTGCGGCGCAGGGATACGTTGTATCCCATGACATTGTACTCTATGGGGTCCCTCAAAGGTGCCTTTTTGATCACCTGGACGGTTTTCCCCACAACAAAACCCATTTCAATGATGCGCCTGCGAAATCCCCCACGGCCCTTTACCTTGATAATGATCCCCCTTTCCCCGTTCTGAAGGTCGTGCAACGTCATATGCTGGAAAAATTACCTTTATTAAGATTGAATTAAAACAGGGCAAATATAGGGATTTTTTCCGCAACTGCTAAAAAAAAGCCCGGCTTTATCCGATAAAGCCGGGCTCAAGAATTCTATTGACTCTGCATGCAATTCAGATGTGACAGAGCCTCAGTGATAACCCCGTTTTTAGGGGTGAATCGTAAGACTATCGTTCTTCTTGTTCGTCAATTTTTTCCCTTACCTGCAGGGAAACCTCATTTGTTTTCTGGCGGGCATCCTGGTAGGCTTGCTTCAACTCCAGCCGGACCTCTTCCCAGGATTCCAGTGTGGCTTCCCTGACCTCTTCGGAGTGCTTTTCCATAACCTCTTTCTGACTTTGCAGCTCTGCCTTGGCTTCTTCGAGATGCTCCTTCAATTCGCCTTCGGCATCTTCCAATTGCTCTTCCACGTAATTGATCCGTTCCTCGATATCGTTTCTGAGCATTCGGATCTGCATTTCGGTTTCTTCTTTTACTTCTTTCAGTTGCCTTTCCTGTGTGGCTCTTTGACCACCCTCTCCGCAGGAGACAAAAAAGATGGCAACAAGCATAAGAGCAAAGAAAGGCATGGTGTTTTGATACTTTTTCAAACTTTTCATGACGATTTTTTTAGGTTTACAGGTTTTGAATGAGCTGTGATCGGGATTATGAAAATGAGCCTGATCGCTATTTTTTCGAAAAATACAAAAAAATTCCGACAACACAAAAGAATGCTTTTATCGTTGATACTGCCGGGTTTTTTCTTTGTATTGCTCATATAGTCTTTTGTGTTTGTCAAGCATTTCAATTTTTCGCCCTTTAATGAAAACCTGTTCTTTCCTTGTCCACAACTCCAGTGCATCTCCATCTGTTATCATCAGGGTGGCATGTTTGCCTGGTTCGAGGCTGCCCACCATATCATCTATCTCCAATAATCTTGCGGCATCAATAGTAATTGACTGCAGTGCTTTTTCTTTTGGCAGACCAAATGCAACAGCCGAGGCGGCGTGGTGGTGTATGCGGTATGTGCTTGCAGCTCCTGCATCGCCGGTAATGAAAAAGTCGACGCCTGCCTCATACAGCTTCAGCGGTATTTTGTACCCTTCGTCATATCCTTCCCAGCTACGTGCCGGTCCGGATATCACCCCGGTAAGCATAACCGGCACGTTCATTTCAGCAAGCTGGTCAGCAACCAGGTCCATATCTCTGCTTCCGGCAAGGACAAAACGAATGTTTTCTTTTGACGCCCAGGCAATGGCCGCCTGTATTTGACGGATTTCGCCCACAGAGATAAATACAGGCATATCTCCGCTAAGCACGGGTATCATAGCTTCCCATCTGAGGTCAACGGGGTGGTTCATGCCCGGGTTCCCCGTGGCGGCCTGGCGTGCTTTCTTATACCTTCTGGCCTTGTCAAAGGCGTCCTGCAGCAGCCGGGTCTGTTTGATATAGTTTTCTTCGTTACGGAAAGAGGGCCATTCAATGATCATTCCAATTCCCTCACGCAGGGTCATCTCCTCCCAGGTCCAGCCGTCGGTTTTCATGGCGGCAGCCATGCCGGATATAAGACTTCCTCTCGGGGTGGGAACGACGGTGGTTACACCGTGCACTGCTGCCACCGGCAAATGCTCACTGGCCGGGTGAAATGCAACCTGGGCGCGGATGTTCGGGTTGATCTGTCCTGTCTCCTGCAGATCAGTGCTTTCCTGAATACGCGCTATCTCCATAAGCCCAATGGTGCTCCTTCCCTGGATGAAACCCGGGTAAATATGCTTACCCGTGGCATCAATGATCTCTGCATTTTCCGGGATCCTGACCTCTTTGCCTGCCTCAAGGATAATCCCGTTGTCAAAGAGAAGGGTTCCCCCCTCGATAACCCCTTGGGTAACCGTATGTAAGGTGCCGCCGGTTATGGCAATGGGATGCTGCTGAGGCGGCGCTGGGGTCTGTGCCCGGACATGGGGGACTGCCGTGAGCGACCCGAATAGCGT
>PWRF01000250.1 GCA_003556325.1 Bacteroidales bacterium | reverse complement strand
CCTTGAGAAGAGAAGCTTCCACGGCTGGGTGTTCACTAACACCAGGTTTACCGAGGACGCCATGGAGTATGCCCGGTGCGTCGGGCTGCGCATGGTGAGCTGGGATTATCCAAGAAAAGAAGGCCTCAGGGACATGATCCAGAAAACCGGCTTGTTTCCGGTCACTGTCCTGACCCATCTTAACCAGAAGCAGAAACAGGCCCTGCTTGAAAAGGAAATCGTGCTTTGCCGCCAGCTGTATCAAGAGAAGGGACTGCTGGATACCCTTGGGCTAAAGCCGGGGATAAAGAAAAAGGTGATCAGTGAAATAGAGGATTTGATTGATGACAACTTGTGACCTTTAAGGATTTCGACTTTTTGATATAACATTAAATCGTACACACATGGATAATGTAATGAGATTTTTGTTCCGCGGATCAGGTCTGCGTTTTGTTTTGGTGGCTTTTTGTTTCTTTTTTGTGACGGGAACGGCCTTTTCTGGTGAACCCGGCCGCGTTGAACCCCCGTTCTGGTGGGCCGGCATGATGCACACCGAACTACAGGTTTTGGTTTATGCAGAAGACATAGGTTATGCTAGGGTGGAGGTTGATCATCCCGGGGTAAAGGTGAAGGAGGTGACGGCCGTTGAGAGCCCCAATTATTTGTTTTTATGGCTTGATATAGAAAATGCTGCCCCCGGAATCTTTCCGATAAGGTTTTCCCGGGATGGGGAGGTGGTATATGAATACCAATACGAACTCAGGGAGCGCGAGCCTGGCAGCCGGTACCGTGAAGGAGTTAATGTGTCGGATGCGATCTACCTGCTGATGCCTGACCGTTTTGCAAACGGGGATCCCTCCCTCGATGACCAGCCGGGGATGCTGGAGCAGAGCAACAGGCAGGACCCGTCAGGGCGCCACGGAGGAGATATCCCGGGCATCATAAACAACCTTGACCACATTGCCGGCATGGGCTTCACTGCCCTCTGGCTGAACCCTGTACTTGAAAACGACCAGCCCCGCTACAGCTACCACGGATATGCGATCACTGATTTTTATAATGTCGACGCCCGTTTCGGAGGCAATGAGGCCTATCTCGACCTTATCGAAACAGCCGGCGAAAAAGGTGTAAAGATCATCAAAGACCTTATCCTGAACCACTGCGGCCATCACCACTGGTGGATGGAGGACCTCCCAACCGGCGACTGGCTGAACCAGTGGGATGAATTTACACGCACCACCTATCGTATGACCTCCATTACCGATCCGCACGGCTCGCAATATGATTACGAACGGATGGTAAAAGGATGGTTCGACACCAACATGCCCGACCTGAACCAGGAAAACCGCTTGCTGGCGAGGTATCTGAAGCAAAACAGCGTCTGGTGGATCGAATATGCGGGCATTCATGGCATCCGCATGGATACACAGCCTTATGCCGACAGGTTCTTCATGTCAGACTGGGCGAAGTACATCCTGCATGAATACCCTTACTTTATGATCATTGGCGAAGCATGGATGGGCATACCGGCCATGGTAAGCTATTACCAGGGCGGCAAGGACAATCACGACGGCTATGACTCCTATTTCCCATCAGTATTTGATTTTGCGATCTACGATGACATTGGACTCGCTTTCAATGAAGAACCCAACTGGTCCACGGGCCTGATGCGGCTGTACAACACGCTGGCACAGGATTTTCTCTATCCCGACCCCTATAACCTTGTCATTTTTGGCGACAACCACGACACCGACCGGATTTTTACCCGGGTGGGAGAGGACCCAGGCAACCTGAAGCTGGCGCTTACATTTTTGTTCACCACCCGCGGCATCCCACAGGTATACACAGGTACAGAGCTGCTCGAATCGGCCTTCGAGCATCACGGGCACGGTGAGCTGCGAACCAACTTTCCCGGAGGATGGCCCGGGGACCCCGTCAACAAATTCAACAGGGGAGAGAGGACAGCCGAACAGAATCTGATAGTGGACCATATCACCAACCTTGCCCATTTCAGAAGGGAAACCCCTGCGATCTACAACGGATGGCTGCTGCAGTTCGTGCCCGAAGATAACGTGTACGTATATTTCCGGTACGATACAAACGACACCGTGATGGTCGTTCTAAACAGCAACAACAGGGATGCGGACCTGGACCTGGAGCGGTTTCGTGAAGGCTGGGATGGCTATACCGCCGCAGAAGATGTGTTGACAGGCGAGGTATATGAAGGTTTCGACACCTGGACGATACCTGCTAACCAGGGGTTGGTGTTAAAGCTCCATTAGGATGTTGTATCGGCGGTTTTCGATAACCTGGTCTTAATTGGAAGCAAGATTAATCCAGGTTAGCCGGAAAATAAGGTTCTCAGCACACTGTGGGATTTGATTTCAGGCATGCCTGCCAGGTGATAGCGGTAGTAGTCAATGGTTTTGTCAAGCATGAGGCTGCGCATCGGCTTGGGTATGGAGACGTTGCCCTGTTCTTCCATGGGGGTTTCAACCAGCCTGGAAAAGGTTTCGCTTTCCTCCTCGTTCATCACAACGGCATCATGCCCTTTCATGTTTTGAAACAGGCCTTCCTGCATATTAAAATAGAGACAATGCCTGCTGAAATTGTTCCGGGGGTGAAACCCCAGGTGCTTGCTTAGTTGCAGGAGAAATACAAGGTGGAAGCTGCCAAGCGGCTGCCTTGTTTCATCCAGCTGCAACATCGACTGCTTCACAAAATGGAAAAGATCCTCACTGGCCTCCTGGTTTTTCAGGGCATGGCCAAGGACTTCGGAAATAAAGATGGCAAGGCTTGATTTTTCTATTTGGTGAGGTATCTGACGGTAGGAGACCAGCAGCTGGATCTCTTTAATGTAGTGGAGGCTGGATTGCTCTTTGTGGGAGGCCACCATGTTCACCAGCGTCAATGGCTGAAAAAGATATTGTTTTCTTCTTGTTTTTGATTTTCTGACTCCCCTTACCAGGTATGACTGCATACCTTTTTCCCTGGTGAAAATTCTGGCGATAATGCTCGACTCGCCATACTTCAGGGTATGGGTCACTATGCCCTCGGTGGTGAATATCATACTTGCAGGGCAGGGATTAATTCATGAACATGATCTTGGTGACCATCGTTTCTTCGCCGTCGTCGTTTGTTGAAAACACAAGATACACTCCGGTGGATGGCCTGCGCCCATGGAGGTCCTGGCCGTTCCAGATGGCCTGGCCTCCTTCGGCAACAGTTTCCCAGACAAGGTTTCCGCTGATGTCGGTGATCTTCACGTTTGCGTTCCTTACCAATCCTTTTACCGCGATATACCCTTCATAGCCTCTTCGTACAGGGTTCGGGTAGGCATAGACGTCGGCGCTGTGCCTTGGTCCTGCTTCAGTGGCAAAGGCACGGTAGGAGGCGAGCCCCCGGTCTGTGGCAAAAAACACTTCGCCGTTTTTTTCATTTATGGTGATGTCCAGGATGTTGTTGGAGGGCAGGGGGCTGTTGTCTTCATTGAAGTGAAATACGGTTTCTCTCCCGTCGGCTGAAAGCAGAAAGGCTCCGGAACGTGCTGTCCCGAACCACTTCTTGTTGGAGCCGTCCACCGTGATCGCGGTCACGGTTTCGGTTTCCAGGAGGTAACCGGCAAATCCGTCTTCCTGTTCAACGATGATCCGGTGCGCATCAAAAGGCTCGTTGCTGAATGCCCGTCCGGGCGAATAGAACACACCCACTCCCTCTTCTGTACCGACCCATACGTAGCCGCTGTGATCTACTGCCATGCTGTGTACCCTGTTGTTAGGCAACCCTCCCTGTCCCGACTGTGTTGTTAGCCGGCGTGCATCAAAGCTGTTCGCATTGTCCAGGTTGTGTTCCTTAAAGAGGAAAATACCGCTTCCATGCAGGTTGATCCATTTTTGACCCTGCATGTCGATTATGATCTTCCCTACCCTGGTTTGCGTGTCAAAGAGTCCTGCGTTGGGGAAGGCCAGCCAGTCGCCATTTTGTTTCTTTACCGACAAGGGTGTATCCGTTTCCGAATTGGTAACCCACAGGTTCCCCTGGTTGTCCATAGCTGTACCGCCAACCCGCAGGTAGTCGTCAAGGCCGGATCGCTTTCTCAGAGTACTGTTTGTTTCATCATAAAGCTTAATGGCACCTTCAGTGCCTACCACGACCATGCCGCCAAACCAGGCAGATGCATAGGCTTTTTGTGAATTGGCCGGGTCAACCGTTATGTAGATGATGTCCCTTACGTTGTCGAGCAAGGGGAACTGTGACCGGCGGTAGCGGGTCCATTTGCCGTCTTCAAAGAAATAATAGCCATGATTGTTCCATTCGTTGGATCCAATATAGGATTTGCCTCCCGGGGCTACCCAGATACGACCGTCTCTGGCAGCGAGGCCAAAAGCATCAGCATAGTCCATGCCCTCCAGAATGATCCTCTCATAACTCTGCGGTCCATGCTGCTTAACCAGTCCGCTGCGGTCATCGGCGATCCAAAGCCTGCCACCGGAGTCATATATGGCATCGTTGGGGTTAGGGGTGCCGCCGTAATAGGAGTCGAGCTGCTTTATAACATTCAGGTCACCGTCAAAAACATCCAGCCTGTTGCCTGAGGCTACAACCAGGTTGCCGGCACTGCTTCGTACCGACTTGATCTCGTCACCGTCAAATCCCTGGGGCGGCGATAATTCGACCCATTCACCGCCGTTAAAATAATAGAGGATGTCGGTGTCCGTATCGCTGCGGCTGATAAATATCCTGTCGTGATGTTTTACGATATGCATGAAGGTCTCATTTTCCTGGCCACTGACGGTCATCCGGTGCCAGTTGCGGTAGTCGGCGAGATTGGTAGCTTCGGCGGAGGCATGAAGCAGCCCTGCATTTGTTGCGGCAAAAAGCACGGTGTCTGTGACCAGGATGTCATGTACGTTCACCATGCTGCCAAAGGGGCCTATAAACCAGGTGTCCATGATCAGCCTGTTGGCTATATCCAGCTCCACGACCCCGAAGTCGCAGGCCAGGAGGGCAGAACTTTCATAGGGTACGATCTGGTTGATCCTCTTGCTTCCCAATATGGAAGCCTGCATAATATCGGGCACATTGATAAAACGGTCGTTGATCATAAAGTCCAGGTTCCCGTTTTCGTATCCGATCATCAGGACCTCTTCCTTTTCGGACCACTGAATGGCAGAAAGCCCGAAATCGTTGAGCCCATCCACCTTGTTGATCCGCTTCATGCTGTTGTCGGCTTTATTAAAGGCCACCATGCCATAGGGGGTAGCCCCGACAATGTATTTGCCGGTTTCTGCCAGTCGTGTGATTGTGTTGTTGGGAAGGTGGTGGCGCCAGTGCCCGATGGCAATATCGCTTGCGCGCAGGGTGCTGCCGGCCACGAAGCTTACCAGGGCCAGTAATAGGGAAGAGAGCAGCAAAACATATGGTTTTTTCATAGATCAGCAGATGGGTAGATGTGGTTTTTCTTCTTTCAGAATATTTCGCGACTCTTTCAGAATATTTCGCGACGGAAATAATCTCTTGGCGACTCTGACTCTTCCAGCCGGGAACAGTCGGTTTCTATCGAAGGGGGATTCAGGGGCGGTTCGAAATCATCCATACTTACCTCAATGCCATCATCATCATAGAGCCGGGTCATATATTTGGCCCATATAGGGAGGGCGGTGTTGGCGCCCTGGCCCAGGCTCAGGGAGCGAAAGCGTATGCCCCTGTCTTCTCCTCCCACCCAGACGGCGGTGGCCAGGTCAGGCGTGATGCCTACGAACCAGCCGTCGGAGTTGCTCTGTGTCGTACCTGTTTTACCTGCGATAGGGTGATCGAAGCCATACCTGAAACTCAGGCGGCGCCCTGTACCCTCTGAGACAACACCCTTCATCAGCTCGAGCATCAGCCAGGCAGTCTCTTCGTTCATAGCCTCCTGCCGGTCAGGCACGAAGGCCTCGATAAGGTTGCCCGCCTGATCCTCTATATGGGTTATAAAAGTGGGCTCTATGTATACCCCTTTGTTGGCAAACGCCGCATTGGCGCCTATGATCTCATACAGCGACAAATCCGGCGTGCCCAGGGCAATGGCATATACGGGGTCAATGGGGCTGTTTATCCCCAGCCGCCTGACAAGCCGTATGAGGGCCTCGGGCGAATATCTTTTCATCAGGAAGGCTGACACGTAATTTACCGAGTTGGCCAGTGCCCACTGCAGGGTGACCATTTCGCCTTCCCGGGTGTCGCTGGCATTGCTCGGCGTCCACAGGGTGCCGTCATACAACTCAAAGCTTACCGGGGTGTTGGGGATTTTGGTGCAAGGCCCGAACTCTCCTTCCTGCATGGCCAGCGTATAGAGGAAAGGCTTAAAAACAGAACCTACCTGACGCCTGCTGCCCATGGCATGATCATATTTGAAGTGAGAAAAATCAATGCCGCCAACATACGCCTTTATATGACCTGTTTGTGGTTCCACAGACATCATGCCCGCATGAAGGAAATGCTTGTAGTACCATATGGAGTCAAGAGGCGACATGATGGTGTCGATGTCTCCTTCCCAGGAAAAGACCCTCATGGTAACGGGCTCTTTGAAGTTGTCGAGGATTTCTTCTTCTGAAAGGCCTTGTTGCCGCAAACTGCGAAACCGGTCCGACCGTCGTATTGTACGGTTAATATTTTCCTGTACCTGCTGCCTTGTAAGGTTAACATCGTAGGGAGCGTTGGTGTACCCGGACCAGTGATTGAAAAATTCGGGTTGCAGGTAGTTGCCCATGTGCTCTCTTACCGCTTCCTCTGCATATTTTTGCATGCGCGAGTCGATGGTAGTATATATTTTCAATCCGTCGCGGTAGATGTCATACGGGGTGTCATCGGGCTTCATGGTGGTCCTGCTCCATCTTCTCAGCTCCATGCGAAGCTGTTCCCTGAAATAGGTGGCAATACCCGTATGATGGTCCTGCACCCGGAATTCAGACATGTCGAGCGGGATGGACTGCACGGAGTCGAGTTCAGCGGGAGTGATGTACTGGTACCTGGCCATCTGCCGGAGCACCACCTGCCGGCGGTTAAACGCTCTTTCGGGGTTCCGAACGGGGTGGTACCACGAGGGGGCTTTCAGCAACCCCACCAGCAGCGCCGACTCCTCTACGGTAAGTTCGCCCGGGGTGGTGTTGAAATAGGTCTTGGCGGCCGACTTTATTCCGAAGGCGTGGCTCCCAAAGTCAACCGTGTTGAGGTACATAGCTACGATCTCCTCCTTGGTATAGCTGCGCTCCAGTCGCGCGGCCGTAACCCATTCCTTGAATTTGATGATGGCAATTTCAAACATGGAAGGGTTTTCAATCCTGGGGAAGAGGTTTTTTGCCAGCTGCTGGCTGAGTGTACTTCCACCGCCGGCACTGCGCTGACCCCCGATGATATTGCGAAACAACACCCTGAAAACACTGCGGATATCTACCCCTGAGTGGTAGTGAAACCTGATGTCTTCGGCGGCAAGCAGCGCATAAACCATATTTGGCGAAATATCTTCGTACTCTACATTGGAGCGGTTATGGATATAGAAAGTGCCCAGCAGCTCACCGTCTGCCGAATAAATCTCACTGGCAAGGTTGCTTTTGGGGTTCTCAAGCTCCTCAGACGAAGGCATAAAACCCCATAACCCTACGGATATGGAGAAAAAAAGCAAAAATACAAGCACAAAAGGGGTGGCAAAAAGCAGCCAGAAAACCCTGGTGTATTTTCGCTTTTTCGATGAGATGTCGCTCATGGCTGATAATTATGGTTTGTAAAAAAACGTTGCGTCCTGACAATTATTTTATTTTCTCTCTATACGAAGCCCAACATCAGAAATTCCGGTCAGCGTATCGTACCGCATGCCATGGGTAACCCTGAAATAGTAGGTTCCCTGCTCAGGAAACCACACATCATCCCTGAAGAGGAAACGATGCGACCTGATCCTGCCAAAGCCTCTTCCCTTCCATCGACCATCCCTGTGTGCCAGGATACACTCAATAGTGTCACGTATCACAAGGCCGTCCGGAAATTCTATGTCCAAAAACAAATACAGGTTGCTGTAATCGTAATCCGTGGTGTTACGAATGTCTATGTAAAGCTCGTGCAGTGCCAGAGTGTCATAAACAGGGACGTCAAAAACCTTTTCCAGCTCCTTGTCCCACTTTTCATCTTCAACAGATTGCATGTTATGATAGACTACCCGCTGCCGGCAGGAAGAAAGTACCATAAGGATGCAGAAGGATAGAAAAAACCAGAACAGCACTTTTCTTTTCTTCATCGGGATTTGCGTTTCTCCGCCGGGTGCGGACCTGTAAGTAACCTCAGTTTAATTTGTTTCTTTCTGGTTGGATTTGTTTTTCTTTTTACGCCGGCGTGATTTTTTTCTTTTTTGCGGTTTGTCAAACCGGGTCAGGCTGTCTTCCAGGCTGTTGTCGGAGTTGAACAGGTTATCGTTGTTTACGTCATTTATGTTTTCAGCCAAAGCAAGATCGTCTGGTTTTTTGTTACCGGCATTCAGGCTGAGGATTTCGTTGACGCGCTCAACCGATATCATCACGATATGATTGGGAGTGTCCTTGTAGGAATAGCCTATCTGTTTTTTGAGCACGTCCATTTTCTGGTATGTGGCTGTCCCTTTTTTTGTGACGAGCTCTTTTTCAATATCCGGGAAGTCTTTCAGAATATCCAGGTAGCAGCTGTTTTCATAGTTAATGCAACATTTCAGTTTGCTGCATTGTCCGGCCAGCTTTTGGGGGTTTAAAGACAGCTGTTGTGTTCTCGCGCTGTTTGTGGATACCGATTTAAACTTTGTCAGCCAGGTGGCACAACAGAGCTCCCTGCCGCAAGGCCCTATTCCGCCGAGCCTGCTGGCTTCCTGCCTCATCCCGATCTGTCGCATTTCTATTCTGACGCCAAAAGCATCAGCAAGCACGCGGATAAGTTCCCGGAAGTCGACCCTGTCGTCGGCCGTATAGTAAAAAATTGCTTTTGTCCGGTCGCCCTGGTATTCCACATCGCTGATCTTCATCTCGAGGTTCAATGAGTCTGCGATCTCCCTTGAGCGGAACATTGTGCTCTCTTCCTGTTTTACGGCTGTAACCCACTTTTCAATATCGGATACTTTTGCCTTGCGGTACACGCGTTTCAGGTCATCGCTGTCAGGCTTTACCTTTTTGCTTTTCATCTGGAGCTTCACCACCTCTCCTGTGAGAGTCACGATGCCTATGTCGTGGCCGGGGGAGGCCTCAACAGCAACAATATCACCCACCTTGAGGTCCAGGTCAGGTGCCGCCCTGAAAAAATCCTTCCGGCTGTTTTTAAACCTGACTTCAACAATGCCGTCTGAGGTGTATACTTCAGACGGTTTAATATTCTGAAGCCAATCGAAGGCGTCCAGCTTGTTGCATGAATGCCTGAAAACATCCAGCTGGCGTGTATGTGGTTGTGGCACGGAACAACAGCCCCTGGAGAGAAACGATTGTTCGTTATGTTTTTCCAATGGTTTGGCAGTTAAATGGTTGTAATCTTATTTCATTGACGTCTAACCTGCAAAGGTAAGAAAAAACCGGATCTTTTCAGGTTTTAACATGCAGGAGCCTGACAACATCAAACGAAAGGTCTGTGAAAAGGATGCGCGGATTTGCATTGCGCTCCAGGTGCGTGATCGCCTCATTGAAGGCGCCCACGATCTGTAGTGTGTTCTTGTGGTTAACAAAAGGTGCAAACCCCTGGATGAATTTATGTTCTTCCCCTTCCAGGCGCACCAGGCTGTGAAGTTTATAGTTGGAAAGCATACACATTCTGAATACCTTTAACCCATAGAGCAGAAACGACTTTTGTTTTTCGCGGCCTCCCTTGGATGTTATTTCCACCCATTTTAAGATCTTTGCCGCGTCGTTTCGAAAGCAGTGTCTCATCCATTCACGAAAAGACTCAAAGTCAGCCATATGCTCTTCGTCCTGGCGGCTTAGCCGCAGGGCTTCCGTTATGCTTCCTCCTGAAAGGAAGGAGATCTGTTTCGCCTTATCTGCCGGAAGGCCATACTTGTGGATTAAAGCGTCCAAAACCTCCTGCTCTTGCGGAAAGGGCATTTTTATAATTTGTGTCCGCGACAGAATAGTGTTCAGTATCCGGTCTTTGTTTTCGGAAACCAGCAGAAAAACGGTGTTCGGGGGAGGTTCCTCCAGCACTTTCAGCAGCTTGGGAGCTGCACTGTGAAAAAGCTTTTCTATCATGTATACAAGAACGATCCTGTAAGGGCTCTCAAACGACTTCCTTCCAAGCTGCCTGATAATATCGTTACAGTCTTCGGCGCTGATGATGGCCTGTTTGTTTTCAACACCAAGCTTTCTCAGCCATTGGTAGTAGGTGAAATAGGGGTTTTCCAGGATCAGGCTGCGCCACTTGTCAGTAAACAGCTTGCTGCTGACGTCTTTTTTGAATTCGTCGTTTGGGGCAGAGGGAAAAAAATGATGAATGTCGGGATGGCCGAGCTTATCATACTTGATGCACGACAGGCACTTCCCGCAGGCATCATCCGTTTGCCTGCCGGTGCAATGGATAAAGCGGGCGTAGGCCACGGCCAGGGGAAGCGCACCTGTGTCGGCTGTCCCCAGAAACAATTGTGCGTGACTTATCCGGTTGTCCGACGTTTGCCGGATCAATCTCTTTACCAGGGTTTTTTGCCCGATTACATCCCTGAAAAACATATTTTACCTGTCTTCTTACCTGTATTCATTATTATGGGCCAGCTCAGTTCCCTTTTACAGGTTCCTGCTGGCGTACACTGCATCATTTTGTCAATACGCACCTGTATAACCGCAAAGGCCGGTGAACCAGATGTCCGGGAACTGCAAGGCCATGATGTATATCCGGCTAATTTCCTGGAAACTAACTTTATCAGCCTTTTTCGTATTGTATATTATGATGAAACTCCGCAAACCTACATCTTTTTTTACTTCTGTGGAAGAGATATGCCCCATTAAATTTTGCTGTTTGCAACTTTTTTTTGAACATTTCGTAAAATATAACGTTGTCCATAGTCTCTGACGAGAAATATAACAGGGCCCTGACGAGGCCGGTGCCGGTCACGCACCGGAAAAAATTTGTTGAATATGATTTTTTTATACCTTTGTGGGCTTTTTTTAGGAACGAATTATCTGATTCATGAGTAAACAACGAAAAAGAAACCTTCTCTTCGTTGCCATTTCCCTTCTCCTTTTTGCATTGATCATGTTAACAATCCGGGATTTTGCCGTGGATGATGATATGATGGCAGGCGAAGACGTGAAAAGACCGACACAGCTGGAACACATCCTGGACCGTGGGTATATCCGGGCCATTACCGAGTATAATTCCACCAATTATTTTATTTACCGTGGAGAGCCTATGGGCTTTCAGCTTGAGTTGTTGCAGCAGTTTGCCGCACACCTCGGTGTTGACCTGGAATTGACCATATCCAACGACCTGGACAGAAGTTTACACAGTTTGCTGAAGGAGCGCAGCACTGATATTGTTGCCAAAAGCCTGGCGGTGACGGGATCGCGTCGCGAAAAGCTTGATTTTTCAAAACCTCATACCCGCACAAGACAGGTCCTGGTGCAGCGCAAGCCTGACCAATGGTACAGCATGCGTTCTTCCGACATTGAAGATGCATTGATCCGCCGGCAGCTTGACCTTTCCGGGAAAACCATCCATGTCAGCAAGCATGCCGCTCACTCCGCGAGGCTTCGCAACCTCATGGACGAAATTGGCGACAGCATTCATATTGTTGAGCGCAGTGAAGACGTTGAAACCCTTATAGAAGAGGTGGCACGTGGAAAGATAGACTTCACAGTGAGTGAGGACCACATTGCACGGCTGCATGAGATCTATTTTGCCAATATTGATACGCGCACACCGCTCAGCTTTGAGCAAAACCTGGCATGGGCTGTGCGAAAAGGCGAGAACCAGCTTCTCGACACGCTCAATGCCTGGCTGTCGGAGTTTAAGCAGGGCCCTCAGTTTGCCAGGGTATATGACCGGTATTATAACAACCCCAGGAGTGTTTTCATTGCCAGGAGCGACCTTCACTCCCTTGGAGGGGGGAATATTTCCGTTTTTGATGATTATTTTAAGCGTTATGCCGATATCATTGGATGGGACTGGCGTTTGATAGCTTCGTTATCTTACCAGGAGTCGCGCTTTAACCCTTCGGCGGTTTCCTGGGCCGGCGCTTTTGGCATCATGCAGCTGATGCCGGGTACGGCAAGCTTTCTTAATGTAAATGAAGAGTCAAAAGTGCATGATCAGATCGCTGCCGGCATCCGTTATCTCAAATGGCTGGATGAACGGCTTAAGGATGAGATCGTTGACGATGACGAAAGGATCAAGTTTGTGCTTGCCTCGTACAATGCAGGCATCGGCCATGTGCTCGATGCAAGGCGTCTGGCCGAGAAATACGGGCGGGACCCGAACGTGTGGCGTGGCAATGTGGATTATTTCCTCCTTAACAAATCAGACCCCAAATACTATCGCGACCCTGTGGTACGCCACGGCTATGCGAGGGGCTCCGAGCCCTATCATTATGTAACGGAGATACTGGAGCGTTTCCGGCATTATAAAAACGTACTGGAGGGGTAAAAAAACACGCCGGACTGTTGAATCCGGCGTTTTTTTGTTGCCAGCGATTGCTTATCAATGCGCTTCAAGCCAGTTGTTGCCGGTATTCATCTCCACCACAACCGGCACGTCAAGGGGGAGGGCGTTCTTCATTTTCTCCTCTGTCAGTTCCTTTAGCTCGTCTGTTTCGTCCTTGAGGGCATCGAAGACCAGTTCGTCGTGCACCTGCAGTATCATTTTGCTTTTCATGTCCCTTTTTACCATATCCTGGTGTATCGCTATCATAGCCATTTTGATCATGTCGGCTGCAGTGCCCTGAACAGGTGCATTGATGGCATTTCGCTCCGCATATCCGCGGACAACACTGTTTGCGCTGTTGATGTCGCGGATATACCGCCTCCTGCCCATCATGGTCTGTACATACCCATGCTCCCGGGCAAAGGCAATGTTTTGATCCATATACTTTTTAATTCCGGGGTACTTGTTGAAATACTGATTGATGATTTCCGCGGCTTCCGATCGCGGGACTTCAAGGCGTTCCGACAGACCGAATGCGGAGATGCCGTAAACGATGCCGAAGTTAACCGTTTTGGCGCTGCGGCGCATTTCTTTGGTGACATCATCACGGGATACTTCAAATACCCTGGCTGCGGTGGCTGTGTGGATGTCGAGCCCCTCCCGGAAGGCTTCCATCATCGCTTTATCGCCGCTCAGCGATGCGATGATACGCAACTCGATCTGGCTGTAATCTGCAGCCAGCAGAGTGTGATCCTTGTCACGCGGTACAAAGGCCTTGCGGATCAGGCGGCCCTCTTCCGTGCGGATGGGGATGTTCTGCAGGTTGGGGTTGGTCGATGACAAACGTCCTGTTGCGGCCACCGTCTGGTTAAATGACGTGTGAATACGGCCGGTTTTTTCTGATATCAGTTTGGGCAGGGCATCCACGTAAGTAGACTTGAGCTTGGTAAGCGACCTGTACTCCAGAATTTTGGGGATGACCGGGTGTTTGTCCTTCAGCTTGGACAGCACATCTTCGCTGGTACTGTATTGCTTTGTTTTGGTGCGTTTGGCACCGGTGGCGACCTTCAGTTTGTCGAAAAGGATCCCCCCAAGCTGTTTGGGCGAACCGATGTTAAACCGGGTGCCAGCCCACCCATATATCTCTTTTTCAACCTCTTCGATTTTTTCGGTCAGCACTTCCGCATAATCATTGAGGGCTTTCTTGTCGATGCGCACACCTGCATCTTCCATTTCGGCAAGCACGTGAACCAGCGGGGCCTCCATTTTTTCAAACAGCTCCAGCAGGGCGTGTTCCTTGAGCATGGGCTCAAACACTTCCCTGAGCTGCAGGGTGATGTCCGCATCCTCGCAGGCATACGGGGTGGCTTTTTCCAGGGGCACGCTCCGCATGCTCTTCTGTTTTTTGCCTTTCTTGCCGATAAGGTGTTCTATGGATACAGGTTTGTAGTCAAGGTAGGTCTCTGCCAGGATGTCCATGTTATGCCGCATGTCGGGCTGCAGCAGGTAATGTGCCAGCATGGTGTCGAAAAGCCTGCCGATGACCTCAATGCCATAAGGTTTTAGCACGCCGATGTCAAACTTAAGGTTTTGCCCGGTTTTTTCAATGTCAGGATTGGCAAATACCTCCCGGAAGGATTCAGCCAGTTTCAGAGCCTCATCTTGTTTCTCAGGAAAAGGAACGTAGACGGCTTCTCCGGACTTGATAGCAAAGGCGATGCCCACAAGGTCCTTGTCCGACTTGTCGAGACCGGTGGTTTCGGTGTCGAAGCAGAACATCTTTGCCTTTTTGAGCCGTCCAATGAACTTGTTGATCTCCTTTGTTTCGGTGAGGGCCTTGTAGTTCTTGTCCCTGAAAAGCTTTTCGAGCCTTTTTGCGGCCTCTTCTGCCGGATCGGGAAAAGCATCTGTGTTGTCAAAAAGGTCCATTTGCCCGGTTTGACGAATGGCTTTTTCAGCGGTTTCTTCAGGAATGATGTCTTTGTCGGAAAAAACCCGGCGGGCAAAGGTTTTGAACTCCAGCTCTTCAAAAAGCGGGATGAGTTTTTCAGGGTCTGGTTCTTTTCTTTCCAGGTCTTCAGGAGATACCTTTATGGGTACGTCGAGCATAATGGTTGCCAGGCTTTTCGACATCAGGGCCTGGTCCTTGTTTTCTTTCAGGTTTTCCCTGCTTCTTTTTTCGCTGACCTGGTCAAGATTTTTCAGGATGTTTTCCATCGAGCCGAACTCCTGAATAAGTTTTTTTGCTTTTTTCTCGCCGATACCAGGCACTCCGGGTATGTTGTCCGAAGAATCGCCCCAGAGGCCGAGGATGTCAATGAGCTGTTCGGGTCTTTCAATGCCAAATTTTTCGCACACTTCCTTAACGCCCCAGAGCTCGGCTTCGTTCCCTTTTTGTGCTGGCTTAAGCATATATATGTTCTCTGACACGAGTTGCCCGAAGTCCTTGTCCGATGTCATCATATATACTGTAAAGCCTTCATGTTCGGCCTTTTTTGCCAGTGTTCCTATGATGTCGTCGGCTTCATACCCGTCGAGCATGAGAACAGGTATTTGAAACCCTTCCAGGAGTTGTTGGATATAGGGCAGTGATGCGGCAATGTCTTCGGGCATATCTTCGCGGTTGGCTTTATATTCCGCGAAATCGGTCTTTCTCAGTGTAGGTGCAATGGAGTCAAAAGCCACCGCGATATGGCTTGGGTCTTCTTTTTTCAGGACTTCTGTAAGGGTGTTGGCAAACCCCAGGATAGCGGAGGTGTTTTGGCCTTTTGAGTTGATCCTCGGGTTACGGTTAAGTGCATAATAGGCTCTGTAGATCAGAGCCATGGCATCAAGCAGCAAGAGCTTCTTTTTTTTTGGCATGGTTTGGATTTTTCACAAATATAGCCAATAAAAAGAAGCCCTTGCTTCAGTCGCATAAAATCAGGGAACTATTCCATCTTCAGTTCCCAGGTGATGGTAACACGGCGTTCAAGGGCCGCATCAATACCATATACAGAACGTGCAAGATCCTGGGGGTCAGCAGAAACGCCGGGCCTTGCCTGCAATTCACCATACGGGTTATGCTCGTATGAGAGCACGTTTCGGTCGAAGTATTCTTTTAAAACACCGTCATTATAGGCCTGGAAAAAGTTTTTTACTGAGACGAAACGTCGTTCAGCAAGGTTCATGTTGTAATCATGCGATGCCAGGGGGCTGGTGTGTGAGGTGAATAAAATATGGAACTCGTGACCTTCAGCCAGCTGTTCTGCAACGTAGCTTGCAAACCACTGCAGTTGTTCCATGCTTTTCTCCACTTCTTCAAAGAACTCTTCAACCTGGTAGGTTGTGTTTGCGCTCTTTTCAATATATTCGTCTTTGCGCTGCATATAACTTCTGAAGGCTTCATCGTATACCACATCGGTAGTCCGTGCCGTGGACATTGGATCCGGGTTGTCGTTGTCAAAATAGACTACGAAAAACCCGTCGCGCAATATCTCTTCTTCAATGGTAATGGGTATGGGATCCATTTCGGCATTGTATACCCAGCGGTTATCCACCCAGGCAAACTCATCGGTGGTGAACTCCGTGTCTTCGTATCCTTCAGCGCTCAGCTGGAGGGTTACGTTACTGGCTTCGGTGTGGGCTTCAAAAATTTGCGCTTCACCGAGGGCAGTCGTGGTGGTTTCGCCTCTGACGGGGGGCTGTTCTGCCTGATAAGCGACGGTGGCGTCTGCAATATTCTGGCCGCTTTCTTTGTCGGTTATTTTAACAATGAATGGCACCGGCCTGACTTCAAATGAGTAAATGTTGTCATTGAAATCTACCTGGCCGCGGTTGGTCGAGAAGAAGCCTGTTGTTTCGGAAGCCCAGGTAATACCGAAGTCATCATAGGCAGTATTAAATGGCTCAGGCATCAGGTACCGTGTGTCATCCATGAATATTACCAGTCCGAGTCCTCCTTTGGTTTCAATGTGATTGGTTGCGTAAACCAGATCGCCGTCGGGCGACAGGGACGGGAACACTTCGTCGTATTCGGAGTTTATCTCACTTCCCATGTTTACGGGATCTCCCCATTCGCCTCCATCCCATTCTGACCTGTAGATGTCAAAGCCACCAAAGCCTCCGGGCATGTCGGAGGAGAAGTACAGGGTGTTGGTATTTGAGTCAAAATAGGGATGTTGCAGGTTATAGGCCGGATCATTGAACGGCAGGGGGTTTTCCCTGGTCCAGCCGTTATCTTCTTTGGTATAGTATGCCAGGTAAAGGTTTTGTTCTCCATCTGGGTTGGGTTCCTCGTAATTCCTGGTGATCACCAGCAGTGCGGTGTCTGCAGAGAGTGCCAGGGGGCCATCATGCAATGCGGTGTTAAGCCCGGGTGGTAGAAAGTCCAGGTCTGCGGGCCTGCAGTCTTTATCGAAAGCATGTACGTTGAGAAATGGCTGTCCTGTAAAGTCGTACCTGTCGACGTTTCTATTGTCCGCCTCTATGCGCGACGAGGTGACAAACAGAAGATCATTCCAGAAAAAGGGCGCAAAATCTTCAAAAGTGGAGTTGTTGCAATAGGGTTCAACATCCACCACTGCATACCAATCTGTTGAGAAATACCCTGTTTCCTGATCATAGGGTGAGGATTCTCCCATCCTTCTGGCAAGGTGGGAAAAGTTACGCTGTTGTTTCAGGCTAAGCGGGACCTCTGCTGCTTCGGCGCGTCTGTACATCTCCAGGGCTTTTTGCTCCTGGCCATCAAAATACAGCACATCGGCATAATCCGGGATGAGGCTGTCAACGCCTGCTTCCACCTGCTTGCTGAAATACTCCTGGGCTTGCCTGAGGTCTGCTCCGACCAGCGACTTGGGTGCGTGCTGACGCTGACCTGCTGCATCAGGGGCAAAGACCAGGGACACCATTACGTAAAATGCGGCAAAATATATATGTACTTTTTTCATGGGTCTGTTTTTTTTGTGATTACTGGTCTATAAAAAATAGCGGGGCGATCTGATGAATCTTTCCCGTACTGTATCCCAGGAAAACCTGAGGCTTATCTCGTGGGTTTGCTTGGAGATCCTGTTTATGTCACCGGTGGGGTACTCGTACATGTAACCCAGGTACCAGTTCTCCAGGAAGCTGATGCCAACCAGGAATCCAACGGCATCGATCCAGTCGATGTCACCGTCAAAGTTTGTCCGGACCATGGGGCCGAAGTCGAGGACATCCCTGAAGCCGAACACGGTATTGAGGTCAAGCTGGATGGGTGCGTCTTCGATGAACCGGAACATGGTGGAGGGCATGAACGACATTTCATCGGAGAGCGCAAGGTTCGTTCCGGCATAAGCAAACAGGTGGAGGCTTTCGTGAATGTCGAAAGCAGCTTCGCCCACTTCTATCTCATTTTTCAGAATTTTTGGTATTGATACGCCAAAATATGTTCGCTGGTTATAGGCGAGCAGGCCTGCGCCAACGTTAAACATAAAATCGGAGGGGTCATCCTGGAAATAGGGGTTGTTGGGATCAACGCCACCAACATCTGTCAGGGAAGCCTTAAAATGCATTCCGATGCCTCTTAATCCGCCTGCCAGGCTCCAGGTATCTGAGAGCTGTGCATGGTAGGCCAGGTCAGCTTGCACTTGAATGTTTGTTTCGGGTCCAAGCCTGTCCTGGTAGACCCCAACCGCCATACCAAGATTACGCGGGAGGCGGAAATTTGCGAAAAGGGTTTCGGTCCGTGGTGCATCGTCAAAGCCCACCCATTGCAACCGCGCAAGGGCACCGGCCTGGTTGGTGTTGTTACCGCCTGCCTGTGCCGGGTTGATAACGGATGAATTGAAGATGTACTGACCATACATGGGTTCTTGCTGGCCGTATAGTGCTGCGGGGATAAGCAGGAGCAGCAGCGCCATTGTGTTGTATATTTTTTTCATGTCGATCTGTTTTTTCGTAAAAAAATACTTATTAATTCCTGACTTAGGGCTTGATCAGATAAATGGATCCTGTGAAGAGCTCCTGATCTCCTCCGAGGTCAAGGATGTAGAAGTAAGTTCCTCCGGGAAGCCTGCCATCAGAATCCAGTGCAACATTACCCCTGTTCGGTGTGCCGTCCCATCTGTTTTGGTAGGGAGCTTCTTCAAACACCAGTGTGCCCTGGCGGTTGAATATCTGCAGGCTGTTGTTGGGGTAATACTCAATGCCTTTTATGACCAGCTCGTCGTCAAAAGCCGTGTCGGGCGTTAATCCGCCCGGTACGTTGATCAGGTTTACCCTGAACTCTTCCTCTTCCATGAGCATGTTGCCGTCAGGATCTTCAGCTTCTGCTGTAACCGTGGTTTCAAAGAATTCCCGGTCTACATCCGCCTGGCCTGTCACATACGTGGCCGAAAGCTCCTCTTCTTCCCCGGGTAGTATTGAAGCGACAGTCCAGGTGTCGCCGGTAAGGTCGTCCCTTACCTCTATATTGTAAAGGCTGAGGTTGCCGGTATTCATTACAGAGATGTTTATACCAATGCTTTCACCGGCATCTGAAAACACCGTAGGTGATGCCGTTGCTGTAATGCTCATGTCTGCCTGTCTTCCAACCGCAGTTATTACTGCCTCGTCAGTTCTTGTCATGCTTTCACCGTCCGGAGCAGATCCGTGAGCGGTTACCTCGTTTACCAACGATCCGGCATCCATATCGTGCTGGGTAATTGAATAGGTAGTTGAAAATGACCTTTCGCTCTCTGGCCTGAGGGTTGCTATAAACCAGTTGTCTCCGGTGACATCATCCGAGATATCTATATCATAAATGGTTACGTTCCCGGTGTTGATAATATCTATATGATAGGAAATGGTTTGCCCGGTCTCCGAATATTCCATGGGTTCAGCACTCTTGTTCACCATAAAATCGGGAGTTATATTCACGGCGTAAACAGTTTCCTCATCGCTGGAATAAACATCGAAGCCTTCCAGGTCTTGTCCGGTAACTTCTGCTGTGTTAACAATTTTCAGATTGTCGAGGTCCCTTTGTCTTACGACGTATTTTGCAAGAAACCCCTGGCTGTCTCCCGGTGACAGGTCTGTCACACTCCAGTGGTCAGCGGTAAGTTCGTCTGTCACTTCGATATCAATAATTTTGTTGATACCTGTGTTCACCACCATAATCACGTAGCTGATCGTGTCACCGACAGCCTCATACTCCTGAGGGTCTGCTGTTTTGGTAATCGTGAGTTGCGAAATGTGGGCCATGGCTGTAACCGTTTCCGTATCGCTGTCGGTTACGATATTGCCGTCAATATCTTCGCCTGTCACTTCCGCGGTGTTAATGATATACCCTAGAGCCATGTCAGCAGGTTTAACGATATATTCGGCGATAAATCCCTGGGCATCTCCGGGGCTGAGGTTGGTTACCGACCAGTTGTCGGCAGTAAGTTCGTCGACGACCCCAATGTTATAGAGCTTGGTGCTACCTGTGTTGTACACCATAATGGTGTAGCTGATGACGTCGCCTGCTTCTTCAAAGACCTGAGGGTCTGCTGTTTTGGTAATGGTGATGTCGGCCCCCTCTTTTCCCCTGAAAAGTGTCATAAGCATATTGTCGGTGATGACTTGCCCGTCAGCACGTGTGGCCGTGGCCAGTACATCACTTGTCAGCTCTTTCTTTTCAAGGTCTGATTCGGTAATCTCATAGATGAAATCAATTGACTCAGCCGAGCCGGGCGCAAGGTCCTCTATCACCAGAACGTCACCGGTGATAGATTTCTCTATGAGAACATCGGAAAAGGTCTGAACACTTTTGTTTTCGACCATTACAGTGAAGGTGATCAGATCACCAGCCTGCATATAAGTATAACTGTCGGGTATGGTACTTACCCTCAGTTCGGTTGGAGATCCGGCAGCATACAACGGTAACTGCAGGTTCATGAGGAGTAAAAAGAACAGAATATACCCCCCCTTTTTTAAAGGTAAATGTGTTTGCATAGGGCTAAAGATGTTAGTTAGTGATACTACTTTTAGTTTTTACTTAAGCGATAGCTCTGTAAATACACAGTATGAAATAAGAGACAATTTTGCAGGGTGATCGTCTTCCGACAATCTTATGTTGTTTTGGTCTGTTGGTTTTACAGCACTTTATGGTATAATCAGCTTGCGTTTTCCTTAATTGGTTTTAAAGGTAATGAGAAATCATACAAAATGCAAATAAAAATGCAAATAAAAACAGATGTTATATCTGCCTTGTAAACGCAACCAGGACCGTCTGTCTGTTCATGCTGTTGCTCTTTTTGTTCGTATGACAACCCAGGTACATGTAAGCCATAATCCCACTGAACTTTTACCAATGCCTGAATGACAGAAAACCAACCGGGTGTGAAATTTTTAAAAGATGAACCGGGCACTTGCGGGGTGGATAAAGCCAAACCCCATTTTGGAGATCCCATTTTATAGAGAACCAGGGTTTTGTAAAACAGGCGGATGATCATCGGGCGCCGGAAACCGAGAGGAAGAAGGCTCTTGGCTCTTGGCTGTTACAAAAAAGCTGTCACCGGGCAACCCTGGCAACAGCTTTTTTTGTGGTCATTTCTTTAAGGTAATAACCCCGGCTTCTCTTTTGACATCCAAAAGTCATCGAAGTCAAAAACAGGGATCGGCCCCCTGAAATATCCTGTTATTTCCTGGCCATCTTCGCCGGTAGCATCAATTTGCAATGTATAGGTTGAGCCGGACCTGTCAACCTCTACGCTGCCACCCACAATGGCAACCTCTGTGCCTTCATCCGTTTCAGAATCCCAGTCCATGATGATGTCTGCCAAATAAAAGGTGAACGGGTCTCCTTCGTCATCCGGGTCGTATACATATCTGCCTGGAGCCAGATCAGCTTCATCGGGCGAATACATTTCGAAAAACATGCCATGGCCTTCTCCGGTAGCATCCATGAAGTCGTCGGTAAACTCGATGCCGTCAGAGTACAGGAAGACATCAAAGATATAGCCATCTCCCCACCACTGACCTCCGCTAAGCATCAGGCCATGGTCCAGATCGAAGGTCGATCCGTCATAGGTAAAATGATTCCGCATAACACCATTGCCGTTATCGTCATCATCGTCGCTACAGGCAACAAAAAATACCGGCAGTGCAAATAATACTGCCAGAAGAAGGTACTTTTTCAATTTCATGTGTTTTTGGTTTTTGGAATTAATGAATGAATTAAACGCTCATATAACAGCTGAGCGGTCAGTCATTATAACCCAATGAAGCATAGAAATGTTCATAGATAGAAAAAAAAACACACAAAGAATCTTCTTCCCGGATTTGGATTACGGAGGTAGTCAGGAGATAGGCTTTCTCCGGTTGTCGTATTGGAGGAACTCCTTATTCCGGATAATTTCGCTAAGTGCTGCAGCGACCTGGAAAACTTCGTAGAACGTATTATACAGGGCCACAGGGGCGATCCTGATGATATCGGGAGCCCGGAAGTCAGGAACAATTCCGCGTGCTTTGAGGGCTTCGTTCACGCGAAGGGCGATTTTCGGGTGGGCCAGGGCAATATGGCCTCCCCGGCGGTGGTCTTCTTCGGGCGTAATGATTGAAAATCCGTCTCCGGTTGCCGGGAGCATCTCACGGATCAATTCTTTGAGGAATGTGGTAAGCTTCAGGGATTTTTCACGGATATTTTCGATGCCGGCTTCGTTGATGATTTTCAGTGAGCCTTCCATGGTGGATGCACCGAGTACCCCCGGCGAACTGATCTGCCAGCCTCCTGCGCTGCGGGCATGCTCAAACTCGTGAAGCATATCAAACTGCTTTTCTTTGACGTACCCGAACCAGCCTGGTGTCATCGGTTCTTTATGAAAATGTTTTTTGTTGATATAGAGAAAGGCGGTGCATCCCGGGCCGCCGTTCAGGTATTTGTAACTGCAAAACACGGCAAAGTCAACGCCCCATTTGCTGAACTCATGCGGCACCGCTCCGGCGGAATGGCTGCAGTCGAACCCGATGGGAATGTTGCGCCTGTGTGCTTCTTTTGTCAGGTATTCCATATCGAGCAATTGTCCGCTTGCGTAAAGTACCGACGGCAGGTATACCAGGGCCACCTCTTCGGTCATCATGGATACAATGGTGTCTTCGTCAAGATTATATCCATCGTGACTGGGAGCCATCAGAAGCTCTTCAGCCGGGTCGAGGCCCTTCTGCCTGATCTGTCCTTTCAGCGCGTAGATATCTGAGGGGAAGTTGACTTCGTCGGCAAGTATCTTTGTGCGCTTGCCTTTTGGGTGGTAGAAGGTGCTTACCAGCGCGTGGATGTTGACCGTTGTTGTGCCCGTGAATATCAGCTCACCGGGTTCGGCACCCACCAGGGGAGATGCGATGTCGCCAATTTGCTCAGCGAAATAGAACCAGGGCCTTTTCCCCTGAAGCCATCCTTTAATGCCGAGTGTCTTCCATTCGTCCAGCACCCGCAGCAGGGATTCTTCTGCCTCGGCGCTCAGCAGCCCGAGGGAATTCCCATCCACATAGATGGTGTTCTCCGGGATATAGAAGCGGCTGCGAAAACCGGAAAGCGGGTCCTTTTTATCCAATGCCAGGGCTTTGTTTTTCATGGTACAGGATAATGGCGAAATTTTGAAATGTCAAAAAGTTTGAATGTCATGGGGGCAGAGAGGTCTGCAGATGCGGGGGCTTCCCTGCGGCATCTCCGCGGCCGGGTTGCCGTGGCAGCCCAGCGCCCGCCCGGTGCTCAGTACCCGGCATTCAGCACCAGTAACTAAACCTGCAGCGTTGAACACAGCCTGCGGCCTTGTGCTAATGCGGACTGGCAGACTCAAATTGCTTTAGGAAGCGCAGGTCGTTTTCAAAGAACATCCTCAGGTCGTTGATCTGGTAGCTGATCATTGCGATACGCTCGATACCCATACCGAAAGCATAGCCGGAGTATTTTTTGCTGTCGATGCCACAGTTTTCGAGCACGTTGGGGTCGACCATTCCGCAACCCATGATCTCTATCCAGCCGCTGTATTTGCATACCGTGCAACCTTTGCTGCCGCAGAGGCTGCATGACACGTCCATTTCTGCCGACGGTTCTGTAAAAGGAAAAAAAGAAGGCCGGAGCCGGATGTCTGTCTGCTCGCCGAACATTTCGCGTGCAAAAAAGAGCAGGGTCTGTTTCATGTCGGCAAACGACACCTTCTCGTCAATGTACAGGCCTTCTACCTGGTGAAAAATGCAATGTGCCCTGGCAGATATGGCTTCGTTGCGGAAGACCCTTCCCGGGGATATGGTGCGGATGGGCGGTTGCTGGGTTTCCATCACACGGACTTGCACCGAGGAGGTGTGTGTGCGCAGGGCAATGTCGGGGTTTTTGTTCACAAAAAAAGTATCCTGCATGTCCCTGGCGGGATGTTCTTCGGGGAAGTTCAGCGCACTGAAGTTATGCCAGTCGTCTTCGATTTCCGGCCCTTCAGATATCACGAACCCGATGCGCTGAAAGATGCTGTTGATCCGGTTTCTGATGACTGAGAGGGGATGCCTGGAACCAATAGGGTCGAAGTTTGCCGGTATGGTCATGTCCGGTTTGTCCCCGGCTGTTTTCCGGCTGTCTTCGGCTGCTGCTATCCTTTTTTTGACGGTGTTTACCTTTTCGCTGGCAGCCTGTTTCAGCTCATTGAGCTTTTTTCCGACCTCTTTGCGCTCTTCGGGGGCGACTGACTTAAAATCCTGAAAAAGTGCGGGAATAGTCCCTTTTTTTGAAAGCATCTTTATCCGGAATGCTTCCGCTTCTTCTATGGTTTTGGCGTCAAACTCCTTTACTTCTTCAAGCAGGTCGTTGATCTTGTCAAGCATAATCTGGTGCGATTTTTACAGGATTTTCACTTCAATGATACGGACGTCCTCTCTGGGGCGGTCACGATCGTCGGTATCGACGGCGGCAATGCGGTCGATAACTTCCATACCATCCACTACCTGGCCGAAGACGGTATAGGCTTCGTCGAGGTGGGGCACTCCGCCTGTTGTTTTGTATACCTCCCTTTGCTCTTCGGTCAATGCCTTCTCCCGGTTGGCATCCATCTGGTCGAGCTCAGCGTCGCTCCAGGTTCTTCCCTGAACGATGTAGAACTGCGACCCCGAAGATCTTCGTTCCGGATTCACCTGGTCGCCCTGCCGTGCTGCTGCGAGTGCTCCTTTTTGGTGGAAATGTCCGGGGATAAACTCTGCGGGGATGGTGTATCCGGGTCCTCCGGAGCCCAGGGGTTCGCCGGGCACTGCATCTTTGCTCATCGGGTCGCCGGTCTGTATCATGAAGCCTTCGATAACCCGGTGAAAGAGAAGTCCTTCATAAAAGCCGTCTTCCACAAGCTTGATAAAGTTGTCGCGATGCTCTGGGGTATCATCATACAGCTTGATGGTCATGTCGCCTTTGTCCGTCCTGAGGAGAACATGCGTTTGTTCACCGCGATCACCGTGGTGATCTTTCCCTTGTAGATCTGCTGTGTTTCCCATTGTGAAAAAGATTAGTGCGAAAAATAGTGTGAAGATCCTTAATGCGTTCATGTGTTTATTTTTTGGTAACTAGTTGTTGTTGAGGTGTTTATGTTTTTGGTGAAAGATTAGGGGTTGTGTTGCAACTGTCAAAATGTCGAAATGTCGAAATGTCGAAATGTCGAAACGTCCCAGTAATCATCCTCCTGTGTGTCAAAAGTCCTGTCATGGGCGTTTCATGTTTTTACTTTTTATCAAAATGTAAAAAAGTCGAAAAGTCGAAAGGTCTGGCCAGCACCCGGTGCCCGGCGACCATCTTTCCGGCATCAAAGATAAAAATAAAACAAACAGCCTTCCGGCTTTGGGGGTAAAGAATCAGTTAAAGGAGGGATTTGTCCATGAGAGGGGTACAAGGGGCCTGAATGAGCCTGTGCTGGAGCCCAGGCGTCCATTGTAATTCCCTTCTACCGTCAGACCCATTTTTTTATAATGTGCAACGGAGTCAGAGCTGCTCACGGGAGAATTGAGTTCAACACGGAAGACGTTATGATGTTTTTCCTGGATTTCTCCGAACAGCCAGGTAACGATCTCTTTTTCCCGGTCGGCAGATGTGGTATCCATTCGCGAGAAAAAGCTGAACTCCTGCAAATCAAAATGATCGCATTCTTTACTGCTGCCGGTGCAATAGTCGTGAATCTCACCAATAAGCTCCAGTTCTTCATGGATGTTTTCCACTACCAGCATATTCCCTTTTTCAATGAGCTTATCCACAAACTCTTCCATAAAGTCACTGTGAACAAGAGAAGGGTTTACCAGTCTTTTCTCCCGTGCGATATTTTCCCGGAGCAGATCGTAGATCTGGCCCTTGTCTGTGACTTTTGCAACGCGGATTCTGTATTGTTTCTCGTGTGTATTCATGGTATATGTCTGTCGTGAAATAATAAAGATGGGATGAAAAACTGAAACAGCCGTTTAAGTATTTGTTTTTCAGTTAATTGATATTGCAAATATGCATAAACATTTTAAATAATTCTGCATTTTTTTACATAAATGCCTGCTGATTAAACAAAATAAAGCCAAAATTGATCATGAAGACCCACGCTTCGCTTTCGTTATGGAAATAGGACATGCTTATGCTGAGGGGGCCGGGCGGGGTATGATAGACCAATGCCATATTTGCCATTAATTGCGGGTTGAGTTCGGCATCAGCAAATTTAGCTTGCTGTTGCTGATTGGTTTCGATGGTCGTTAATGGTTGAAAAAGGTGGGCTTCGGTTTGGATGCTAGCAGCATTGCTGATGTCGAAGATGGTTTTCAGGCCGGTTGCCACATAATTGTTTGCCCGGAATTCAGGGAGAAACATGGTGGATGCTACCGGGAAGGGGTTATATTGTTTTGCCATTGCCAGAGTTGAGGTGGTATTTCTGAATGCCGGCCGCTGGCTGAGGAATGCTTCTGCAGAGAATCCGGGATTAAACCGGCTTCTTGTATAGAAAAAGTTCTTGTATCTGAACAGCAGCTCGATCCATGAGTGTTCTTCCTCGTAGGAGAGGGAATGGAAGGATGTTGTTCCGGGCTTATGTTTCTCGCGACCGCTTACCACCCGGAAGGAGGCATGTATTTTGTTTCCCCGGGTGGGATATTGTTTCCGGTTCAGGGTGTTTTTTTCGAAACATGCTTCCATGAACCAGGGTCTGAACGTTGATCTGTCCATGGTATCCGTTTCAGAGAAGTTTCTTGTGTTGAAAAAGTCGTTCCGGCCGGCAACATATGCCCCCCCGAATTTGAACTTTCTGTTGTTTTCGATGGGATAACTCAGGTGTATGTGTCCTTTGAATTCTCTTTGTGTCAGGAATGGCGGGTCCTGGTCTTCGACAAGAAAGACGGTGCTTTTTGCATATTCCCATCTGCTGTATTTGCTTCTTGCTTCCAGATAAAAGGGTGCTTCTCCGGGAAAGTCAAGTCGCGCCGAAGCCCCGAAGCTATTGTAAAAATTGCCGAAATAGAGCTTGCTCGAGAGCGTCAGGGGGGTCTTTCCCCAGCGGGCATATTCCAGTTTCGCAAACAGGTGGTTTACCGGCCTTGATGAAATATTGCCTCCGAAGGAACGAAGAAACTCCCTTCGTTTTTCCATTTCAAGGCTAAAGATGAAAAAGCCGGTCTGGGGGTTATATCTCAGGTAAGGGTATACATAATCGAAGCGGTTGTTAAGGAGCATGCTCAGGTAATTGTATTTTACCTGGTCAACGGTCATGGGAAGGGATTCGTGGTCAAGGGCCTGGAGGACATACATTTTATGTTCCTTTCTGAGTCCGTGTATCTCTATGTTACCGATCACCATGTCGGGGATGCTTTCACGAAAAGTGTTTCGGCGATGGTTGCGTTGCTCTTTGTTTACTGTGCTGGTGACATATGTTGTGATTCGATCAAGTTCGAGCATGGTTGCGAGGTAGCCGCTTTCGATCAGTTCTGCATTGCGGCTCATATCGTTGATGGCAATATCAGGAACGTCCGGATTGATCACCAATCCAATCTCTTCGGGAATTTCGTATACTGTAGGGTGTTTCAGCAGGTTTTCCAGTTGAGAGACAATGTTGTCGCGCTGCGGTGGTTCGGGGTTGCCACTCACCACGCTGCCGATGATCACATCCGGCTGGAATTCTTCCATGACCACGTCCACAGGGAAATTATTGAACATTCCTCCATCCAGCATAAGCTTCCCGCTTATTTCGATGGGTTGAAAATAGAAGGGGAATGTCATGGAGGCTCTTACTGCATCGGGGAGGCTGCCGTCGCGCATGGTAACGGGCCTTCTGCCTTCAATTTCGGTTACGATGCAGCGGAACGGGATATACAGGTTGTCGAAGTAGAAGTTTGCGGCTGCTCCTGCCGGCCCCAGGTATTCCATAAAAAGGAAGTCCATGAGATAGGGCGAGACAATGTTTGCGGGCAGGTTCTGACGGATTACGTTCTGCATCTCCATGCGGTCTTCCCAGGAAAAATACAGGGATACCCAGGAGGGGTCGGGCCGGGGTTCCAGGTAGAATTGCCGGTACCTTTCGTCAATACGGCCTACAGCAGCCTGTTCAAACTCTTCAGAGAGGACAAGATCTTCTATTTCTCCGGGCGTGTATCCGGCGGCATACATGCTGCCTATGATGGCGCCAATGGATGTCCCGGCGATGTAATCTATGGGGATGTCATTGTCTTCAAGGGCTTTCAGCACGCCAATATGTGCCATTCCTTTGGTGCCCCCGCCGCTTAGTACCACGGCCACTCGTTGCCGGTCAGGTTGGCTGAAATATGCATTTGCCCTGGTAAGAAATACAAACAGGAGCAGGATAAGCAAAACAATCAGGCGCAACAGGTAAAACAACGTGGCGCGCCACCGGTTTTTGCCGGGCAGCAATTTGCTCTGGTCCGGCCAGGCCGGGCTGTGCTCCATGGCGGGGTTTATGTGCAGTGAGTTCATGTGTTTAATTATTAAAAGGACAAAAGGACAATTAGTCTTAACCTTAACCAGAACCTTAAGCTTATCAGAAAGAATACCTTAGTGACCCGAAAAACCCGTGGCCGGCTTCTTCCAGGATGGTGCCGTCCCCTCCGGCGAAGATTTGTGCCACAAACTCAAAATCCAGGTCCGTGGCCACGGAGTAGCTGAACTGTGGCATCACGAATACCGCTTCGATGTCGGGCAGCACCATTACTGCCATTCCACCTTGTAAGATGGGTGAAAAGCTATGATCTGCATTCAGTGTGATGGCATATTCTGAGAACATGATGTCATCGGCCCGCATGGGTTCGGTCACCAGGAAGATGTCCTCGCCAGTGCGGTTATGCCCGCCGTTATAGAGGAACTCTGCCACAACGAAGGTGCCGTTGGCAAACATATAGTCTAAGCCAGCTGCGGCTACGATGTTGCCGCGGTCTATATCCTGCCGCTCGTCGATATCGTAGAACCAGCTGATTTCTCCCTTAAAGCCTGCCCCGCCGATGTGGCCGGCCCAACCGCCGCCAAGGGTCATCCTGTCGCGGAAATAACCCCCGAGGACCTGGATGTCATAGCCCCGCAGGTTGTATGCATATTTTGCTGCCGCCACCATGTCGCGATTGTTCCGTGCCGGGCTCACGGCCACTTCTATGCTTGAAAGGCGGCTTATATAGTGCTGCACCCTGACGGCATCCGTCCCGGGTCGCTCCGGGTAATCGAAATCAAAGAAAGAGTAGGTGTTGAAAAGGTCGTTTGGATTGGATACGAGGTTTATGCCCCAGTTGACACGCTGCCGCCCGGCACGCACTCTCCAGCTCGACCTGCGCCAGCTGAGGTACAGGCGGTCCACCTCCGAATGCCCTATCCATCCTCCATCTGATAACCACAGCCACGATAGATCCACCAGCGCATCACCCTGTGCAAACACATCTTCGATACCGGGGATCTCATCGTACAACTCATGATACAGCAGCCGGTTGCGCCCTTCTATGCGAAGATCCAGATAATCGATAATGTCCCATCTGAAATTCAGCCTGTTGTGGAAGGTGTTATGAAAGGAGGGGTCGCCGAAATCCCGGTCAAGGTGCAGTCCCGGCATAGCCTTCATGTATCCCCGCAACCGGAAGGAGAAGTTGTCGCAGCATGGCCGGGCTGCTGCACTGCCCGCCAGAAGAAGCACCAGGAAAAAACAGAAAAGTTTGAGGTTGGAAGGGACAGAACCACTGCTGTCCGAAGTTTGATGTTTGAATTTGGGTGGCTTTTGCGCATTAGCTGCCGGATGCGTGCAGTCCGGCTTGGGGCTCCGGACGATGGGCGCTGTGTGCCCGGCGCCTGGCGCAGGAGACCTGCCGCTGAGTGATTGGCGCTGTGCGCTGAGTACTAAGCCAGAAAAACTCTTTGTTGCAAATGGTGTATTCATGTGTTTATTTTTTGGTAACCAGTAGTTGTTGAGGTGTTTATGTTTTTGGCAAAAGTTTGGGCGTTGTGTTGCAACTGTCAAAATGTCGAACTGTCAAAATGTCGAAACGTCCCAATAATCATCCTCCTGTGTGTCAGAAATCCTGTTCCCGAATGGTCGGGATTTACAACATGGGCGTTTCATTTTGCAATAATTTTTCAACGTCAATTGATTCAGTGATTTGCGCTTTTGTTTCTCGCATAGTTTCGCCTGGTCAAAACTCAAACCCACCTACTTCCTCACCGCCTCGGCGGGTTGCAGCTTAACGGCCTTGCGTGCCGGGTAGATGGCCGCAAGGATGGCAAACAATATGATCATCAGCGTGACTTTTATGTAAAAATCCAACTCCAGTTTGGGGTAAAGCATGGGTGAAAAGCCGAAGTCGCGCAGGGCTTCTCCGCCGATGCGAGAGAGGTCGATACCCCGGGGTTGGAGCAATGTGATCAGGGCAAAGGCGGATGCGAAGCCGGCAGCACCACCTGTAAGTGACAAAAAGACGGTTTCGAGGATCACCATGGCAAACACCCTGCTTTTTTTCATGCCTACGGAGAGCAGCACGCCCAGTTCGCGGGTTCTCTCCAGCACCGACATCAGGATGGTGTTTAAGATGCCGAAGGCCACTCCCAGCAAGATGACCGCGACGATCACCACCAGGCTCAGTTCCGTGTACTCCACCACAAACTCCAGGTCGGGCGCCAGCTCAGTCCAGCTTCTTATCCTGAGCCCGGGATGATCCTCTTGCAGCGATGTGCGTATTTCCCCAATGTACTTTTCGTCCTTTAGCAGGATGGCGATCTCCGTGATGGCTTCGTCACCGCCGGTCAGTTGTGCCAGATCCCTGGCTCTGACAAAGACATTTCCTTTTTCATAGG
>PWRF01000194.1 GCA_003556325.1 Bacteroidales bacterium | reverse complement strand
GGTTGAGGTTAAGGTTGAGGTTAAGGTTGAGGTTAAGGTTGAGGTTAAGGTTGAGGTTGAGTTTGAAACTAAGTTTGAGGATGGAGTAGTTGATGAAACACCCATGTTGTAAATCCCGATCATTTGGGAACAGGATTTTTGCCATACAGGAGGATGATTATTGGGACGTTTCGACATTTTGACATTTCGACAGATTGTATATGAAACATTACGTAACAGGCATCATGTCCGGAACCTCACTTGACGGATTAGATATTGCCCACTGCGTTTTTACCCATCGCAACGGCCAGTGGCATTATGAAATCCTGGTTGCCGAAACCATTGACTATCCGGATCAATGGCGGGTCAAGCTCCGGGCAGCTTCCGGCCTTGATGCCCGTAGCTGCCACGCATTGCACGTGGAATACGGGCATTACATCGGCACCACGGCCAGGCGCTTCCTGGAAAAAAATCACCTGCACAAAAATGAACTGATCGCCAGCCACGGGCATACGGTATTTCATCAACCAGAAAATGGGTACACCTTGCAGATTGGGGATGGAGCTGCCATAGCTGCCGCCGCCGGATGCGACACCGTGAGCGACTTCAGGTCGATGGATGTGGCACTTGGCGGGCAGGGAGCACCCCTCGCGCCGATGGGAGACCGTCATCTTTTTCGTGAATACACGTTTTGCCTCAACCTCGGTGGGTTTTCAAACATTTCCTTTGAACAGGCAGGCCAACGTGTGGCATTCGACATTTGTCCATTCAACTTCGTGATCAATTACCTCGTCAGAAAGGCAAAAATTCCTGCACGGCAATATCAAAGCAACACAAAAAACAACAGGCACCACCAAGGCTACCTTGAATACGATCCTGAAGGGATCATTGCACGGGGCGGAAAAACGGACCAGGTGCTGCTGCAAGCTTTGAACAAGCTGGCTTTTTACCATCAAAAAGGACCCAAAAGCCTTGGAGAAGAGTGGATCAGACAACATATTCTTCCCTTGCTGCAGCATAGCAATCTTTCTTTGCCCGACATGCTGCATACCTGGTACCAGCACGCTGCCTTTCAGATCAAGAGAGCAGTGGAGGCTGATAAACCGGGTAAAATGCTGATTACCGGGGGTGGCGCGCACAATACATTTTTCCTGGAATGTCTGCGCAAGCTGACACCAGGAGCCATCGCCCTGCACGTACCTGATGATCAGACCACAGATTTCAAAGAGGCACTGATATTTGCTTTCCTCGGACTGCTTTGCAAAAAACGGCAGGTTAACTGCCTGGCCTCTGTTACAGGGGCCAGGCAGGACTCCACAGGTGGCTCTCTGCATTATTTCCCAGGTTGATGCACATTTTGTTTTCTTATCTGAAGGTTTTCATTATTTTTGCGGCTTTTACACCATTACTCTAATTATGCGGAAATGAATATCTACCTGTTAATAATAATTGCCTATTTTGGTTTTGTTACGTTTATTTCTTTTTTCACCAAAAAGATAGCAAGTCGCTCTGCCGCTGATTACCTGATCGCAGGGCGCAACCTTGGCGTGATTGCCTGTGCCGTAGTGGTTGCCTCAGAGTGGCTTGGCGGGATGAGTACTATAGGTGTCAGCGAAAAGGCCTTTGAAACAGGCACCATGCAGCCCATCCTGTACAACATTTCCACAGCCCTCGGCATGGTCATCATCGGATTTACCGTGGCCAGGCACTACCGCGAAAACAACGTACATACCGTAAGCGAGATGCTGGAAAACCTTTTTGGCCGAAGGGCCAGAGCTGTTTCAGCTGTTGCCTTCATGTTTGCCTACATCGTCCTGGCATTTGTACAGCTTCAAACTGCCAGCAGCGTAATCGCAGCAATGTTCGACTTCGGCAGGCTGGAGTCCATCCTGATCGCGGCAATCATCATTACGGGGTATACCTATATCGGTGGCATGCACGCGCTGGCTATCACCGGGATTATGCATGTGGTCGTGATGTTTTTTGGCATGGGCGTGGCAACCGTCATCGGACTTAATGAGATCAATGGTCTCGGCTCTCTTCATAGCCAGCTTGTCGAGCTCGGCTCACCGGAGAACCTGTACAATCCCTTTAGTGGCGGACTTGGGTATGCCTGGAACCTGATTTTGGGGGGTGTGCTGGGAGGCATGGCCGGACAGGCAAGTATCCAGCCCATCTTCGCGGCCAAGTCGGCAGCCACCGCAAAAAAGGCCGCCGTCCTGTCCGCTTTCATCATCGCACCGTTTGGGATCCTGGTTGCCCTGCTGGGCCTAATGGTGAAAACGGGACAGTTTTATGACATCACAGCCACGGGCCCACTGTTTGACCCCACCATAGGCGAAGCCGGGGGGATCGATCCGAAGCTGGTACTTCCCACGCTGATGACCACCCCGGAATTCATTCACCCCGTGCTGGGCGGGATCGCCCTGGCAGGGATCCTGGCAGCCATCCTTTCTACCGTAGGCCCGGTGAACTTTGCCGTGGTGACCATCGCCACCAAAGATATCTACCACGGACTCATCAACAAGACCGCAGTGGATGCCAGCATCATCCGCACAGCAAGGCGCCTGGTCATCATGGTCAATGTGATCACCATCCCCATAGCCTATTACGCCTCCGGGGCCATCCTTGATCTCGCCTATATATCTTATGGGATAAGGGCCATCGGCGCCATCGTAATTGTAATGGGTATCTACCAGAGGGGCTGGATCAAAGTAGAAGGCGTACGCATGGCCTTTATCGGAGGCACCATCGCCGTACTTCTCAACATCCTCCTGAATATCGTGGCCCGCAGACTGAACTGGCTGGCAGAAAACGAAATTTTTGTGGAAGACACCTATGTGGCAATAGGAGCTGCCGTGATATTCATCATCATCGGCACCATCACGGGGAAGAAAGCGCCAAAAAAACTTCCTGCAGAGAAGGAAGAAGAGCCACCGCCTGTGAAAGAGTAATATAGAGCCGGGCAGAGGAAGTATGAAGTAAGAAGTAAGTAGCAAGAAGATGGCCGCAGCACTTGGGCGCAGGCTGAAGGCTAAGGCTAAGATTAAGGCTAAGGTTAAGGCTAAGGTTAAGGTTAAGGTTAAGGTTAAGGTTAAGGCTAAGGTTAAGGTTGAGGTTAAGGTTAAGGTTAAGGTTGAGGTTAAGGTTAAGGTTAAGGTTGAGGTTAAGGTTGAGGTTAAGGTTAAGGTTGAGGTTGAGGTTAAGGTTAAGGTTGAGGTTGAGGTTGAGGTTAAGGTTGAGGTTAAGGTTGAGGTTAAGGTTGAGGTTAAGGTTGAGGTTGAGGTTAAGGTTGAGGTTGAGAATGAGGCAGTTGGGGGTTTGAAGTTACACGGGGCATTTGTGTGCATTTGTGAAAACCATTTGTGCAAATTTGTGGATAACTTCAAACCTCTTCGCCCTGGCAGAATAAACCGCAGACCCGGACTTTTCGACCTTAAGACATTTCGACTTTCAGACATTTCGACTTTTTGTCTTTTTGTCTTTTTGTCCTTTTGTCCTTTTGTCCTTTTGTCCTTTTGTCCTTTCATCATTAATAACATTGAAGACATAGATCATGCACAGTATGGATGAAATCAGAAAAGACAAGCCCCTGGCGGGCATTAAGGTGATGGAGCTGGCCAGCGTGCTGGCGGGGCCCAGCGTGGGCATGTTCTTCGCCGAACTGGGTGCCGCCGTGATCAAGGTCGAAAATGTGACCACCGAAGGAGACGTCACACGCAAATGGAAACTTCCCAAAGAGCCTTCCAATTCCGATATCTCAGGTTATTTTTCCTGTGTGAACTGGGGAAAAGCCTCTTTTGCGGTCAACCTGCGTGAACCCGAAGGACTGGACATGGTATACAGCCTGGCCGCCCAATGCGACATGGTACTGGTAAGCTACAAGCCGGGTGACGCAGAGAAGCTCAAGGTGGACTATCCCACCCTGAAACAGTATAACAAACAGCTGATCTACGCGCACATCACCGGTTACGGACTGCAAAACCCAAGGGCCGGCTTTGATGCCATCATACAGGCCGAGAGCGGTTTCACCTATATGAACGGCGAGCCCGACGGACCACCGGTCAAGATGCCCGTTGCCCTTATGGATGTGCTGGCAGCCCACCATCTCAAAGAAGCCATCCTGCTGGCCCTCCTGCATCGCGAACGCACCGGGCACGGACAGTACATCGAAGCCTCCCTTTTCAAAGCCGGGCTTGCCTCACTCGCCAACCAGGCAACCAACTGGCTCGTGGGCGGTGCCATCCCCGAGCGTATTGGCTCCGACCACCCCAACATCGTCCCTTACGGCACCATCTACGGTACCAAAGACGCCAAGGGCATTGTGATGGCGGCGGGCACCGACAAACAGTTCCGCGACCTGGTGACCGTCCTGGGCAGGCCCGAGCTGGGCAGCGACATCCGCTATGCCAAAAACCAGGACAGGGTAAAAAACAAACAGGAGATCAACGGCATCCTGCAGGAGCTGATCGGTAAATATACCCGCGAGGAAATCCTGAAACTGCTGGGCGAAAAACGTATCCCGGCGGGCGGTGTATTCAATATGAAAGAAGTTTTTGAGGTGCCGGAATCGCAGGAGATGATGCTCCAGGGCGACTACGAGGACGGCATGCATATCAAAGGAGTGCGGTCGGTGGCCTTCAACACCGAAGACAATATGGCTGTGGAAAGCCTGTCTCCCCCACCCCACTACGGCGAACATACACGGGAGGTGCTGCAAAAATGGCTTGGCTTTGACGATAACGATATTGATGCATTAATAAGCAAAGGAGTAATATATGCACGAGAAAAATAACACCAATCGCGTTTTGATTGACGGCTCACGCCTCATCATTGAGTCGCTGGCACGTTCGGGGGCGGATGCTTTCATCGGCTATCCCATCCCCCCTGCCAACCTGCTCTATTTATACGGCAGCCAGCGCATGGACCTGATGCTTTCGGCTCCAGATGAGATCACCACCCTGCAATGGATGGCAGGGCTGTCAGCCACGGGGAAACTCCCCGTTACGGCAACCTCTTTCCCGGGGTTTGCCCTGATGATTGAATCCGTTAACATGGCCTACATGATGGAGCTACCCATGGTGATCGTCCTGGTGCAGCGCCTGGGGCCAGCCACAGGAACGGCCACCTGCGGGGCTCAGGGAGACCTGCTCCTGCTCAACGGCACCATGTCGGGCGGACACCCGCTCCCGGTGCTGGCAACCAGCAGTTTTGACGATTGCTGGGAAATGGCCGCAAAAGCATCTGAAGTAGCCATTAAGCTCAGGACCCCCGTCGTCCTGCTCACCTCAAAGGAAGAGGTGATGACCCAGAAAAGCTTCGACCTGGCAAAGCTGGACGACATTCAGCAAACAGAGAAAAAATGGTACAGCAAGACCTGCTGCGAATACAAACCATACAAAGCCGGCAAAGACCTTGTACCTGATTTTTTGCCAGTTAACCAAGGCAATCACCAGGTCCGGATCAATGCGTCCACCCACGACCAGGACGGCATCCTGCAGCACTCCAACAAGGAAGCCATGGACAACACCAAAAGGCTGGAAGAGAAGGTCAGGGTGCGTATGGACGATTATCTTTTTTATGATCTTGATGAAGAAGCGAAAGCAGAAACCCTGGTGATCGCTTACGGCATCACCGCTGCAGCTGCCAGGGATGCCGTAGCCAGGATGCGGGCGAGCGGCAAAAATGTTTCGTTACTTACACCCAAAACCCTGCTGCCCCTGCCTGGTCAATACGCAGAGATCATCAAAAATTACAAACAGGTGGTCATCGCTGAGGAAAGCATCAATAATCAACTGGGAAGTTTGCTGTTCGGACAGCAGATGCCCGGAAATATTACGTTTGTTGGTAAGATGGGCAAGATGATTGCCCCGGAAGAAATCATAAAGGAGGTACGGTCATGACACAATCGATGCTTAAAACACAATCCCTGCCCTATTGCAAAGGCTGCGGCCACGACCTGATCGCGAAGCATAGCACCAAAGCACTGGAAGAGCTTGGTTTTGCCCCGCTTGACGTGATCATGGTGACAGACATCGGATGCCACGGAATCATCGACAAATGTATGAACACCCATACCGTGCACGGCCTGCATGGCAGATCGGCAGCACTCGGCGCAGGCATTTTTTTCGGCCTGGAAGAACACGATAACAAAAAAGTCGTGGTCTTTATCGGCGACGGCGGTGCCACCATCGGACTGCAACACATCATGGAAGCAGCCAGGCTCAACCTGGATATCACCGTGGTGGTGCACAACAACTTCCTCTATGGGATGACCGGGGGCCAGACCAGCGGCCTTACACCCCACGGATTCCGTACTACAACTTCCTTCCAGGGTAATCCCTTCGACGGGTACGACATCTGCAAGCTGACCCATACAGCTGGCGCCCGTTACGTGTCACGCGTCCTGGGCATCGGCGACATCAGTGCCGACATGAAAAAGGCTTTCGATCAGAAAGGTTTTTCACTCGTGGAGGTGATGGAAATTTGTCCAAGCTACGGTGTGAAGCTGAACCCCAAAAGGAAACTCAAGGAAATTGTCGAAAGCGCAGGCAAAGAGGTCGGCGAATGGGTCAATGAGGATGCTGCTTTCAAACAGCAGCAGGGAGAAAAGGTCGAAAACCTGCTTGACAAAATACCACGTGTACCCATGTCTTTCGACCGCAGCCTGAACACCTCAAAATCGCTGGTGTTGAGTGGATCCGCCGGAGAAGGTGTCCAGCTGGCAGCCAACCTCCTGGCTAAGGCCGCCATGCTCACCGGCCTGCATGTCACCCAGAAAGGCAGTTATCCGGTTACCGTGGGAGTTGGCTTTTCAACTGCCGAAGTGAACCTCAGCCCCGAAGACATCCACTTTCACGGTATAAGCGTTCCCGACATGGTGCTGATCACCTCACAGGACGGCCTGAACCACAACAAAAGCCGCATCTCACAAATGACCAGCGGCAAACTGTTTATCGACAGCAGCCTGGAGCTGCCCGAAACGGGTGCGGAGGTCATCCGGCACGACTTCAGGGGTGTTGGTGCACGCAATGCAGCCATTCACGCCATCCTCTATTTTGCAAAGGAAACCGGCCTGGTCACACAGGAAGCCATCTATAAAGCGCTGGACCTGGAAGGCAAAAGCGACAAAATACCACTGGATAAGATCAAAAAGGCCATGGCGGGGTAGGTAAAGTCTGGCGCAGCATTGGACTGCACAGGCGACTCCGGGCTATATAAAAGGTTTGAAGCTGAGCGGCAGCGAAGTCCCGAAAGCGCAGCGATTCGGGATTTGAGGTTTGAGGTTACCCGAGACGTTTATGAACCCCCGTAACCACTAAGCCATCCATGGCTAGCGTATAAGAGTCTCAAAGCGATCGCGCAGAGTTATCATGTCTTCTTTTCGACGGGCATCGCCCCGAAGCTCGTAGGCCAGTACCAGGTTGTTCAGCATACGCAAAATGATCTGAGAGTGCGGGCAGGGCTGAAAAAAGGAAGGCATGGGATCAAATTTCAACTTATGAAGAAACTCGTTGATCTCCATCTCTGAAAACACAGCCCCGCCGCTGAAGGCATTAAGATAAAAAAGGGGCTTGTCGTATTCAATCTGCAGGGTTTGCGGATCAACAGATTCACCCATATATGCCAGCACAAAATGCTCCGGCAAATTTACACCTACCACAGGCATATTCATCTCTTTCGCCAAAACCATGTATAGAATGCTGAGGCTTAGCGGATTACCCTTCCGGGTCTCCAATACCTTGTTTATATACGAATTATCAGGGTGATGATAATCATCCATGTTGCCCGAGAAACCATGGGCATCATAAAAAACATGGTTAAAGACCTTGATACGTTCCAGTGCAGTCAGGTTATCATTCATTTCGAGCCAGATATCCCGGCGAATTGTTTCGATAGTGTCGAGCACAAGGCCCTCTTCCAAATTGGGATAGCGATACCGGGTAACACGTATCCAGGCATCCAGCACATCCTGCTGCGCGGAGGAGTGCAGCCAGTCTGCCAAAGCCCGGGAGACCTGCTGAAGATGTATCTGCTGCATCAGCCGCTCCAGCCTGCTGCGCGAGGTCTCCTCCCTGGCTTTTATAAGCTCATCCTCAAGAAAAGGCATGGCCTCCTCCCCATAACGGAGGATCTTTGCCGACACCTCCTTATAAACAAGGGGGTCAGGATCGTCCATCATGCTCACAAGAGCCTGTATCTCATTATGAGAACCCGGTGCTGACATACTCCGGAAAATTTATTCAACCAGCCTTTCCAGCACATAAGCTATCATCTGGTCTACCGATTTCTGATAATCCTTGCTGTATTCGCCCCGGGCGCGGTTTGCAATAATGTTGCACACGGTAAGCGTTCTGTGTCCTAAAAGCGTGCCCAGCGCATATATAGCAGACGTTTCCATCTCAAAATTGGTGATACGGTGGTTTGAAAAAGAGAAGTTCGCAAGCTTTTCATTAAGATCAGGAAAAGCAAGCGGTATACGTAATTCCCTTCCCTGCGGGCCAAAAAAGCCGTGGGCGGTCGCCGTGATGCCGGTTTTAAGTTCGGTGGCTACCTGCTTAAGCAAATCAGCAGAACCGGAAAATATATACGGACGAGCCATATATTCATGCCATCCCATGTGTTTAACAAAAGCTTCCTCCATATCCTGCCCGGCAAGCGCCCGGTCGTATTTGTAAAAATGGAGAAGCCCGTCAAATCCCAAACCAAATGCCGAGGCAACAAACGTGTCTACAGGAATATCTTCCTGCAAGGCTCCTGATGTACCCAGCCTGATGATGTCCAGTGAGGTATGTTTCTCTTTTTCGACCCGTTTCTCAAGGTCAATGTTTACAAGGGCGTCCAGTTCATTGATGACGATGTCAATGTTATCAGTGCCAATCCCGGTAGATAAAACCGTAATACGTTCGCCCTTGTAATATCCCGTATGCGTTTTGAACTCCCGGTTTTGTATCTTATGTTCAACTTTGTCAAAGTGCCCTGAAACCTTGTCTACCCTGCCCTGGTCTCCCACCACGATGACCCGCTGTGCCACATGCTCAGGCTTCAGCTTCAGATGGTATATGCTTCCATCCGGATTCAAAATTAATTCGGATTCTTTAAATTTGCTCATATCGCTCAGGTTTTGTCCTTAGAAGACAAAGGTAAGCAATTCGCTAAACTAATCCTTTCTGATGCATGCATCTTCTGCATTATTGATTATTTTTGAGAATTGTTTCCGGCTTAACAGAAGAACAAAGGTTATTGCTGAGCGTTAGCGAAGTCCCGGCAGTCAGGGAGCGTGCAATGTCCATAATCCAACCGAAGGCACGACCTATCGGCCTTTTGACATTTCGACATAATTAAACAATGAAGGCTTTTATAATATCCATCGGAGAGGAGATGCTGATCGGCAAGACGGTGAACACGAACGCGGCATGGATGGCATCTGCGCTTAACGACGCCGGTATAGAAGTGGAAGAGATACGGGTGATAGCAGATGACAGGAAAGCCATCTACAACACCCTGAAAGAAGGGGCAGGCCGTTCGTCGCTGGTGCTGATGACAGGCGGACTGGGCCCCACCCGTGATGATGTTACCAGGGATGTGCTGTGCAGGTTTTTTAAAAGCGACCTGGTGCTGAACCGGAAGGTGCTCGAAGACATCACAACATTTCTGAAAAACAGGGGCCGGAAAGTGAGCAAGCTTAACCGGGACCAGGCAATGGTGCCCGAAAAGGCAGAAATCATAAGAAACCCTGTGGGCACGGCCCCGGGTTTCTGGTTCAGAAACGACAACGGTCATTGCATTGCTATGCCCGGAGTGCCTTATGAGATGAAGGAAATGATGAGCAAACATGTGCTTCCCTCATTGGGTTCAAAAGAAAGCAAACAATACATCCTGCACAGAAATGTGCAAACCCACGGCATTGGTGAGTCAGACCTGGCCAGGCTTATTGCAGGCTGGGAAAAAGAGCTCCCTCACGGCATTCAGCTGGCGTACCTGCCGTCAACAGGCATAGTGAAGCTGAGATTAACAACAAAAGGCCCGGACACAGAGCTCCTTGAAAAGCGGATAAAAGAGCAGATCGACAAACTCATCAGGATCATCCCAGGATATATATGGGGGTACGACGATGATACGCTTGAAGATGTTGTGGGGAGGATGCTGAAGCACCGCGGAGAAACAGTGGCTACGGCAGAAAGCTGCACAGGGGGCTATATTGCACACAGGATAACTGGCATTCCCGGCAGCTCCGCATATTTCACCGGCAGCATTGTGGCATACGACAACAAGGTAAAGTCTGAGATCCTGGGCGTGCAGGCGGAGCTTTTGAGCCAGCACGGTGCAGTCAGCCGCCAGGTAGCAGAGGCCATGGCAAAAGGTGTCATGGAAACACTGAAAACCAACTACGGGATCGGGGTAACCGGCGTCGCCGGCCCCGACGGAGGCACAGCAGAAAAGCCCGTTGGAACTGTGTGGATCGCAGTATCTGAAAGAGGCGGCAAGGTGGTAAGCAAATTGTACCAGTTTGGCGATAACAGGGAAAGAAACATCATCCGGGCAGGAAATGCTGCTCTTGCAATGCTCAGGGATCAACTGCCGGACATCATTTGATCAACAGAAAATATAAAACCCCAATCAGCAACTGAAAAATCACCCGTATTATGGTACCACGAGCAAAAATCACCACCCTGACAGAGTTTATCATACAAAGGCAGTCAGAATACCCCCGTGCAAAAGGGGCCCTGACGAGGCTCCTGAACGATATCGCCACGGCTGCGAAAATTGTTAACAGGGAGATCAACGCGGCAGGCCTGGTGGATATCCTGGGCACGGTAGGCAAAGATAATGTGCAGGGAGAGGCACAGAAAAAACTCGACGTCTTCGCAAATGAAATGTTTATCACAGCCCTCAAAGGAGGCGGCGAATGCTGTGCTATCGCCAGCGAAGAGAATGAAAAGGTGATCTCTTTCAGCAACGAATTTTCCGAGTTGGGCAAATATGTAGTGGCCATGGACCCCCTGGATGGAAGCAGCAATATCGAGTCTAACGTGTCCATCGGAACCATTTTTTCCATCTACCGCCGTGTTACTGAAGTTGGTGGAGGCACAAGCAAGGATCTTTTGCAACCGGGGATCAACCTGGTTGCAGCCGGTTACGTGATCTACGGGTCATCCACAATGCTCGTATATACCACAGGCAAAGGAGTGAACGGATTCACTCTCGACCCTTCCGTCGGAATTTTCTGCCTGTCACACCCCGATATGCGCTTCCCTGAAAAATCAAAGATCTACTCCATCAACGAAGGGAACTATATTTATTTTCCCCAGGGTGTGAAGAAATATATAAAGTATTGCCAGGAGGATGATGCGCCAACAGACAGGCCCTATACCTCGAGGTATATCGGGTCACTTGTTGCCGACTTCCATCGAAACCTGATCAAAGGGGGCATTTTTATGTATCCCGGAACTACTAAAATGCCCGATGGCAAGCTGGGTTTGCTTTACGAATGCAACCCCATTGCATTTTTGGCAGAGCAAGCCGGCGGTAAAGCAAGCAATGGCTTCAAGCGTATCATGGAAATAGAACCTGAAACGCTTCATCAGCGTGCGCCTTTCTTTGTTGGCCCCCGCGAAATGGTCGAAAAGGTGGAAACTTACATGAAGGAAGACTCCTAAATAGTTAACCCGTGTTATCTCCTGATCAATTTTTGAAACGATTTACCGCTAGTGCTCAATTTAAGGAGCTTAGCGATTTTCTGAGAAAGAAAGGCAGCGATGTTGGCTTTTTGGAAGGGCTTTCCGGTTCTTCTGCATGCGTGATCGCATCTGCTGCCGTGCAAAAAATAAAAAAACCGTTTCTTTTTCTGCTGCCCGACAAAGAAACGGCAGCCTATTTCTTTAATGACCTTGAGAACCTGCTGGGAGAAAGGGACCAAACCTACGAAAACCGACGGACTTTCTTCTTTCCGTCTTCCTTAAAAAAGCCGGCTGTTTCTCATGAACCGGATAAAGCAGGTATACTCCTGCGCTCCGAGGTGATGAACCGGATGTCTGGCGAAAACGGAAGCATCGTAGTGGTAAGCTACCCGGAAGCATTCGCAGAAAAAACAATATCAAGGAATACTCTCAGGAAGAACACGTTCCGCATTAATAAAAGCGATGAGCTATCGGTTGATTTCCTCATGGAAGTCCTGGTGGAATATGGCTTTGAACGTGTTGAGTTTGTCGTGGAGCCCGGCCAGTTTTCGATACGGGGCGGCATCGTCGATGTGTTTTCCTTTTCGAATGATTATCCTTTCCGCATCGAAATCATGGGCGACGAAGTGGAAAGCATGCGAACATTCGATCCGGGCAACCAGCTCTCCCGTGACATACTGGACACCATAAGCATCCTGCCTGACCTGCATGAGCTGGAAAAAGAGACAAACAGCAACAAGGAATCGCTTCTCAGGACGATGCCATCCAACACAATAGTATGGTCAGAAGACACTGCCCTCCTGGCAGAAATAATACATGCAGGATTTAAGGGAGGTTATTTCGATGAGGACAACTACCTGATCGGCGATGAAGCACTTAACGAGTTAACCTCCTGCAAGCTGATTGAATTCAGACGGCCATTCCTTGCAAAAGACAATGCCCGGCGCTTCACCTTTCATCACCAGCCGCAGCCTAATTTCAACAAACAGTTTGAATTGCTTATCAACACCCTTGTCGCAAACCAGCAAGAGGGGATCACAAACATCATCTTATTTGACAGCCAGAAGCAGATCAACCGCATAAGAACCATTTTTGAAACGCTAACTGACTCCGAAGAGTACCCTGTGGATGTTGCCTACGAGCCAATGCTCATGAGTCTTCACGAAGGTTTTACTGACTTGGAAAACAACCTGGCCTGCTATACCGACCATCAGATCTTTGATCGATATCACAGATACAGGCTTCGCGACAAGTTCACAGGCAAACAGGCCCTTAGCATAAAAGCGCTGCATAGTCTCAAACCAGGCGATTACGTGACACATATCGACCACGGCATCGGGATATTCAGCGGATTGGAGAAAATTGAAGTCAACGGCAGGATGCAGGAAGCAATCAGGCTGGTATACAAGAACAACGACATCCTGTATGTAAGCATTCACAGCCTGCACCGCATCTCGCGTTACACAGGCAAAGAAGGGGTGGCGCCAAGTTTGCACAGGCTGGGCAGCAATGCATGGACAAAGCTGAAAGACAGAACGAAAAAGAAGGTAAAAGACATCGCTGCTGACCTTATAAAGCTCTATGCCAAAAGGAAGGCCAGGAAAGGACATGCCTTCTCCCCTGACACATATCTTCAGCACGAACTGGAAGCGTCTTTTGTTTTTGAAGACACCCCCGACCAGGAAAAAGTTACCCAGGAGGTAAAAAGTGACATGGAGTCGGCTATACCTATGGACAGGCTGATCTGTGGGGATGTAGGCTTTGGCAAGACAGAAATAGCTATCCGGGCGGCCTTTAAATCGGTCAGCGACTCAAAGCAGGTTGCTGTCCTGGTGCCCACTACCATCCTGGCTTTGCAGCACTACTACACCTTTAGTGAACGCCTGGCCGACTTTCCCTGCAACATAGACTATGTAAGCAGGTTCCGCAGCAACAAAGAAAAAAAGCAAGCCCTTGAAGGAGCCAAAAACGGTAAGGTTGACATCCTTATCGGCACCCATCGGCTTCTCAGCAAAGATGTGGAATTCCGGGATCTGGGACTGCTCGTTATCGACGAAGAACAAAAGTTCGGGGTCACTTCCAAGGAAAAACTCAAACAACTGCGTGTAAATGTAGACACCCTTACAATGACAGCCACCCCCATCCCGCGTACGCTGCAATTCTCGCTGATGGGAGCACGCGACCTTTCTTTCCTCAACACACCCCCTAAAAACCGGTACCCGATCATCACCGAAGTACATGTTTATAATGATGATCTGATAAAAGAAGCTATCGGATACGAAGTTTCGCGGGGTGGCCAGGTGTTTTTTGTTCACAACAGGGTTCAGAACATTCGCGAAGTGGCGGATATTGTTCAACGGGCATGTCCGGGCGTAAGGATCGCTGTGGGCCATGGGCAGCTGGAAGGCACGCAGCTTGAAAAGATCATGGTAGATTTCATTCATGGCGAATACGATGTGCTGATATCCACGACCATCATTGAATCCGGCCTTGACATACCAAACGCCAATACTATACTTATAAATAACGCACACCACTTCGGACTGAGCGATCTGCATCAGATGCGTGGCCGCGTGGGACGATCCAACAAAAAAGCCTTCTGCTACCTGCTTGCCCCCCCGTTCAGCACCCTGACCGATGAAGCCAGGAGGCGCCTGAAAGCCATCGAGGAATTCTCAGAGCTGGGCAGCGGCTTTAACATCGCTATGCGCGACCTTGATATCCGGGGGGCAGGAAATCTCCTTGGGGCGGAACAAAGCGGATTCATCTCAGAAGTGGGCCTCGAAACCTACCACAGAATCCTGGATGAAGCCATTACGGAGCTGAGAGAGACAGAATTTAAAGAAGTATTTGCAACGGAAGGATCTGATGATGATGAAAAACAACAGCCCACCGACTGTCATCTCGAAACAGACCTGGAGCTTATGATCCCCAGCGATTATGTTTCCAGCATCGAAGAGCGGCTAAACTTATACAAAGATCTTGACAGTATAACAGAACCGGATGAGTTATCGGACTTCGCAAATAAAATGCAAGACCGTTTTGGTCCTCTCCCTGAATCTGTGAAAGGCCTGCTGAAGGCAGTGAGGCTCCGGTGGCTTGCACAGGAATCAGAGATCAGCAAGATCATACTTAAGTCAAACAAACTGATAGCACACCTGCCTGAACGGGATAACGAACGTTTTTATCAAAGCAAAAAATTTGGACAGATCCTTCAATATGTGAATGAAAATCCGGGGCGCTCGCAGGTGCGTGAAGCGGAAGGACATTTGGTGGTAACAGTAAAGCCCGTTCAAACCATTGACCAGGCCCTGGAGGTTATCAGAGCGTTTTCAGGGCTTCGCTGATATCTCTTTTGACAGCATTGGCTATGTTATCCGCCTTCACTGAACTATCGCTCTCTGCATAAAGCCTGATAACCGGCTCGGTATTTGACATCCTGAGATGCACCCACTCCTTGTCAAACCAGATCTTTAAACCGTCCCTCCTGTCCTGCTTCCGCCTGTTGTAAAGCTCTGCTATGGCATCAATAAGCTTCACCAGGTCCGTTTCTTTGGGAAGTTCAATTTTGTTTTTGGAGATATGATACTGTGGATATGTTTGCTTCAACCGGCTGCAGGAAATGTTCTTTTTTGCAAGGTGGGACAGGAATAATGCGATGCCTGCCAAAGCGTCGCGGCCATAATGAAGCTCCGGATAAATGACCCCGCCATTCCCTTCACCCCCTATGACGGCATTATTGGCTTTCATGGCCTCCACAACATTTACCTCTCCAACCGGGGCAGAACTGTGCTCTGCACCAAATTTTTCTGTCAGCTCTGCCAATGCCTGCGTTGAAGAAAGATTGCTGGCAGTATTACCAGGAGTATGCGAAAGAACATAATCCGCCACCGAAACAAGGGTATATTCTTCGCCAAACATTTCTCCATCCTCGCACACTATCGCCAGACGGTCTACATCCGGATCAACAGCTAACCCGAGATCAGCATTGAGCTTTACTACCTCCGACGACAAGGTCCCAAGGTTTTCAGGCAAAGGGTCAGGATTGTGCGCGAAAAGACCTGTGGGCTCACAGAACACCTCATGTAAGTCGCTTATTCCCAGCGCATTAAGCAATAAGGGCACAGCAATGCCGCCTGTAGAGTTGATTCCGTCAACAACTATCCTGAACCCGGCACTGGCAATTACCTCCCTGTCTACAAGCGGAAGATCCAGGATCTTCTCAATATGCATTTCAAGTAAGGTCTCGTTTACCTGATGACGTCCAAGGCCGTTCGTATCAGCAAAAGAGAATTGCTCAATAGTCATAAGCTTTTGCATCTCTTCGCCTTCCCGGCTTGTCATAAACTCACCGGATTCATTAAGCAGTTTAAGAGCATTCCAGTTTTTAGGGTTGTGGCTTGCCGTAATGATTACCCCGCCCTGTGCACCCAGATGAACAACGGCCATTTCAACCGTAGGTGTCGTGGAAAGGCCTGCATCCACGATATCAATGCCCATGGCACGGAGGGTGAGCATAACCACGTCGGCAACCAACGGACCGGATATCCGGGCATCCCGGCCAACAACCACCCGGATGGGCCGGTTGCCGTATTTATTTTTCAACCACATGCCGTAAGCACCAGAAAATCTCATTACATCAACAGGAGAAAGCCCCTCGCCGGGAAATCCACCTATCGTTCCGCGAATACCTGATATCGACTGAATAAGTGCCATTGGGAATATTTTCCTGCAAAACTAAGGAAAATGCACGTATAAAAGACATCCCGTGACAACGTTTTTTTAGGTTCCCATTACGGCAGCATTGAGATTATTTCCGGATAAGTCATATATTGATTAATTTTGTAGGTTAAAATTTCATACAACAGGTTCCGTGCATAAAAACAAACAACATATATGGATTCTGGTGGTCATGGCCTTGCTGTTTTTCGGGGCCTGCAGCCCTACCAGAAACATCCCTGAGGATCAGTATTTGCTTAACCGCAACCGCATCGAAGCGGAAGATGTTGAGGTCCGGACCCATGAATTACGCAATTTCCTTCAGCAAAGCCCCAACCGGCGCCTGTTTGGTTTTTACCGGTTCCATCTTGGTGTCTATCAGCTCGCCGACAGGGGAAGAGAAGGCAGATTTACGAATTGGCTGAAAAACACCATCGGGGAACCTCCTGTTATCTATGACCCGGGCTTTGCCGATCATTCGGTCAGGCAACTGGAATTGTTCCTCCAAAACATGGGATACTTTAACGCCGAAGTAGACTACGATGTCAGAACCAGAAGGCAACGTGCCACAGTGACCTACCGGGTGGAAGGCAATACGCCTTATACCATCCGCGATATTCAATATGAGATACCAGACAGCCACCTGGCAGGTTTTGTGTATGCAGATACCGTGAACTCCATGATCCGCAGAGGTGAGCGCTATGACTCCGACATACTGCACCAGGAAAGACAACGACTTACAAGACATCTTAAAAACGAAGGTTTTTTCAATTTTACCCGCGACTTTATTTTTTTCCAGGTCGACAGCACCCTGAACACCAACCAGGTAGACCTTGAGGTAATAATCAACAATCCCCGCAGGCAATTCGCCAGGCACAGGGATAGCCTTGAGGTAGTTCCACACAAAAGGTTTAAGATCAATAACGTATATGTATTCCCTGAATACAGAAGGCTTAGCCCGGACAGGGAGTATGCAGACACCACATTATTCACGGCTGAAAACGAAGCTTTTTACACTTTTCTGCACAACAACCCACTTGAGATAAGGCCCGGCACCATTGCAAACAACATCCTGTTTGAGCCGGGTGAGATGTATAATTTGCAGCGGCTTGAACAAACGCACCACTACCTGGCGGGCTTACGTAATTTCAGGTATGTCAACGTGCGGTTCCGCGAGTCAGATAATCCCGGAAGCCTGGCAAATGACACATTGGGATTGATGAACGCAAAGGTCGAGCTGACGAGGGCACCCGCCAACGCATTCACCATAGAAGCAGAGGGAATGAATACTGCCGGGAACCTGGGGATTGGAAGCAATTTTCTTTATCAGAACAGAAATGTATTTGGCGGCGCTGAGATATTAAATCTTAGGCTAAAAGGGGCACTCGAGGTATCGGGGGAAACAGCCGACCAGGAGGTTTTCAGCCGGCTGCCTTTTAACACTGTAGAGTTTGGAGCAGAAGTTTCGGTGGACTTTCCCAAGCTGTTGCCTCCTTTCAGTTTTGACAGAGTTTCACGTACAGCAAGACCACAGACCACTGTTCTATCCGGTTTTAATTACAGGCAAAGGCCGGATTACACAAGGTATGTGCTGAATTTAAGTTACGGAGTGCGCTGGAGCCAGGACAGCCGGAGGCAGCACAACATAACCCCCCTGGAAATAAGCTCTATTAAGATTTTCAACGACTCTATCCTGCAAGCCAACATCCCGGATGACAGCCCTCTCATTTTAAGCCGGTACCGCGACCATCTGATCGGCGGAATCAAATACAACTTTACCTACAGCACACAGCAGATCGACAGGGAAACAGATTTTGTATATTTTCGCACCAACCTCGAATCTGCCGGTAACCTGATGTACCTTGCTTCCGATGTGTTTAACCTGTCCCGAAACGAAGAAAACAGCTATACCATCCGCGACATCCCATTTGCCCAATACCTGAGAGGAGATGCCGACTTCAGGTATTACCGGGTACTGGATAAAAACAAGGCCCTTGTGTTCCGGCTTATGGGAGGCCTGGGCCTGCCCTACGGAAATACCGATGTGATGCCTTTCATAAAAAGCTATTACGGAGGCGGTGCAAATAGCGTGAGGGCATGGAGCATCTACAATCTCGGTCCGGGCGGATACGAGGAACCTGATGCACTGAGATTTGACAAATACGGAGATATCAAGCTTGAGGCAAACATAGAATACCGTTTCCCTGTATACCGATACTGGCACGGAGCATTGTTCATGGATGCAGGCAACGTCTGGTTCCTGAAAGAAAACGAACAGTTCCCCCAAGGTGATTTTTCCTTCGACCGCTTCTTCAGGGAAATTGCTGTCGGTCTCGGGACAGGTGTAAGGCTCGACTTTAATTTTTTCCTGGTCAGGCTTGATGCAGCTTTCCCGCTCCATAACCCTGCACTGCCAAAAGAAGACAGGTGGGCCGATGGTATCCCCGGTATCGGCAAATGGAACTTTAACCTGGGTATCGGCTATCCTTTCTGATAAATTGTCATGCAAAAAGACATTTACCAATCCATAAAACAACAGTTTCCCTATGATCCGACAGATGATCAGGAAGCTCTGATCCACAAGCTTTCGGAGTTTATCAGCAGCGGCGAGAGCAGCTCACTCTTCGTTCTGAAAGGGTATGCCGGCACCGGCAAGACAACCATCGTCAGCAGCCTGGTCAACATATTGCCTTCGGTCGGCCTTAACTATATGCTCCTGGCGCCAACCGGCAGGGCAGCCAAAGTGCTGGCAGCATATGCCGGCAGGCAAGCATATACCATTCATAAAAAGATCTACAGGCTGCAAACCGACAGGGAAGGAGCGCTCGCAGTGACACTGCAGAAAAACACCCTTCGAAACACCATTTTTGTGGTGGACGAAGCTTCAATGATACCCTGGAACAGCCAGCCCGGTCAACAGGCAAGCCTCTTCGGGGGTGCCAGCCTGCTGGACGACCTCCTGCAATACGTGTACAACGGAAAAGGTTGCAGACTGATCTTTATCGGAGACACCGCCCAGCTGCCGCCAGTTTTTTCACTGGAAAGCCCTGCCCTGGATGTCAACTTCCTCCGGCAACGGTATCATCTGATCGTCAATGCATTTGAGCTAAAGCAGGTGGTAAGGCAATCGCTTGAGAGTGGGATCCTCTACAATGCTACAAGCCTTCGAAAAATGCTTGCCAGCTCAACAGAAGGGTTTCCTGAAATACAAACAACAGGATTCAGTGATGTAATACGGGTGCAAGGCCAGGACGCGGCAGATGAGGTAGATGCCGCTTTCACAAACCAAAACCGGGAGGAAGCACTTATGATATGCCGGTCGAACAAAAGAGCTAACATGTATAACCGGCATATCAGGCAAAGAGTGCTGTTTATGGAAGATGAAATAAATGCCGGAGACCTGCTGATGGTAGTGAAAAACAACTACTTCTGGCTACCGGAAAACACCGATGCCGGATTCATTGCCAACGGCGATATACTGGAAATCAAACGAATCGTAAAAAGAGAGGAGCTTTATGGTTTCAGGTTCGCAGATGTCACGGTACAGATGACCGATTATCCCGAAATGCCCGACCTGGATGTAAAAATCATGCTGGACACCCTGGATGCCGATGGGCCGGCATTGTCAAGACAGGAATCAACAAAACTTTTCGAAACAGTTGCTGAAGATTATTCGGACATAGCCAAAAAAAGCACACGTATTGCCAACATCCGGAAAAACCCCTATCTGAATGCTCTGCAGGTGAAGCATGCATATGCCCTGACCTGCCACAAGGCGCAGGGAGGTCAATGGAAAAATGTTTTTGTGGAGATGGGATATATACCGGGCAAAACCCCAGACACAGAATACCTGAGATGGCTGTATACTGCTTTTACCAGGGCCACACAAAAAATCTTCCTGCTCAATTTTTCGGATGATTTTTTCCCTTAAACGAAATCGCAGGGCCGAAAACAGATAAGCCATTTTTAATCCCCATAACCATGAACACAAAAATCATTATATACCAACTACTGGTCCGGCTGGCAGGAAACACCCATACGAACATAAAGCCCTGGGGGACTATCCAGGAGAACGGTTGCGGGAAGTTTGGGGACCTGGACAAGCAATTCCTGCAGAAAGTAAAAGAGTTTGGTGCCACCCACATATGGTTCACGGGGGTGCTGGAGCACGCAAGCTGCAGCGCCTATCCGGAACAGGGAATTCACGGAGACAACCCCCTGGTGGTAAAGGGAAGGGCAGGATCGCCTTACGCCATAAAAGATTATTTTGATGTTTGCCCGGACCTGGCCAGGAACCCTGCAACCCGAATGGCCGAATTTGAGAGCCTCCTGGAGAGGTGCCATTATACAGGCCTGAAAGCAATTATCGACTTTGTTCCCAATCATGTGGCACGAAAATACGATTGCGACCAGGAAGCCGGCAAAGAGTATCGGTTCGGCGCCGGCGACCAGACAGATAAAGCCTTTCATAAAGACAACAACTTTTATTATCTGCCCGGTGAGAAGCTCAAACTGCCCGATGAAGTCTATTCCCTGCCAACATCCAGGGAAAACAATACTCATGATTTCTCCGAAGACCCGGCCAAAGCCACCGGCAACGACTGTTTCTCATCAACCCCCTCATACAACGACTGGTACGAAACGGTAAAACTCAACTACGGTGTCAATATTCATGACGGAGGAAGCAGGCATTTCGACCCCCTGCCCGACACGTGGCGGATCATGCATGGCATTGTCAGGTTCTGGGCAAGCAAAGGCGTTGACGGATTTCGTTGTGACATGGCAGAGATGGTTCCTGCAGAGTTTTGGCAATGGATGATAGCAAAAGTAAAACAGGAATTTCCGAACCTGGTTTTCATAGCCGAAATATATAATCCCGATGCATACCGCAGCTATCATCAAGCCGGTTTTGACTTTCTTTACGACAAGGTGGGGTTTTATAATACGTTGAAGGACGTCATGCTGGGAGCACCTGCCGGCAGGATCACTACGGTATGGCAATCACTGGGGGGAATGGATGATGCAATGTTGCGTTTTTTGGAAAATCACGACGAGGAAAGAATTGCATCGCACCACTTTGCCGGGAATGCGCAAGCAGGAATCCCCGCCATGGCAGTTGCAGCTACCATGAACAAAGGCCCCCTCATGGTATATTTTGGCCAGGAAACAGGGGAAAAAGCCGAAGGAAGCAGCGGCTTCAGCGGAGATGACGGCAAAACTACAATTTTTGACTATGGCCGCGTGCCCTCATTCCAGAAATGGTACAACCATGGGAATTGCAACGAGGAGAAACTCAGCAGGGAAGAACAGAAAATCAGGCAACAATACCGTCAGATCCTGCAGGTTTGCAAAGAAGAAGTGTTCGTAAGGGGTCATTTTTACGATCTAATGTGGGCCAATACAGGGAGTCACCCCTGCCTTTACGCATTTCTCAGATGGACAAAAAAACAAGTTGCACTGGTGGCGGCAAATTTTTCGCACACGGATGCTGTCGAAGCCAGGATCAGCATACCCGGGCATTTCCTGCAACTTATGGCTCCCGAAAAAACCAAATTATATCTTAGCTCAGAAACAGATCACAAACCCCTTCAACAAACAACATGGGATTCCATAATGCAGCATGGCATAAATATTGTACTTGATCCCATGGCATATGCGATAATAGAATTAACCCACAGTGAATAGTTTATAAACAAACGCCGGGTTTTTGTCTATTTTAACTTAATTTTATGCTTTGCTTTTTGAATAATGATTAATTTTGTTGATCAGTCAACAATAACAAATCCAAAACACACTGTAAACTATGACAACCATCGAGAAAACCGTATTCACTTCAGCAAAAAGCTTTTGGGCTCTGTTAATAGTATTTGGTTTGTTCTTTAGCATGCCGTCGCACAGCATTGCACAAGAGGAAGCTGAAGAAGAAAAAGAAGAAGAGGAAGATCCATGGGCTGATGTTGAATTTGCCTTTGACGATGAAACCTTGCTAGTCTTCTTCGATGCCAACCAGGAGGTGAGTGCATTGCAGAGAAGCACCCAGGAACGTATTAATGAAACCATCGAGGATCATGGCCTGACGCGTGATCGTTTTGACCAGATTGCAAGAGCAGCTCAGATTGGGGCACTACAGGGCGGTAATTTTTCCAACGAAGAAATAGAGGCCTTCAACCAGGTTGCACCTCATGTAACTGAGATTCAGCGCGAAATGCAAGGCATGGTGCAGGTAGTGGTAGAGGACTACGATATCAACATGGACAAGTACCGGCAGATCCTCAATGAGTTCCGCCAGGACCAGGAACTTCAGGAGTATGTATCTCACCTGGCCAGGGAACGTGCCAGGGAAAAGATCCTGGAAGAGCGCAGGCGCGAGGCCAAAAAAGAGCTGGAGAGAAAGAAAGCTGAGGAGGAAGAAGAGGAAGAAGGCGGAGAATAAACTAAAGTACCTCTGCAACAACAAAGGTGCTGCCGCCGACAAAAATCAGGTCCTGCTCATTGGCTTCCATCCGTGCCCGATCAAGGGCAGCGGGTACATTATTGAATACACTTCCCCGAAGATTCCAGAAGCTGGCATCAGATGCCAGCTTCTTTGCATCCATACCCCTGGTCACCGATGGCCTGCAAAAATAGTACGCAGCGTCTTCAGGCAGCAGGGATAAAACGGTAGCCGTATCCTTGTCCTCCACCATGCCAATCACCATCCTGAGTTTGCTGTAAGACAGGTGCCGGATCTGCTCCGTCACATATTGCATGCCCTCCCTGTTGTGCGCAGTATCACAAATCGTCAGGGGGTTTTGCCCTATAACCTGCCACCGGCCCTGGATACCTGTGCTTTGTACTACGGAAGAGAGGCCTTCTTCTTTTGCCCTGTCGGAGACTTCAATTCGCTCGTTTTTTTTCAGGATATCTATAGCTGCCAGAGCAGTTAACAGGTTCTCCAACTGATACTTTCCCGTAAGATCGAGAAAAAAGGATTGGTGTTTCCCGTTGTGCAGTATTTCAACATCCATACCGGGTACGCCCCGGTTTTCTGTCATACGGTGTCCAATAAGGGTAAAACTTTCGTCGGCATAGTGAACCGGTGCATTTAAGCTGGCGGCAACCTCATTGAATACACTTTCAACCTCTGCTCCCTGCCGTTTTCCGATCAGGGCCGGAGTGTCTGGTTTTATAATGCCGGCTTTTTCCCGGGCAATCATGGCCAGCGTTTCACCAAGGAACCGGGTATGATCCAAACCAATATTTGTTATGACAGAGAGTTCAGGTTGCAGTACGTTGGTAGAATCAAGCCTTCCCCCCATCCCTGTTTCAATCACAGCAACATCCACCCTTTGCTTTGCAAAATGATCGAAGGTCATCGCAATTGTCATCTCGAAAAATGAAGGTTTTATCTTTTCAAAGAATGGCCTGTGTTGATTGACAAAGTCGCTCACATCCTCTTCCCGGATTTTTTCTCCGTTAATTTTGATCCGTTCCCTGAAGTCTTTAAGATGCGGCGACGTAGCAAGTCCTGTTTTCAACCCTTGTGCCTGCATCACGGACGCAAGCATATGTGCCACAGATCCTTTCCCATTGGTACCGGCTATGTGGATGCTTTTGAATGCTTTTTCGGGGTTTTGCAAATGATTGACAAGGGCGTGGGTGTTGTCGAGGTTGGCTTTATAGGCAGCGGGTCCTATGCGCTGAAACATGGGCAGCTGGCTAAAGAGGTAGTTCAGTGTGTCCTGGTAAGACATCTAGTTTCGCCGGATAAAGATATAGGTAATGGTCCCGATCTGTTCTTCGGGTGCATTCGGTGAACGGTTAAAGCGTGCTCTTTTGGCAGCATCCTCTGCCAGGCGATGAAGGGTTGCATTGGTTGTATTGGTGCCCCGTGCCCCGGCTGTTGCCCTGATCACATTGCCGTCGCGGTCTACAACGATACGTACCACTACCCTGCCCTGGGCCAATGTGGTATACTCGGGCCGCGGCAACAGATTGGCATCCCTGCCGGTCAGGCTGTATTCGACTCCTTCGCCGCCCCCTTCCTGTTCAAATGCATTTGCATCAATCACGCCCTCACGGCTTCCCTCGTCTCCTTCTTCGTCGGTCTCGCCGTGTTCCTGCCGGTCTGTGCTGCGCTGATCCTGGCCGGGAAACATAGCTCTTGGGTCAGGCTGGGGCTCAGGTTCCTGTTCCTCTTCCTGCTCTGCCACCTCCTCAGGCTCCGTCACGGGGTCTGGAATTTCCGTTTCCAGTTCTTCCTCAGCGGTGTGTGGCTCATCAACCGCATCGGGAAGGGCAACAGACTCTTCCGTGTCCTGTGTGACAACCCGGTCAGGTTCTGTTTCCGGTGTGGCCGGTGCTGGAGCTGTCACAGGCGGAGGAGCCGAAAGGGGTTGCCGGTCTCCCCTTCCCTCTTCGGTGTATCCCAGGGCCACCAGCACACCGCGCTCATGAGGCATGGGACGGGGTGGCTTTAACCCAAAAAACAAAATTACCATCAGCAGAACGGCATGAAAAATGACCGTCCCTGCAAGCGCACGGACCTTATCTTTATGATTGGATAGTTCCATTACTGCCGAGGTTGAGTTGCCAGAATTACCCGGTGACGCAGGCCATATTCACTGTTCATGCTTTCCACAGCATCAATAACATTTACTATATCCTGAACGGGTACTGTATGATCAGAACGCAACACCACAGTGCCCTCTTCAATGCCATCGAGAGAAACCAGCAGTCCTTCCTGCAAGCCTTCCAGGTCAACCGGATCCGCTTCCAGGAAGATTTGCCTGTTTTCGTTTATGTGCACATTGATCGTTTGGGGTGCCATGGTCCGGCTGTCGCTTGAAGGCAGCAGGAGGTTTATGGCACTGGGGGCAACCAGTGTGGATGTCAACATAAAAAATATCAACAACAAAAACACCAGGTCAGACATTGACACCATGCTGAACTGCAGGTTGCGTGTATTCCTTGCTTTTATTGCCATTGCATTACTCTTAACTTACTGTCTTACTGTTTACTGACTCCTGCTAACTCATGCCAGCCTTGCCAGGCATCCTGTTTATCTGCGTCCTGTCTCAGGCCTTTCATGTTAAGAAGCCGGTTCGTGGAGTAAATCCATAAATTCGGTGGCTCTTGCCTCAAGCATGAAAACAACCTTTTCAATCCTGGCCACAAGGATGTTATAACAGATAAAGGCTATAATCCCAACTGTCAATCCGGTGATCGTGGTGATCATGGCCTCGTATATACCCCCGGCAAGCATGCTGATGTCAATATTGGGTCCTGCCTGTGCCATATTAAAGAAGGCCCGCACCATGCCCATTACTGTTCCGAGGAAACCCAGCATGGGAGCAGCACCTGCCACGGTGGCCAGTACCGCGATATTCTTTTCCAGCTTGGCTATCTCAAGCTTACCCACGTTTTCAATGGCAGCATTAATGTCACTGAGCGGCCTCCCTATGCGTACAATACCCTTGGCTATCATCCGTGAGATCGGTGACTGATTGTTCCGGCAGAGGGATTTGGCAGAATCAATGCGCCCGTTGTGGATAAAATCACGAATGTTGTTCATGAAGTTTGTCTCCTCATTGGACGCCCTGCTTATGGCAAAATATCTTTCAATAAAAATATAAATTGCCACAACAGATAAAATGACAAGCGGGATCATCACAATCCCGCCCTGCAGAGCCAGGCTCCAGAATGACAGGGTGGGTTCAGCTGCTTCAGCACCGGTGTGCGCCAGCGTATCAGTGAGGGCTTCTTCTGAGCCAACCTGGATATTTAACAAAAAAGATAGTAACATTAGCCTTCTTTTTAGTAAGTTGTTTTATAGTGTAATAACTATGATGAAGTCCTTTTATTTTACACGATGCAAAGATAATGAATATTTTTCTGGAGTATACAGGTGCTGCATTTGACTGATATGGCTTTTGGCGTTTATTCATGTGTTTTAATTAATGTCTGAAAGTCGAAATGTCAAAATGTCTGAAAGTGAATGTATTCAATGGGTTTCCTGGCAACAGTTAAAAGCCTTCTTGCTCTCAGTGCTCAGCATCCGGTGCCCCGAGCCTGATAGCCATCCCCCTGCAGAACAACTCCATTGCATGGTTCGTTTCATTTGTATCAATTCATTTTTTCGGATTAATTGATTTTTTGTATCTTTACGATCCTTTTTTCAAAAAATTAAAAAATAAGGTATTATGAAGAAGATTCAAGTAGCAATTAACGGATTTGGCCGCATCGGCAGGTTGACCCTGAAGGCGGTCATGGAGAGGGACAACGTGGAAATCGTTGCTGTAAATGACCTTACTGACAGTGCTACCCTGGCACACCTTTTAAAATATGATTCCGTGCACGGCAAATTTCCCGGCGAGGTGAAGGCAGAAGGTAACGACCTGGTGGTCGATGGCAAAACCATAAAGGTTTTCGACGAGAAAGACCCGTCTAACCTTCCCTGGGGCGACCTCAACATCGACGTGGTCGTAGAGGCAACAGGGGTGTTCCGCGACAGGGAGAGTGTAGGCAAACACCTGAAAGCAGGAGCACGCAAAGTAATCCTCTGCGTACCTTCCAAGACACCTGATGATGTGGATGCAACTGTCGTACTCGGTGTAAACGATCACGACCTGAAACCGGAACATCAGATCTTCTCCAACGCATCATGCACTACCAATTGCCTTGCACCAGTGGCAAAGGTCCTGAATGACACGTTTGGCATCAAACAGGGGTTGATGAATACCATACACTCCTACACCAATGACCAGATCATCCTGGATGCACCTCATAAAGACCTGCGCCGTGCTCGCGCCGCCGCAATGTCTATCATCCCCACCACCACAGGAGCTGCCAAAGCAGTAGGCCTCGTAATTCCCGAGCTGAAAGGAAAGATGGACGGTTTCGCTATGCGAGTTCCCACACCGGATGGCTCTGTGGTAGACCTCACCTGCGAACTCAACACCGAAGTGTCTAAAGACGATATCAACAATGCATTTAAACAAGCGGCAGAAGGCCCCATGAAAGGCATTCTGGAGTTCTGCCAGGAACCTTTGGTATCTGCCGATATCATTGGAAACACTCACTCATCTGTGGTCGATTCATTGCTTACACAGGTGATAAATGGAAAATTCGTGAAAGTCGTTTCCTGGTACGATAACGAATTCGGCTATGCAAGCCGCGTTGCAGATATGATAGAAAAAGTTGCCTGAATCACAGGATCACAAAGTTTATGATAAAAGGGGTCTGACTACCTTAACCTGCATTGGCACAGGTGTAAGGCTGACAGACCTCTTTTTTAGCAGATCCTGCCAAGCCCGCCGGCAACACCCGGCGCCCTTAATCTGAAACGCGGTACAGATTACTGAAATACGCTTTTTTGTTATACCTTTGAGGTATGATTAATCGAATGGCAAGATAACCCATTGAATTGAACATATAAAGACGCAAAAACATGACAAAAAGATTGTTATTGATCAGTAATTCAACAAACTACGGCGAAGAGTATCTCGATTATACCAAACCGCATATCAAGGACTTCCTGGGAGAATCCGTAAAGAAGGTATTGTTTATCCCCTATGCCGGGGTGAGTATAACGTACGATGAATACACCTCTAAGGTGGAAAACATCTTTATGAAGCTGGGCTATGAGCTAGACTCCGTGCACAAGGCTGACAATCCCGCAGCTGCTGTCGAAGAGGCCGAAGCAATCGTTGTGGGCGGGGGAAACACTTTTCACCTGGTTCATATGATGCATGAGACAGGTGTTATGGATGCCATTCGCAAGAAAGCCAGTGAAGGTACTCCTTATATCGGATGGAGTGCCGGCAGCAACGTTGCATGCCCTTCCCTGAAAACCACCAACGACATGCCCATCATCCAGCCCAGGAGCTTTGATACCCTGAACCTGGTTTCTTTTCAGATTAATCCGCACTATACGGATGCGATCATCCCAAACCACAACGGAGAAAGCCGCGAGGACAGAATCCGCGAGTTCCTGGTAGCAAATCCCGACATAATCGTGGTGGGGCTCAAAGAAGGAACGATGTTGCGCATCGAAGGCGATGACATCAGGTATATTGGCTCCAAGACCATAAAGGTGTTCCGACAGGATCAGCCTACGCTTGAGTTCGACAAAAATGCCGCACTTGACTTTCTTCGTTAGACCTAAAAATGCTTTCTGATGCAAAGGATTTCACTTTTGTTTTTCATGGCTGCAATCCTGGGATTTGCGGGGTGCAGCAGCTACACGCCTATGATCACCACCGGGCATATCACGGATCTGGACAGGAACCACGATGGCAGTATGGCCTACTATTTCCTCCCGCAAACAGTTGTAACCGTTGACGTGGAGGTTACAGAAACCATTAAGCGCCCGGGGCCCTATGCACCCTATGCACGAAAATACCTCGGACTGGAAGATGTGATCATGGAGCCATCACGCCGTTATGAGATCACCGGAGTAAACGTCAGCAAATATGCAGAACCCGACCCCGAACAGGCATATTTTGTGACCATCCCCGGCAGGATCGAAGAGGAGGATAGCGGGTTTCTCATGGCACTCAGCGAATCAGGTCTTTTGTATAGTTTTAATAAGGAATACCAAGACGGAGAGCTGGAAAAGTCGCTGATTAAAAGCCACGACGTTGGGCATTTTGGTACCGATGTCACCTTTAACTATTTTATCGACACCAACCTTAAGGAACAAATAGATACGGTAATTGAACACGTTTTTCTCGACACCATCGCTATTCAGCGCGAGACCCTGAGAAGTTCGTGGGTCGAAAAAAGCGATGAGTTCAGGGCACGCGAGGTGGCTGAATACATTTTGGAATTGCGGGAAAAGAAGTTTGACCTGGTCAGCGGCTTCCAGGAAATAAACTATTCAAAAGAAGCACTGGAGTTTATGTATGGCGAAATGGACAGGATGGAAAGCGACTACCTCGACCTGTTTACCGGCATCTCCGCATCCGATACCATACGCTATCGCTTTGTGCATAAACCACACAAAGAAAATATTGCAACCAGGCACACCCTTTTCTATTTTTCCTCGTCCGACGGCGTGCAGCAAAATAACAACCCGGACGGACTGCCGGTTACAATCGCATACGACAGGAGTAAATCAACCGATTTTATCCACAGGCAACTCCGGCAAGGTATTGGCCGTGAAGGCTCAAAAGGCTTTCATTACAGGATTCCGGAGTACGCAGACCTGGTGATCTCTGTTGGCGACAGGACCCGGGCAGAAGCACGGATGCTGATCAATCAGTTTGGCATTGTCACCCACCTTCCTGTTGAAGATCTGATTATCGAGTTTCACCCGCACACAGGGTCCATAAAGTCGGTGGGGTTCATGGAGAGAGAGGAATGACAAGTGGAGTTTCTAAGTTGAAAAAAACAATAGTTTATGAAATACTTTATCATCACAGGTGCCAGCAGGGGCCTGGGAGAAGGCCTTGCCATGGAACTGCTGGGTGAGCAGCATCACCTGCTTTGCATATCCCGCAGTGAAAGCGACAGTTTAAAGAAAATGGCGTCAGCAAAAAATGTTCCGCTGGACTTTTTCCTGTACGACCTTGCGGATACACAAGGGATCCCTGGACTTATGGACCAGATATTTCAAAAAGTGGATAAGCAGGAGGCCGAAGGAATATATCTTGTTAACAATGCCGGGCTAATTCAGCCGGTGAACCGCGTGGAAGAGTGCCCGCCTGAAGAAACAGAAAAACACCTGCGCGTCAACCTGCTGGCGCCCATGCTTTTATCCTCTGCTTTCATCAAGCACATCCAGGGCTGGGATACAGAAAAGCGCATTTTGAACATTTCATCAGGCGCAGCACAAAATCCCTACTACGGATGGAGCTGCTATTGTACCGGCAAAGCCGGTCTCGACATGTTCGGACGGTGCATATCCGAGGAACAGAAGGAAGAGGAACATCCCGTAAAAACCATGTCGGTGGCCCCGGGAATTATTGACACAAAAATGCAAACCACCATCCGGTCTGCTACTGAACGCGAGTTTGTCCATCGCGACAAATTCGTCTCTTTGAAAGAGACAGGACAACTGGTACCTCCCGCACTCGCCGGCAAAAAGCTGGCTCATCTGTTGCTTTCCGACAACTTCAGGGATGGAGAGGTTATAGATATAAGGGAAGACTACTAAGATGGAAAAAATTGATCTTCACGACTTTGAATTTCAACTGACCCTGCGCAAACTGCGTATGGAAGACTTCGACCAGCTGGTGTCTATGCAAAAAATATGCTTCCCCGGCATGGAAGTGTGGACACGCGAAAACATCGAAAACCAGCTGAAACGCTTTCCCGAAGGTCAGATCGTTATAGAGATCGATGAAAGGGTGGTGGCATCTTCCGGCAGCCTTATCATCGATTCCGACGATTTCGATATGAATATGTCGTGGGATGAAATTTGTGATTTTGGCAATATCGGCACGCATAACCCCGAAGGAGATACCCTGTATGGGATGGAGATCATGGTACATCCCGAGTTCAGGGGTATGAAGCTTGCTACCAGGCTGTATGAAGCAAGGAAGGATCTCACCCGCCAGTTAAACCTGAGGCGCATAGTTATCGGAGGCAGGCTCCCAGGTTATAAAAACCACCAGGAT
>PWRF01000247.1 GCA_003556325.1 Bacteroidales bacterium | reverse complement strand
GCTGTTAACTCTTCAATACCAAATGTAAGCGGTTGTTCGTCACCTTTGAGGCTTTCCTCGGTGTGTTTTGCCACCAGGTCGCCTTCAAAAAAGTAATACAGCAGGGGGGTTCCATTATCTACTGAATATACAATAGAGTCAATCTCTGTGGTGATCTCGGTGAGTTCCGGAAGCAATCGCAGGGTGTCTGCTTCGTGGCTCCAGCTTCCGCGTGTGTGCAGATCCCAGAAATCTGACTCAACGACAAAGGACTTTTCTTCGTCTGTCTCGGTGATCATCAGCGTGTCGCCCGGCGATATCTCAATCTCCTGGCCGGTGTCTCTGTCGACAGCAGATTCAAAAGTCCATACTTTGGCAATGTCCGCCAGATCCGCCCCGGGAGGGGCTGTGCCATTACAGGCGCTGAAAAGAAAAACGGGCGCCAGAATCAGAACAGCCCATTTTAAACGCGTAACAATTTTTCCCATCCTCAATAAAATTTGAACGACATAATGCACTGGGGCGAGAAACTATTTCTCGCTGCTCTTTCTTTTGTTTATTTCGTCGCGGATCACGGAGGCTCTTTCGTATGCTTCCGAATCTATGGCTTCCATAAGCTTTTTTTCCAGTTCCTTGAGGGTCATATGGCTGTACTGTTCGCCAGTTTCACCGGGTTCAGCGCCTTTTGTTTCCTTTGTTCCTTTGGCAGGCTGCCCTTCCAGCGACTCGTCTCCCTCCTGCATCACAATGCCGGCGGCATCCAGAATGCTTTCGTAAGTGTATATCGGACATTTAAATCTTACCGCGATAGCTACAGCGTCAGAGGTCCTAGAGTCGATCTCCGTTTCCTTGATGCCGTCGAAGCAGATGAGCTTGGCATAGAAAATGCCCTCGCTGAACTTGTAGATGATCACCTCGGTAACGGATATGTTGAATGTGGTGGCAAAGTTTTTGAAGAGGTCATGCGTGAGCGGCCTGCTGGGCTTCATCTTCTCCAGCTCGATAGCAATGGCTTGTGCCTCAAAACTGCCAATGATAATGGGAAGTCGCCGTTTCTTGCCTTCTTCCCCAAAGATCAGGGCGTAGGCGCCGGATTGCGATTGACTGTATGATATTCCGAGAATCTCCAGTTTAATTTTCTTCATAAGCAAACTCCCTGTCGTCTATGAAAAACAAAAATACGCAATTTTGTGAAACGCTTTGCAGGCAATTCCCGTTTACATGATTTTTGTTGCGTTGTATAGTTAATGCAGGGTTCCCCGTATTCCTTTTGATCAGCGGTGCAGCCGGCAGACCGAAAAAAATTAGGTGTTTCCTTGTGTTTTGAAAAAGATTAATACTTAAATTTGCCGACGTCCAATGAAATTTATTGTTTTAATTAATCTGTAAAAAGCGGAAAAATGCCTTCAATTTTTTGGTTAGTTCCTATTAGTTCCTTGTTGGCACTGGGTTTTGCCTGGTATTTTTTCAGAAACATGATGCGTGCTGATGAGGGCACGGATATGATGAAAAAAATTGCGCAGCATGTCCGACGAGGGGCCTCTGCCTATTTGCGTCAGCAGTACAAAGTTGTAATCATCGTGTTTCTGGTCATCACGGTGATTTTTTCTTTTCTGGCCTACGGGTTAGGTGTTCAGAACCACTGGGTGCCTTTTGCCTTTATTACCGGCGGCTTTTTTTCAGGCTTAGCCGGTTTTTTTGGCATGAAAGCGGCCACCTATGCTTCGGGCCGGGTAGCCAATGCCTGCCGCACCTCCCTTGACGGGGGGCTGAGGCTGGCATTCCGCAGCGGTGCTGTGATGGGCCTGGTTGTCGTGGGATTGGTTTTGCTTGACATTTCAGCATGGTTTATCGTCCTGAATATTTTTATTCAGGAAATGGAGCCCGGCTTCAAGCTGATGACCATTACGGCCATAATGCTGACTTTCGGCATGGGTGCTTCAACACAGGCTTTGTTTGCCCGCGTTGGCGGGGGTATTTACACCAAGGCGGCTGATGTCGGGGCGGATCTTGTGGGAAAGGTTGAAGCGGGCATCCCTGAGGATGACCCGAGAAACCCTGCCACCATAGCCGACAACGTGGGCGATAACGTTGGTGATGTAGCGGGCATGGGGGCCGACCTGTTTGAATCCTTTGCCGCCTCTATTCTTGCAACGGCGCTCCTGGGTGCAGCGGCCTTTATGGGCCCTGACCTGCTGCACATGCAGTTCAATGCCGTCATTGCCCCCATGCTGATAGCAGCAACGGGCACGCTGCTCTCCATACTTGGCGTTTTCCTCGTACGGACCCGTGAGGGGGCTACCCAAAAACAACTGCTGCGGTCGCTTGGTTTCGGCGTCAATATGAGTGCCCTTCTTATCGTGATCGCCTCTTTCTTTATATTGTATTTCCTGCAGCTTCCCAATTATATCGGCATCTGGGGTTCCATTGTTGTCGGGCTTCTTGCAGGTATCGGGATCGGACAGTCTACCGAATATTTTACTGCGTCGGCTTACAAACCCACCCGGAAAATTGCTGAGTCGGCCCAGACGGGCAATGCCACCCTGATCATCAGCGGTGTGGGCACGGGGCTTATCTCGGCGGCGGTGCCCCTGTTTATCATCGTGATAGCCATTACACTGGCCTTCTTATTTGCCACGGGCTTTACTTTTGACTTGGGCAGTCTTAATATCGGACTGTATGGTATTGGGATCTCGGCGGTCGGCCTTCTCTCCACCCTTGGGATCACCCTTGCCACCGATGCTTACGGGCCTATTGCAGACAATGCCGGAGGCAACGCCGAGATGTGCAGCCTGGGCGAAGAGGTAAGAGCCCGCACAGATGCCCTCGATGCGCTTGGTAACACGACAGCAGCTACAGGCAAAGGCTTTGCTATCGGCTCAGCCGCCCTTACCGCCCTTGCACTGCTGGCATCCTACTTCGAAGAAGTGCGCATGATGTTTGTCAAGTTCCTAGATATGCCCGATGCCCTGATCAATAATATCCCGGCCATAGAAGCCGAATTTATGGACTTCGTGCACCACTATGAGGTAAACCTGATGAACCCCAAGGTGATCGTCGGTATACTCCTGGGTGTGATGGCCGTATTTCTGTTCAGCGGCCTCACCATGAATGCCGTGGGCAGGGCTGCACAGAAAATGGTTGATGAGGTGCGCCGCCAGTTTGCCACCATGCCGGGGATCATGGAAGGGAAAACGGAGCCTGACTATGCGCGATGTGTTCATATATCAACCAAGGGAGCGCAAAGGGAAATGTTGCTGCCTTCCCTGATAGCCCTGATGATGCCTGTCCTGGTGGGCCTTGTCTTTGGTGTTCCCGGCGTGTCAGGCCTTCTGCTTGGAACGATCTCCAGCGGATTTGCCCTCGCCATCTTTATGGCAAACGCGGGAGGTGCATGGGACAATGCCAAAAAATATATTGAAGAAGGCCATTACGGCGGCAAGGGTTCCGAAAGCCACAAAGCTGCGGTCACTGGCGATACCGTGGGCGATCCGTTTAAAGACACCTCAGGGCCCAGCCTTAACATCCTGATCAAGCTCATGGTGATGGCCTCTGTGGTTACTGTCGGAGTGGCCGTGGCCTATTCCATCCTCTGAGAAATGTTCCGGGCAGTGCCGTTGCGGATGCGTGTGCCCTGGTAACTGGATTTGATCTCGTTGTCATTGATATGCCTAATAGCCTGCTGCCCATAAGCAGCAGGCTTTCTTTTAGCCTGCATTATTCACAAAAAGCAATGAAATTGTTATAAGTAATTGACTTGGATGGGATAAGAGCAATTGTTCGAAAAAAACTCAATTTTATGTGTCTATAATTTTGATTAAATCGGTCACATAGAGCTCGCCATGCAATAGTCATCGTCGTGTGTGTCAATATTGGTTGGCATGGCTCGGTTCATTGCTTTTTATGAATAATGCAGGTTAGCTCATCTGCTGTTCCTGCCGGCAATTTTTTCTTCAGCATAAGATTCGTGGCACTAAATTTGATCTGATGCGCCGGATATAAGATGAGCTGCCCGGTAAAATGAATCGAAGACACTTACTATTTATGCATTTTTATGGGTTTTCCTTATTCTTTATGAGTATCTTTGCGTTTTAAACTATTGTTTTGCAACATTTATGAACATTCCAAAGAAAAAGACTTTTCAATCCTTACTCGAGCACAGTGTCACTTCTTTTGCTGCCCGCCCTGCCCTGGGCTTTGCAGGACAAGATTCTCTCACGTATGCGGAGGTAGGCGAAAGAGTTGCGCAGTTGCGTGATCTCTTACTGAAAAAAGGTATTAAGAAGGGCGATAAGGTAGTATTGCTTTCGCAGAACATGCCCAACTGGGGCGTTTCCTACCTGGCAGTCACTTCCATGGGTGCGGTGGTGGTACCGCTTCTGATTGATTTTACCGAGGAAGAAATTGCGAAGATCCTTGAGCACAGTGAGGCAAAAGGCATCATTGTATCCGAGAAGCAGGCGCACAAACTGCGTGGGGGGCTGCCCGACCGGGTAAAAATTGCCTTGCTGATGGATCGGCTTACCAGTTTGAGTATTGGCAATCTCGAGTTGAACGGGGCCGTCGTAGAGGCAACCGATGACCCGGATCTGCAGACATACATTGCGCCGGAAGAACCCTCCGAAGATGACCTGGCGGCTATCCTGTATACTTCAGGGACCACAGGAAAGCCCAAGGGCGTGATGCTGACCCATAAAAACATCCTGTCGAATGCGGTAAACACGCTCAGGATGCAGAATGTGACACCGGAAGACAGGCTGTTGTCAGTATTGCCTTTGCCTCATACCTATGAGTGCACCATTGGGTTTATCATCCCTTTTATGTGTGGTGCCTCTGTCTCTTATCTTGAAAAGCTGCCTACGCCTGCTGTCCTTTTGCCTGCCATGCAAATGGTGAAGCCAACGATGATCCTTACGGTTCCGCTGATCATCGAAAAGGTATATCAGAACAAGGTATTGCCGAAGCTCACGGGAAGTGCGGTGATGCGTACCCTTACGCGTCAGAAGCATATCCGGAAACTGTTCCACAGGCTGGCCATCAAAAAGATCAACAAAGCCTTTGGCGGACATCTCCGCTTTTTTGGCATCGGTGGTGCCAAGCTTAACGAGGAAACAGAAATTTTCCTGCGCAATGCCGGGTTCCCTTATGCGATAGGTTACGGTTTGACAGAAACATCGCCCCTTGTAGCGGGTTGCGGTCCGCAAGACACCAAACTGCAGTCTACCGGACCTGTCATCCCCGGCCAGGAGATGTGCATTCTTGATCCAAACCCGCACACAGGTGAGGGGGAGATCCTGACCCGCGGCTCCAACGTTATGCTGGGCTACTACAAAGAGCCTGGGCTGACAAAGGAGGTATTCACCAAAGACGGATGGTTTAAAACGGGCGACCTGGGTGTGATTGACAAGGACGGCTTCCTGTTTATCAGGGGCAGGTTGAAAAATGTGATCGTCAGCTCAACGGGAGAGAATATTTATCCCGAAGACATAGAAGCTGTGATCAATACCCAGCGTCATGTTCTCGAGTCGCTCGTATACGAGCTGAAAGGCAAGCTTGTTGCCAAAGTTCATCTGAACTACGAAGAGATTGACAAACGCTATCACGAGCTCAGGAATTCTGCAGGCAAGAGCTACCAGGACTTCAAAGACTCTGCGAATCATATCTATAAGCAGACCCAGGAAAAGGTAAGAAATCACCTTGAGGAGATACAGCGGCGGGTTAACAAAAGGCTGAACCGTTTTTCGAGGCTCACTATGATTGAGGAGCAGGTTGAGCCTTTTGAAAAGACCCCCACAAAGAAGATTAAGCGTTTTCTTTATTACGAAAAAAATAAGGACAGGTCGTAACAGGCCTGTTTGCCTCAAAAAAAGGTCTGTGGAAACTGTTCCACAGACCTTTTTTTCTTTTCCTGCTTACAGAAACGGGTCTTCAGACGGGTCCGAACTTTGTGCGGGTTGTGCTGTCAAGACCGCTCATATGCTGTCAAGACGGGCTCATGTGCTGTCAAGACCGCTCATGTGCTGTCAAAACCGGCTCATATGCTGTCAAGACCGCTCATGTGCCGCCAGGGCCGCTCATATGCCGTAAGGACCCCTTTATGCCGGATGCCGGGCTAGTCCTGTGCATAGCTTTCTATGGGGTCACAGGTGCACACCAGGTTACGGTCGCCGTATGCATCGTCGATGCGGGTCACCGGCGGGAAGTATTTGATCTCGGCCGACCAGGGTCTTGGGAACGCCGCCTTTTCCCGGCTATAGGGTTTGTCCCAGCTGTCACCTGCGGCCATGGCAGCCGTGTGAGGCGCATTTTTGATCACGTTGTTTTCCTTGTCGGCTTTCCCGTCTTCGATCTCTTTTATTTCCTCCCGTATGGTTTTCATGGCGTCTATAAAGCGGTCCAGCTCGGAAAGGGGCTCGCTTTCTGTCGGTTCCACCATAAGGGTTCCGGGCACGGGAAATGCCACTGTCGGTGCGTGGAAACCGTAATCCATCAGCCGCTTTGCGATATCTATGGCATCAATGCCCACATTTCTCTTGAAGGGGTTGCAGTCGAGGATCATTTCGTGGGCTGACCAGCCGTTTTTGCCGGTATAGAGCACCTTATAATGCTCTTCCAGGGAGGCTTTTATGTAATTTGTGCTGAGTATGGCCACCCGGGTAGCCTCTTTCAGGCCTTTTCTTCCCAGCATTCTGATGTAGCCATAGGTAATGGGCAGGATGAAGGCACTTCCGTATGGCGCAGCGGCCACGGCGTGGATGCCTTTCTTGCCTCCGGTCTTTTTCAGGGGATGCGAGGGCAGGAAGGGCAGAAGGTGTTCTTTGACGCCTATGGGCCCTACCCCCGGGCCGCCACCGCCATGAGGGATGGCAAAGGTTTTATGCAGGTTGAGGTGACAGACATCCGCTCCACAAATTGCGGGGTTGGTGTATCCCACCTGCGCGTTCATGTTGGCACCGTCCATATAAACCTGCCCCCCGTTGTCGTGGATGATCTTTGTCACCTCCAGGATGTCCTCCTCAAAAACACCGTGGGTGGAAGGATAGGTAACCATTATCGCGGCCAGGTTGTCTCTGTGCTTCTCTGCCTTTTCGCGCAGGTCTTCCACATCTATATTGCCGTTTTCGTCGCATTTCACCACGACCACTTTGGTGCCTGCCATGACGGCGCTGGCTGGGTTTGTGCCGTGGGCAGAAGACGGGATGAGGGTTACGTCGCGGTGCCCCTCGCCGCGGCTTTCGTGATAGGCCCTTATGACCATCAACCCTGTATACTCGCCCGATGCACCTGAGTTGGGCATAAAGGAGATGCCATCGAAACCGGTGATCTCGTTCAGGTCCTGCTCGAGCCTTTGGATAAGCTCATGATATCCGGCGGCCTGATCATCCGGCGCAAAGGGATGGATGGCCCCAAACTCCGGCCAGCTGAGGGCAAAAAGCTCAGAGGCAGCATTCAGTTTCATCGTACACGATCCCAGGGGTATCATTGTCCGGTTAAGCGCAAGGTCCTTGTTCTCCAGCTTCTTCATGTAGCGCATCATCTCGGTTTCGGAGTGATAGGAGTTGAAGCACGATTGCAGAAGGTAGGGTGTTTCGCGCGCGTAGAGGTCAGGTATGGTCGTGATCTTTTCGCATTCGACCGGGTCGCAGACAAACTTTTTAAAGTCCTTGCCGGCTGCTTCGGCAAATATTGAGAGGATCCCGTTGACATCTTCGAGCGAGGTGGTCTCGTCGAGGCTGATGCCGATGTGTTTGTCGTCGAGTATGCGGAAATTCATCTTATGGTCCTCTGCAATCTTCCGGATGCTCTCGGTGACAACGTTTTCGGGCATCTGGATCAGGAGGGTGTCGAAAAAGTATTTGTTAAGCTGCCTGTACCCGTATTTTTCCACTTCCTGTGCAAGGACGCCTGTAAGGATGTTGATGTGACGCGCTATTTTCTTCAGTCCTTTGGGCCCGTGGTATACGGCGTACATAGAGGCGATGGTTGCCAGCAAGGCCTGTGCAGTACATATGTTCGACGTTGCCTTTTCCCTCTTGATGTGCTGCTCGCGTGTCTGAAGTGCCATCCGGAGTGCATAGTCTCCGTTCTTATCGACCGAGACCCCGATGATACGTCCCGGGACAGCGCGCTTAAATTCCTCTTTGGTGGCAAAGTACCCGGCATGGGGGCCGCCATAGCCCATCGGAACACCAAAGCGCTGGGCGGACCCAACTACCACGTCGGCGCCCCAGACGCCCGGAGGAGTCAGAAGGGTAAGGCTCAGCAGGTCGGCAGCCACAGCAATACGGATCTCAAGCTTCTTTGCATCATGAACGAAATCCTGGTAGAGATTGATAGATCCGTATTCGTCAGGATACTGGATCAACACTCCGAAATAGGTTTCATCGAGGCTTACCTTGTTATGATCGTCAATCACCAGTTCTATTCCCAGCGGCTGTGCCCTGTTTTTGAGCACGTCTATGGTTTGCGGAAAGACCCGCTGAGAGACAAAGAACTTGTTCACCCCTTTTTTCACTGCGCTGCGCGACCGTGCGTTAAAGAGCATGATCATGGCTTCAGCCGCAGCAGTGGATTCGTCGAGCAGGGAAGCATTGGCTATACTAAGCCCGGTAAGGTCTGTGATCACCGTTTGAAAGTTCAGCAGCGCCTCCAGGCGGCCCTGGGATATCTCCGCCTGGTAGGGTGTATAAGAGGTATACCAGCCCGGATTCTCAAGTATGTTGCGTTGTATTACCCCCGGCATGATGGTGTTGTAATACCCCATGCCAATAAAGGATTTGAAAACCTTGTTCTTGTTTCCCAGCTCCTTCAGGTGCTGAATGTATTCGTATTCATTCAGGCCTTCGGGCATGTTAAGTTCTTTTTTGAGACGAATACTCGGTGGAATGGTTTGATCTATAAGCTTTTCAGATGAGTCGATGCCGATCTTTTCAAGCATTTTCTTCTCATCGTCTTTCCTGATACCGTTATGGCGTTCAATAAAATTGTTTGTTATCATAATGAAGGAAGTTTTTATTGATTATGAAATCGTGCATGGCAAAGGGGTGCACAGATGTTTATGCTGTTTTAAGCATATTAAGGATAACTGATTTTTCCGGATATTTGTTTAATGACCCGGACTCACTGCGCCTTTTTTTTTGGCGAATTCGCGTCCGGCCCGGAGAGCTTTCAGGTTCACTTCCACCAGGTCCTCACCTTTTTTTCCGAAGAGGAAGCGGATAGCATCTTCCAGTTTTTCGAAAGGCATATCAAGGAAGGGAGAGGCTGCCCCCAGGATGGCCACGTTGGCCGCTTTCTTGCTTCCGGCTTCATCAGCGATCTTGTCGGCGTTAATGGCAACATGCCGGGGCTGCTTCCGGATCTCGGCCATTACATCCTCCATATCCGGATAATCAGGGATGTTCACGTAAGGCTCAGTGTTTGTGATCAGCCATCCGTCGGCACCGAGATAGTTTACGTAGCGAAGCGATTCCATCGGCTCCACAGAGATGATCATGTCGGCCTTCCCCTCGGGAATCAGGTCTGAAGCTATCTCTTCGGAAGAGAGGCGCAAATGCGACTGCACATCTCCTCCTCGCTGGCTCATGCCATGCACCTCGGCCTGTTTCAGGTAAAGATTGGATTGTACGGCGGCATAGCCTATGATGGCTGCTATCGACAGGATCCCTTGTCCCCCTACGCCGGCTAATATGATATCGTTTTTCATGGGTTTATGGTTTACATGTGTTTATATTTTTTCAACTAATTGTTGTTGAGGTGTTTATGTTCTAGTCAAAAGTTCATGGGTTGTGTTGCAACTGTCAAATTGTCGAAATGTCGAAATGTC
>PWRF01000212.1 GCA_003556325.1 Bacteroidales bacterium | reverse complement strand
GTTAATGATAAATATTATGCAAAAACATGTTTCACAAATTTTGTATTTTAATCAGTGACGTCGACTTTTAGGAGTGGACTCAAATGTCGAAATGTCGAAATGTCGTAACGTCAGTCATAGTTCTCATAATCATTCCCTTTTTCATAAAAACCATTCAATTTTATAGCTTTTTTGAGGGCTTATGGTTTGTGCCGGTTCAGGGTTGTGGGCAAACATACAAAAAAAGTGAGGAAAAGAAGAAGAACAACAGAAGCTTTCTGTTAATTTCTTAACAATTGGCAGTAAAAAAGCCCCACCGTTATGCTGGTGGGGCTGTATTGAGGGATTAAGGCCTTTGTCTATGCAAGAAATTCAGGCAATTTTCTTCTATCCTGTTATGGATGTTTTCGCTGGGGGTTTTGATGAACTTTTCCCCAGTGATCTTTTCAAACAATTCGATGTAGCGTTCCGAGACCTGGCGTACGAAGGCTTCGGACATTTCTGGTACGGTTTGTCCTTCTTCGCCGGTAAAGCCTTGTTCTATGAGCCACTCCCGGACAAACTCTTTCGACAACTGTTTCTGGCGTTCGCCTTTTGCCAGCCGCTCCCCGTAACCATCCAGGTAAAAGTATCTGGAAGAGTCGGGCGTGTGGATCTCGTCAATGAGATAGATCTTTCCACCGGCCTTGCCGAACTCATACTTGGTGTCGACCAGGATCAGTCCTTTCTCTCTGGCCATCTCATTGCCGCGCTGATATAATTCACGGGTGTATCTTTCGATGGCGTTATAATCTTCTTCGCTGACCAGGCCCTGGCGCAAAATTTCCTCCCTGGAAATGTCTTCGTCATGGCCCACCTCTGCTTTGGTAGTCGGGGTAATAAGCGGCTCCGGGAAGGCTTCGTTTTCCTGCATTCCTTCCGGCATGGGAACACCACAGATGCTGCGTTTGCCTTTCTTGTATTCCCGCCACGCATGGCCGCAAAGGTAGCCGCGGATTACCATCTCTACCTTAAGGGGCTCGCAATAGATCCCGGCGGTCACATTGGGGTCGGGGGTGCCGAGCTTCCAGTTGGGGACGATGTCGGCGGTAGCATCCAAAAATCTGGTGGCGATCTGGTTGAGCACCTGCCCCTTGTAAGGGATGCCTTCGGGCAACACCACGTCAAAAGCAGATATCCTGTCGGTGACCACCATAAGCATCAGCTCATTGTCAATGGTGTATACATCCCTGATCTTGCCTTTGTAAAAGCCTGTTTGCCCCGGAAAATCAAAGTTCGTTTCTTTTACTGTGTCCATGTGTTTTTGAATTTATAACTAATTGATATTGAAGTGTTTGTGTGTTTTGTCAAAAGTTTAGGGGTTGTGTTGCAACTGTTTGAAGTTTGAGGTTTGAGGTTACCCGAAGCAACTTCAAACCTGCTCTAAAATGATTCAGCGTGCCCAAAGCTCAGCTATATTATGAGTCGCTGGCATCATCATCCCCCTCACTTTTGCTGCCGGGCTTTTCAACACCCTCGTAGGCATCTATGATCCTGGACACGAGTTCATGCCGGATCACATCTTTTTCATTAAGGAAAATAAAATCGATGCCTTTAATGTGGTTCAGGATTTTTACCGAGCGAAGCAGCCCTGAAACCTGGTGCCTGGGAAGGTCTATCTGTGTGATGTCGCCGGTTACAATAAATCGGGCTGATTTCCCCATGCGTGTGAGAAACATTTTCAGCTGACTCTCTGTGGTATTTTGTGCCTCGTCAAGTATGGCAAACGCATTGTCCAGGGTTCTTCCTCTCATAAAAGCCAGGGGGGCTATTTCAATAGTGCCGTCTTCCAGGTAGGACTCCAGCCGCGCTGGCGGTATCATGTCGCGCAAAGCGTCATAAAGCGGGCGCAGATAGGGGTCGAGCTTGTCTTTCAGGTCTCCCGGGAGGAAGCCCAGGTTCTCCCCGGCTTCTACGGCAGGCCGGGCCAGGATGATCCGTTTTACCTCTTTGTTTTTCAGCGCCCTGACGGCCAAAGCCACTGCTGTATAGGTTTTGCCTGTGCCTGCAGGGCCTATGGCAAAAAGCATGTCGTTTTTGGCACTGCTGGAAACCATACGGCGCTGGTTGGGAGAACGCGCCCTGATAGCCATACCGTTACGTCCGTAAAGAAGCAACTCTCCGCTCTTTTCTTCCTCGGTTGGCTCACCAGGCATTCTGTCGCTGTGCGCCATGATCTCAAGAATGTTTTCCTCCGTGATTTTCCCGAACCGCTCAAAATGATCAAGCATTGCACGAAACTTGCTTTCGAAAAAATGCAGCTCTTCATCATCACCAATAACGATAAGCTCTTCGCCCCTGGAGACAATCTTCAGCTTCGGGAAAATGTGCTTCAGCAGCTTGAGCTTTTCTTCACGCAGCCCGAAAATGTCAGGAGGATGAATGCCTTCTATTTTTATTACCTTTTCTCCCATTAAAATCATTACTTTTGAATGTGAATGCAAAATAACAATAATTTTCATTAGCGAAAGCATAAAAGAAAGCTATACATAAACCTATGGCCATTATCACCCTGACAAGCGACTGGGGCAACGGAAACCATTACACAGGAGCTGTAAAAGGAGCCCTGCTGAAACAAAATCCGGATGCTACCATTGTTGACATCACACATGATATCCCCTCCTTCGACATCATGCAGGCATGCTTTGTGCTGAAAAATGCCTTTCCTGATTTCCCCAAAGGAACCATACACCTGATAGGAGTGAATACAGAGGGCGGTATTGAAAGCCCCCATCTGGCAGTGAAATACCGTGATCAGTTTTTTATCGGAGCTGATAATGGAATTTTCAGCCTTCTTTTTGATGGTCAGGACATTGAAGCCGTCGAGGTAGATGTTATACAAGATTCTGATTATTTTACGTTCTCTACCCGTGACGTGTTCGTAAAAGTAGCTGTTATGATCGCAGGCGGGAAAGGCCTGGAGGAGCTTGGCCATCCCTATCAGTCGCTGAACGAAAGATATGCATTCAACCCGGTAGTATATCCGGATACCATTATCGGAAAGGTCATTTTTGTGGATGCTTACGGCAATGTCTTTGTCAATATTGACAAACAATTATTCAGGGAAGCAGGGAAAGGCAGGAACTTTATTATTAACTTCAGATCGCCGGACGATGGTATTTCTGAAATCAGCACCTCCTATTCAGACGTTGTCCCGGGTGAGAAAGTGGCGCTTTTTGGTTCCACCGGATACCTGGAGATTGCCATTAACAAGGGCAAAGCGTCCACACTGCTCGGACTTGAACTAAACGATACCGTCACAGTAGCTTTTAATGAAGAATAGTGTTTTATCATGCTTGCACTGCTGATACGTGAATTAAAGAGTTTTTTTAATACGCTCACCGGCTATATCGTTGTTGCGGTTTTCCTGGTTGTCATAGGTTTGTTCCTTTGGGTTGTACCTGTCACCTATAACATTCCGGACAACGGGTATGCAGATTTGTCAGGACTTTTTATACTGGCGCCCGTTGTGTTTCTTTTTCTTGTGCCGGCCCTTACGATGCGCTTTTTCTCTGATGAGATCCGTACCGGAACCCTGGAGATGCTTGTCACAAAACCCCTGGCAACATGGCACATCCTGCTCTCCAAGTATTTCAGCGGGATCATTCTGCTATGTGTGGCCCTCATACCAACCCTTGTATACCTTGGAACGGTGCAGCTGTTTGCTTTGCCGCCCGGCGTTGATATGGGAGGGACCTGGGGCTCCTACCTGGGGCTCATTTTTCTGGGGATGGTATTTGTTGCCATTGGCACATTTGCTTCCTCGCTCACCGGTAACCAGATTGTAGCTTTTATCCTGGCATTGTTTCTCTCTTTTTTCATGTACCAGGGGTTTGAAATCATTGCGAATGCCGGTTTCAGCGGACAGGCAGACCTTTTTATGCGTAATCTTGGCCTGCAGGCCCACTACAGCTCCATGAGCCGGGGTGTTATCGATACGCGTGACCTCTTTTATTTTCTTGGGATCATCCTCCTGTTTTTAACATTTACCTGGCTTGCACTGAGTTGGCAAAGCCACCCCCGGAGATCTGCCCTCATCAAAACACTGGGTGTTGTATTGCTGGTCGTCGCCATTAACATTTCCGGCACTTTTGCTTTTGCCCGCTTTGACCTGACCAGCGAAAAGCGTTACAGTCTCACGAAGGCAACCAAAAACATGCTCTCCAACCTGGATGATATTGTCTATTTCAGGGTATATCTTGATGGAGAACTTCCGGCCGATTTCAGACGGCTGCGCAACGAGGCACGCGAGATGCTGGAAGAGATGCAGGCCTATTCCGACCACATTCAGTTTGACTTCATAAGCCCCGCGCGGAAAGCAGGCGATGACAGGAGCAAAATGCGCCAGCTTTACCGGGATCTGGCGGAAAAAGGCCTTGAGCCGGCCGAGGTCATGATACAGACGGGCGACGGTGCTTCCCAGCAGGTGATCATTCCGGGAGCCATCGTCACACATGGCGATAAAGAGCTTCCGCTGATGCTGATGAAAGATCACATCGGTCTATCCATACGGGAAAGTATTCACAGGTCCGGATTGCTTCTCGAATACCACATCGCCTCCGTGATTCAGCGAATCACACAAGAGGAACGCCTGCGCATCGCCTTTCTGGAAGGGCAAGGCCAGCTGGAGGCCCCTTACCTTGCTTCAGTTACAGAGGCACTGGAACAATTTTATGATGTAGACAGGATAAACCTGCAAGACGGATCCAGTCAGATCAGTGAATACAAAGCCCTTATATCTGCCCGGCCCCTCGAGCCTTTCTCTGAAGAAGATAAGTTCATGCTGGATCAATACCTTATGCAGGGCGGCCGGATGCTATGGCTCGTCGACCCCGTATTCGCAGACATGGATAGCCTTCGTCACAGCCCGGAAACAATGGGCCTTGCCTGGGATATAAACATGGACGACTTTTTCTTCCATTACGGGGCGCGGTTAAACCCCGTCATGGTGCAGGATCTGCAAGCTGCCAGGTTGCCAAAGCAAACAGGCTCCTTCTCCGGAAGGCCCCAGTTCGATCTGCAGGAATGGTACTTCTTTCCCATCCTGAACCCGGTGTCTGATCATGAGATCGTGAAAAACCTGAACATGGTCCGCACAGAGTTTCCCGGCAGCATCGATACCGTATCTGCCGATGGCGTTACCAAGCATGTCTTGCTTCAAACATCTCCATACACCCGGACACTCCCCGTGCCTGTTCGGATAAGCCTGGAGCATCTGTATAATCCACCGGCCCCCGGACTTTTTACGGGCCCGCCAGAAAACATAGCCGTTCTGCTTGAAGGCAGATTCAGATCTCTCTTTAAAAACAGACTGGTGCCAGACATACCCTTGCCCGATGGCTTTCAGCGGCGTGACTACAGTGAACCTGCGTCCATGATCGTTGTTGCCGACGGCAATATGATAAAAAACCAGGTGCGCATGGATGGCGAACCTATGCCCCTGGGCTACTACAGCTACACCGGGCAGACATTTGGAAACAAAGACCTCATCCTAAACATGGTAAATTACCTTGCGGATGATTCGGGCATCATGGAAGCCCGCACCAGGGACAGCCGAATGCGATTGCTTGATCAGTCGGGGATCCGCCAGTACCGGACCACCATTCAGTTTGTCAATATCGGGCTGCCCTTACTGCTGTTAAGCCTCTTTGGCGTGATCCGGTATTTTTTGAGAAAACGACGGTATGCAAAACCTGCAAAGTATCCTGAATAGGATCAACCGTCTATGACAGGTTTTTTGACTCACAGGAGGATGATTATTGGGACGTTTCGACATTTCGACAATTTGACAGTTGCAACACAACCCTGAACTTTTGAAAACAACATAAATGTCTCAATAACAATTAGTTGAATAAGAATAAACAGATGAAACGAGCTATCCTTTTTCTTTCCGCATTGGTCTTTCTGGTATTGGGGTTGTTGATTTTTGCCAACCTCACCGGTGTGCGCAAGCCAGGGGAAAGGGATTTCCGGATAGACACGCAGGAAGAGCTTGTTGGTATTGAGATATCCCGCCCCGGCATGGACCCCGTCTTTCTTGAAGAAAAGGCTGACGGCAAATGGTATGTTAATGGGCAATATGAAATCAACGAAGCCGCATTGCGCGATCTCATTGCTGCTCTCAGGCAGCTGGAAGTGCGCCGTCCCATACCCGCCGGCCGGAGGGAAACTGTTATGCAGGAGATGAAGGAGGGGGGCATGAGGATAAAGCTGTATGCCAGGCAACATCTGTTAACCCTGCCGGGCGGCCGGCAATACATTGCGCGCAGGCAAATGCTGAGAGACTATGTGATCATCGAAAGCGAAGCCAATACACGTGTAAGCATAATTCGCATGGCAGATGCCAGCCTGCCTTATGAAGTTCAGCTCCCTTATATGCCTTTGAGCATCACAGATCTGATACATACCGATGTGCGACACTGGCGAAATCCATACGTTTCGCGCCTGGAGCCTTCGGAGATCCGACAAATACAAGCCAGGGTCCCAGATAATGTCAGTGAAAGCTATGCCTGGAAACTGCATGCGCAAAGTGGATTGACATTATACGATCATCAGGGGAATAGCATATCCCCGGAACACATCGAAGAAGATCGTATCGGAGTCTACTTTCATCATTTCAGGCGGCTTCGTTACGATCGCCTGGTGTCCGGGCCGGGCTCAGCTCCGCCCCCCGGAGTTTTATCTGAGGAAGCTTTTTATACGCTGGTCATTCATGATGTTGAAGACCAGGAAATTATACTTGAATTTTTTAAGCGGGAACCACCAAACGACGGCACATTTGTATCAGATCGGGTGCCTTATGACCCCAATCGCTTCTTCCTGAGGATAAACGGCCAGGATTATGCGCTGGCGCAATACACGATCTTTCAACCCGTAATCAGGCACCTGTCATGGTTTTTGCAAAATGGTGACCATCCAGGACCTTTTTTTGAATAAACACGTATTTTTCTATCTGAAAAAGGGTTTCATTTTTAATAAAAAGCTATATTTGCTATTCATTTTTGCGTAAGAAAATGCATAAAACCAGCCGGAAAGGATGGGTCTTTACCGGGCCTGCAGAATGTACCGGGATAAGGATTCAGGAGACGGCAGGTTTTAGTAAAATGGTTTTGAAACGTTTTCACCACATCTGACCGAAACATAAAAAAGTATACACATGAAATTCATCGTATCCAGCTCGTTGCTATTAAAGCAGTTACAAGCCATAAGCGGAGTGCTGAGCTCCAACAATACCCTGCCGATACTCGACAATTTTTTGTTTGAACTTTCTGATTCGGAGATCAACATCTCTGCGTCTGACCTTGAAACGACCATGACTGCCCGCATTAATGCGGATATGGCAGAAGGCGAGGGGAGTGTTGCGATCCCGGCCAAGATTTTGCTCGACACACTCAAGACGTTTGCCGATATTCCGGTAACACTTGATATTGACGAGGGCAATTTTGGTGTGACCCTGACAGCCGGTGAGGGTAAGTATCGCCTTGCCGGTCAGAATGGGGATGAATACCCCAAGGTGCCGCCGCTGGAAAATGCCAGCACGGTATCTGTCGAGTCCGATATTTTGTACCAGGCCATATCAAAAACTATTTTTGCTGCGAGCACAGACGACCTCCGGCCCGTGATGGCGGGAATTTTTTGCGAGTTTACGGATGAAGACACCACGTTTGTTGCCACAGACGCGCATAAATTGGTGCGCTATCGCCGCAGCGATGTAAAGGCCAGCGAGAGCACGAGTATGATACTTCCAAAGAAGCCACTCAATCAACTGCGGCAGATCCTTTTACATAATGAGGAACCCGTGCGGCTTGAATATAACGATACGAATGCCCGCTTTTCGTTCAGGAATATCATCATGACCTGCCGTCTTATAGAGGGCAAATATCCAACGTATTCGGCTGTCATACCTGCCAAGAACCCCAATAAGATGACTGTTGATCGTCAGCCTTTCCTCAACGCGATCAAACGTGTGTCCATCTTTTCCAACCAAACCACTTACCAGGTGAAATTCAAAATTGCCGGCTCGGAATTGATCTTGTCGGCTGAGGACCTCGACTATAGCAACGAAGCCCAGGAAAGGCTTACCTGTCATTACGAAGGGGAAGACATGGAGATTGGTTTTAACAGCAAGTTTCTTGCCGAGATGCTGAACAATCTCAACAGCGACCAGGTGCTGCTGGAAATGTCTGAGCCAAACCGTGCCGGGCTTATCTCTCCGGTGGATAATGAGAATAAAGACGAGGATATCCTGATGCTGGTGATGCCGGTAATGCTGGGTGCATAGTTTCGCACCCTGGAGCGGCTCTGCTGATCCGACCGGTACCATTTGCCGGAATAAGCCCGCAAAATAAGAGGCAAGGCTGAGAGGCATGTCAGCATCACTCCGCTAATGATCCTTGCATAGCCTGTGGATTCTTGCCTTAAAGCCATTCCGAAAGTTCAAGCCAGCGATCCGATTTTTCACTGAGTTCTGCCTCGATCTCCTCAAACCGTGTGGAAGCTTCCATCAGTTCACCGGGAGGCAAATTGCCGGCGTTCATTTTCTCCAGCAGGGTGGTTTTCTCTGTTTCCAGCGCTTCAATATCGGCCCCGAGGGCATCAAATTCCTTTTTTTCCTTGTAGCTCAGGCCGGTTTTTTCCCTTTGCCTGGGGGGCTTTGGTGGTTTCTCCTTTTTGTTGTTTTTGGATGATGATTTTGCGGTTTTCTTCTGTTGCTCCCTGAATTCAGTATAGTTTCCCGGATAGTCCTTAATATCTCCAACATCCCTGAAAACAAACAAGTGATCTGAGAGGCGGTCGAGGAAATACCTGTCGTGCGATACTATCAGCAGGCATCCGGGGAATTTAAGCAGGAAGTCTTCAAGGAGATTAAGCGTTTCGATGTCGAGGTCGTTTGTCGGCTCATCCAGGATGAGGAAATTGGGATTTTTCATCAGCACGGTGAGCAGGTAGAGGCGGCGCTTTTCGCCACCGCTGAGCTTTGCCACCCTGTCGTGATGCATGTGGTTTGGAAAGTTGAAGTGCCTTAGGAATTGAGCTGCACTGATCCAGTGGTCTTTAGCCAGCCTGATCCTGTCGGCGATGTCCGTGATCACTTCTATCACCCTCTTTTCGTTCTCTACGGTGATTCCATCCTGGCGGTAATACCCAAAGTGGATGGTCTCCCCGGTGATCACCTTCCCCTGGTCGGGCCGCAGCTTTTGGGTGATGATGTTCAATAGGGTTGTTTTCCCGGTACCGTTGGGCCCGACGATACCGACTTTCTCACCGCGCTTGAACACATAGGAGAAGTCGTTTATGACGCATGTATCGTTGAAGCACTTTACTACGTGCCGCAACTCCAGGATCTTTTTCCCCATGCGGGTCATCTCCATCCTGATCTCGCCCGATTCAGCCGGCTTTAGCTGGCTGGCTTCTTCCTGAAGGTCGTGATAGGCCTGGATGCGTGCCTTTGATTTTGTGGTCCGGGCCGGCGGACTGCGGCGCATCCATTCCGTTTCTTTTCTGAGCAGGTTGATAGCCCGTTCACTTTGCGCAGCCTCAGCCTGTTTGCGTTCCTGCTTTTTCTCCAGGTAATAGGCATAGTTGCCCCTGTATTGGTACACCTTGCCGTGCTCGATCTCCACGATCTCGTTGCATAATGCATCCAGGAAATACCTGTCGTGCGTAACCATCAGCAAGGTGATCTTTTGCTTGCTGAAGAAAGATTCCAACCATTCAATCATGTCGATGTCCAGGTGGTTTGTCGGCTCATCGAGAATCACAAAATCCGCTTCCTCGATCAGGATCTTTGCCAGTGCAAGCCTTTTTATCTGGCCACCGGAGAGCGTGCCGGTGCGGGCTCTGAGGTCTCCGATTTTCAGGCTGGTAAGTATCTGCTTAACCCGTT
>PWRF01000294.1 GCA_003556325.1 Bacteroidales bacterium | reverse complement strand
CGGTCAAGCTGAATATCAATGATGAAAAAGAGCTGGAGGTGAATGCCGGGGATACCCTGCTTACCGTACTCTCCCAAAACGAGATATACCTCCCCAGTGCATGTGGTGGAGGGGGTACCTGCGCGCTTTGCAAATGTCAGATCTTTGATGGAGGAGGCGACATCCTGCCCACCGAAGTCGGTTACTTCACCCGCAAGGAGATCCGGGATAACTGGCGACTCAGCTGCCAGGTTAAGGTCAGGGAAGACATGGATATCGGGGTGCCCGAAGAAGTATTCGGCATCAAGAAATGGGAGTGCGAAGTGCTTTCAAACAAGAACGTGGCTACCTTCATCAAAGAGTTTGTGGTTAAACTGCCCGAGGGTGAAAACCTCGACTTCAAATCGGGAGGATACATACAGGTGGATGTGCCCGCATGCGAAGTGTCTTTTGCAGATATGGAGGTAGAAAAAGAGTTTCGTGAAGACTGGGATAAACTCAACCTGTGGGACCTGAAAATGGTAAACCCCGAACCTGTTTTCAGGGCATACTCCATGGCTAATCATCCTGCCGAAGGCAATATCATTAAACTGAACGTGCGTATTGCCACCCCGCCGTGGGACAGGAAGAAAAATAAGTTTATGAACGTGAATCCCGGTGTGTGCTCCTCTTACATTTTTTCACGCAAGCCCGGTGACAAAGTAACCATATCCGGGCCATACGGCGATTTCTTCATTAAAGAAACCGAAAAGGAAATGGTATATATCGGCGGAGGAGCGGGTATGGCACCCTTGCGTTCCCATATCTTCCACCTGTTCCATACTCTGAAAACCGACAGAAAAGTCTCGTATTGGTATGGCGCGCGTTCAAAAAGAGAAATTTTTTACGAAGAAGACTTTCGTAAGATAGAAAAGGAGTTCCCGAACTTTTCTTTTCACATAGCTTTATCAGAACCTCTGCCCGAAGACAACTGGGATGGCTATACGGGTTTCATTCACCAGGTGGTCCTCGACAACTATCTTAATGATCACCCGGAGCCCGAAGAGGTGGAATACTACCTCTGCGGCCCGCCTATCATGAATGAATCCGTTCTGGACATGCTCGACAACCTCGGGGTTCCTGAAGAAAATATTGACCTTGATGATTTTGGAGGTTAACTTTGCAGCCCTGTTCCTACAGGGCTTTTTTTTAACAGGAATTGATCAGAATGCAAAAGAAAAGATTTGCTGAAGCCAGCTATGCGGTTTGGCTGGGCTTTTTTTCAAACGTGGCACTTACCCTGCTCAAGCTCGCCGCAGGGATTCTCGGGCGCAGCGCTGCCATGGTGGCCGATGGCATCCATTCGGTAAGCGATATAATGACAGACCTGGTGATAGCCGGAAGCCTGAGGGTGGCAGCAAAACCCCGCGACGGGAACCATAAATACGGACACGGGAAAGTGGAAACACTGGCCGCGGCTTTTGTGGGAGGCGTATTGTTTGCCGTGGGAGCGGGCATCCTGTATGCAGGCATTAAAAGCATTGCCGGGCACTTTGGCGACCAGCCGCTGAGCAGACCCGGAATGATCGCCTTCTATGCCGCAGTAATATCCATCCTGGTAAAAGAGTTTCTGTTCAGGTATACTTTGGTAAAAGGGAAACGCGTTAAAAGCAATGTACTGGTTGCAAATGCCTGGCACCACAGAAGCGATGTTTATTCGTCACTGGGGACATTGCTGGGCATCGGCGGTGCTATCTTCCTCGGGCCTCAATGGGTGATCCTTGACCCCATCGCCGCTGTAATAGTGAGCATCTTCATTTTTAAAGTGGCTGTTGGGATCATCCGCGAAGCCCTGATGGAACTTATTGAGACCTCTCTTCCCGGCAAAAAGGAAGAAGAGATCCTTCGCATCGCCCATGAAGTGTCTGGGGTGCATAACCCACACGATCTGAAAACCCGGAAGATCGGAAGCAATATTGCCATTGATATGCATATCCAGGTGCAAAAACACCTTAACGTGGAGCAGGCCCACGACATAACCGTAAGGCTTGAGAGACGGCTCAGGGATACGTATGGTAAGGATACGCATATCTCGGTGCACACGGAGCCTTTGGAAGTAAGAAGTAAGAAGTAAGAAGGCTTTTGGCTATTGGCAAGAAAGCCAAAAGCTAAAAGCCAATAGCCAATAGCAGTCCTGTTGAAAGAATAAACACCAGATAACCAACTAGTTGAAAAATTATATACACATGAACCGAGCACTTGTGAGCTCGGCGAAGCCAAACCCCATGTTATAAATCCCGACCATTCGGGAACAGGATTTTTGACACACAGGGGGATGATTATTGGGACGTTTCGACCTTTCGACATTTTGACATTTTGACATTCTTTAAAAACATGAAAATTCCAGAAAAACTCACAGTATTACTCCTGGCTGCCCTGCTTTTTGGATGCAGCCCCGCGCGCGACACGAGCGAAATGACCACCATCAGGGGAATCGTATTCGGCACCTATTACACAGTTATCTATTACGATGAGGAGGGAACAAATTATT
>PWRF01000122.1 GCA_003556325.1 Bacteroidales bacterium | reverse complement strand
TCCGGGGCGGTGTCCACGGACTTTAACAGGCTGTCGGTGATCATCGACATGTTCTCCTTGCGCTTGGCCGATACGAAGATGGTCTCCAGGTCGACCAGGTTGCGGAAATGGTGCGGGATCTCTTCCAACAGGTCGATCTTGTTGGCAATAAGCACGAGTCGGCGCGACTCATCGCCCACCTCTTCCTGGAAATCGCGGATGGTCTCTGCAATCTCCTCCAGGCCGGTCTGGCTGACATCAAAAAGATACAAGATGATGCTGGCCTGCCGGATCTTTTCGTGGGTGCGCGCAATCCCCACCGATTCGACCTGATCGTCGCTCTCGCGCAATCCGGCGGTGTCGATGAAGCGGAAGGAAACGCCATTGATGCTGATGGTGTCCTCGATGGCATCCCGGGTGGTGCCGGGGATCTCGCTTACGATGGCCCGCTCTTCGTTCAAGAGGACATTCAGAAGAGTGGACTTGCCCACATTGGGCTTGCCGATGATGGCCACGGGGATGCCCTGCTTGAGCGCGTTGCCCGTCGAAAAGGATTCACGCAGCCGGGTCACCTCCCCGGAGATCTCACCCAGCAACGCCTTTAGCTTGTCACGATCGGCAAACTCCACATCCTCCTCACTGAAGTCGAGCTCCAGCTCTATGAGAGACGAAAACTCCAGCAACTTGCCACGCAACTCACCGATCCGCGACGACACGTGGCCGCGCATCTGCTGAAATGCAATCTTACGCGAAGCCTCCGCATTGGAGGCAATCAGGTCGGCCACCGCCTCGGCCTGCGACAAGTCCATCCGCCCGTTCAGAAAAGCCCGCATGGTAAACTCCCCGGGGTTGGCCATCCGCGCTCCCTGGTCAACCATCAGCTGCAAAATCCGCTGCTGGATGTAAGGGGAGCCGTGACAGGAGATCTCTACCATGTCATCGCCGGTGTAACTGTTTGGAGCCAGAAAACGGGTCAGCAACACCTCGTCGACAGGCTCATTGCGGTCAAATACTTGCCCAAGGGTCATTTTATGGGTGTCAATGGCGTCAAATTCCAGCCCGGCCTTCCCGGGCCTGAACAGCTGCCTTGCGACAGCAAACGCCTGTGGACCGGATAAACGCAAGATAGCTATGGCTGCTTGTCCGGGGGCCGTGGCGGGTGCACATATGGTGTCCTGGGTGTCGTAGGTGCGCATGGTTCGGAGGTTTTACAGTATATACAAATATAGGAATAAAAGGTTTGAGGTTTGATGTTAGAGGTTGCCAGGGGCGATTATGTAAGAATAATGTGATGGTAAGTTAAAGGGTTATGGAGTTAGTAGTTAATAAGTGTCAAATGTGTCGTGCTATAAAAACAACCGTTAAGAACTTCAACATTGGAGGAGCATGGATTTTCCTGCGTGTACTTTCTGTGTTAAAAAAGATATAAATATGTTGCGTTTTATAACGATTAATCTTTTATTTTTGGGATATAAATAAAAATACGATATTATGAGTGTACTTATAAACAAAGAGTCAAAGGTGGTTGTACAGGGTTTTACAGGTTCCGAGGGAACTTTTCATGCCTCCCAGATGATTGAATACGGAACGAACGTGGTGGGCGGCGTTACACCCGGTAAGGGCGGTACCAAGCACCTCGACCGGCCGGTGTTTGACAGCGTGAAAGAGGCTGTGGAAGAGGTAAAAGCCGAAGTAAGCGTGATTTTCGTTCCGCCTGCCTTCGCGGCAGACGCCATTATGGAAGCTGCTGATGCCGGCATCGGTGTGATCGTGTGTATCACCGAAGGCATTCCGATACAAGACATGCTCGTGGTCAAAGAATATCTCAAATCCCGCCCTTCCAGGCTGATCGGGCCCAACTGCCCGGGCATCATCACCCCGGATGAGGCCAAAGTGGGGATCATGCCGGGTTTCATTCACCGGAAAGGCAATGTGGGCGTGGTATCACGTTCCGGCACCCTGACCTATGAAGCGGTAGACCAACTGACCAAACTGGGTATGGGACAGTCGACCTGCATCGGCGTTGGCGGGGATCCCATACCGGGAACTACCATGAAGGAAGCTGTGCAACTGCTGATGGAAGATCCGGAAACCGAAGCCATCGTGTTGATAGGAGAGATCGGCGGAGGTATGGAAGCCGAAGCAGCTGAATACATCCGCGACCATGGCACCAAGCCCGTGGTCAGCTTCGTTGCCGGTGCCACCGCACCAAAAGGACGTACCATGGGACATGCAGGCGCCATCATCGGCGGCAAAGACGATACCGCAGAGGCCAAGAAGGAGATCCTCAGGGCATGCGGCGTGCGCATCGCAGAATCTCCCGCAGACATCGGAAAAACCGTGAAAGAAGTTGTTTAATATGCTAATGTGCCAATGTGCTAATGAAGGGTTTCGGATTTAAGATGAGAGCTCCCTTTGTTAAATCCTAAATTTTTTCGCGCGGTATTGCTTTGTTAAAAACACTCATAAGCTCTGCGCGTACTCATTAGCACATTGGCACATTAGCACATTGGCACATTAGCACATTAGCACATTAATCCTCCTCCTCAAAAGGCACATACTGCACCGCGCCGATATCCGGTCGCTGTGTGCGGTCGGCGCCATAGAGGTCGTAAGGGACTTCAATAGCAACATCCGGGTTGCCGGCTCCGATGGCTGGCGACTCTTCGGTGAGCCGGAAATCGTGCAACTGCGTATCATAGAACTCCGGATCCTGATTCACCAGGGTATTGATAAAAGAAGGAGTATCTGTATCCATCTGCGTCCGGATAAGGCAATGATCAAAAGTGAATTCTGCCTCAGTGCCTTCGTACAGGTCAAAAAATACCTCTTCATGGTTATTTCCGTATACGATGCTGTTCCCGAAATAAATGTGTTCAAACGGCCTGACCTGGATATTGCCGTCCACATCTTCATAATAATTATTGAAGAGCAAAGACGGGGTGTTGCGAATGTCACGGTAGTAGTTGGCCAGGGTGATATGCCTGAAGTCATAACTCCCCCCGAGGGTCAGAAGCATCGCAAACTCGCCGCAGTTGGTAATGGCCAGATTTTCTCCGGTAACATGGCTTCCCTGGGCGAAAAGACCGGCCAGGCTCATGTTTTTGATGATCGAGTTGCGGATCTGCACCGTTGGATCGGTATGGCTTCCTATCGAATCGACATGAAGGCCTACTGTGCCGTTCTTTATGATGGCATGGTCTATTTCATGATCTTTACTGGTGGCGGTCAGCCATATACGCCCCCACTGCCCGGGCTGGTTCTGATAAAAAGGCTCCAGGCGGTCACCCTGGATCCTCACGGGCTCGTCAGATGAGCCCTCCACCTTCAGACTGGACCCGCCTAAAAAGATCAGGCTGGCATTGTTGTGAAAATGAATGTTCGCACCTTGAGTTATCCTTAACGTCACCCCCGGATCCACCACCGCAAGTCCGTATACAACATAAGGAAGGTCGGAAGCCCACTCGGTGTCCTGAGTGATCCGGTGATACTCCACTCCGTTTGGATCCACGTAGTTGGGATGGATGAAATGGGCATCCTGTCCCCAAGCTACGAGATTGACATGCTGGATGTTCTGATTGATGTTGAACTCGATGCTGTCGACAATGGTAAGGGGCAGGTTCTGCTCCACGGGGTCCACAGTTACTTCAACAAACACGAAAATGCTGTCGTTGCCATCAATCTCCACATCCTCGACAACCGTTCCTGAACGGCCGTCCACGTTCATTCTGAAATACGACTCAGACCCTCCTGCCAGCGCAACCGAAGAAATCCGGATCCTCTCCCTGTGATCATTATATACCTTGAAAGAGCGTGTGGCAGAACCTACCGTGGTAAAAACCGTATCGAACAACAGGGAGTCGGCAGAAAACGCCAGGCGCACTGAAGGGTCAGGGTCGATGCCGTCGTCCCGGCAGGAAAACAATCCCCCCGCAAGCAAAACCGTGAGCATCAATACTATGGATACACGCAAACTACGCATGAATATCTTTTTGTCTTTTTTCCAATTATCTCCATCCGTTAATCCTTCCCGCCCTCAAACCCAAAAACCGCTTTTATGCAACGGCATCCTATCTGCACTGCCAGGGTGCCGGGGCTACCCCGTTTCCAATGCTCAATGCACCGCGTCCGGCACCCAGCCTTAATCCCATTGTTGAAACGCATCCATCCCATCGGATGGTATAAGCGACTAAAAAAAATCGGTCAAATCGTATTGCAGCAAGCAAAATTAATGTAATTTTGCAGCCTAAAATACAATCCTATGGCAAAAAGAAAAAAGAAGAAAGAAGAAGCTAAGAATATTGTAGCTGTTGAAGAGGCACTCAGCAAGTCAGAGCAGTTTATTGAGAGACACCAGAACACAATTATATATTCGGTTCTGGCCGTTGTAATTATCATTGCAGGCTATATCGGGTACACCCGTTTTATTCTTGAGCCCCGCGAGCGGGAGGGCTTTGAAGAGATGTTTAAGGCCGAACAATATTTTGAGCGGGAAGATTTCGAGCTGGCACTTGAGGGCGACGGCGAATATCCGGGGTTCCTGGATATCATTTCTGACTACCGGATGACAAAGGCGGCCAACATGGCAAGGTATTATGCCGGTATAAGCCTTATCAGGCTGGGTGAATACGAAGAAGGCATTGAACACCTCAGAGATTTCCGCAAGCGTGATACGTTCCTCGGAGCCATGGCTTATGGTGCCATAGGAGATGCTTACTGGGAGCTGGGCGACGAAGAAAGAGCTTTGCGCTACTACAGGAGAGCCTACCGTCACGAACCCAACAACCTCACAACTCCGGCCTTCCTCTTTAAAGCAGGACTGGTATACGAGTCTATTGGCAGATACGACGAAGCACTTGAAAGGTATGAACGCATCCGCAAAGAATTTGCCCAATCGCAGGAGGCACGCGATATTGAAAAATTCATTGCCCGCGCAGAAGCAAAAAAATAGCACCGGTTGAGCCTGTCCGTGCCATTGACCTGCAAGCTTTTATGCTTTTTTTGCAGTGTTATGTACTGCATATATAAATCCCGACCCCATCTGTTGCATTTAAAGGTGGAATTTCGCTAAAAATGGCACATATTTTCACAGTAAACCACCGGTCATGACAGCAAAAATCAAAGATCTTTCTTCGTTTGCGCAAAACCAGGAACCTGATGGCGAAGGCCTTAGCATCGGCATAGTAGTGGCCGACTGGAACCCTGAGGTCACCGGAGCCCTGCTTGAAGGTGCGCTGACCACGTTAATGGATAAAGGCGTTGACCGCGATGACATCTTCGTGGAACACGTGCCCGGCAGCTTCGAACTGCCTCAGGCTGCCTCCCTTATGATCAAAAGTACGGAACCGGATGCCATAATCTGCCTGGGATGCATCATCCAGGGAGAAACCCGCCATTTTGAGTTTATTGCACAGGCCGTGGCAAAATCCTCCATGGAACTCGGTATCAATAGCAACGTCCCCGTAATCTTTGGGGTGTTAACCACCGACACACACGAACAAGCCAAAGAACGATCCGGTGGCAAGCACGGAAACAAAGGGGATGAAGCGGCTGTAGCTGCCATACGGATGGCCAGGCTTCGACAGGACCTGCTGCCATTTTTTGACGACTTTCTGATGGATGATGATGATGGTATCTTTTTCGACGACGAAGACGACTGGTTTCCCGAAGACGACGAGTAGACACTTCCTTATACCGCAGGTATCCCCGCAGAACACAAGCGGCGATACGGTGGTGACATGAACAGCCATGCAACATAAAGACCCAGAAACAGTGCGTATTGTATTCTTCGGCACCCCGGAACTGGCTTCTTATGTGCTTGAAACCATTGCAGAATCAGGAAAAAACGTGGTTGCGGCAGTCACGGCTCCCGACAAACCGGCCGGCAGGGGCAGAAAACTACACCAATCGCAGGTGAAACAAATGGCCATAAGGTACAACATCCCCGTTCTGCAGCCCGAAAACCTGAAATCACCCGATTTTATCAACACATTAAAAAGCCTTGCACCCGACCTGCAGGTTGTAGTGGCATTCCGTATGCTTCCCGAAGCCGTGTGGTCGCTGCCACCGCTTGGGAGTTTTAACCTTCATGCCTCACTCCTGCCCGACTACCGCGGCGCCGCACCTATCAACTGGGTCATTATCAATGGCGAAAAAGAAACCGGGATCACAACCTTTCTGCTGGACCACAAAATCGACACCGGGAACATCCTGTTCAAAGAACGCATCCCCCTCGATGAGTATGAAACCGCCGGAAGCCTGCATGAAAAAGTTAAGACCCGGGGCGCCAGGCTGGTGATCAAAACCATCGATGCCCTGGCAACAGGCAACGTAAAACCCGTACCCCAATCAGAACATTCCTCACAAACCGGCACATTGAATAAAGCCCCAAAGATCTATAAAGAGGATTGCCGCATCGACTGGAGCCGGCCCGTTAAAGACATCGTAAACCGTATCCACGGACTAAGCCCACACCCGGGCGCTTTTACAGAACTCACCGACAACCGCTCACAAACCGTGTTTACAAAACTGTTTACAGCAAAACCCAGATACAACACAGATAAACACCCGCCGGGAACAGTCCTGACCGACAATAAAACCTATCTCGAAATTGCCGGCAGCGATGGCAAAGTCTCCGTTACGGAACTGCAAATCGCTGGAAAAAGAAGAATGCATATCGAAGAACTGCTGCGTGGAATGGATCTGTCAGCAATTAAAAAAGCAAAATAAAGCTCCCATACCTTGCAAAAACAGGCAAAACCGCTCTTTTTTGGTCAAAGTTATTAACAAAACCGGCAATTTTATTAACATTTTTGTATATTTTCCGCTTTAAACTTGCATTTTCCCGCAAATACCCTATATTTGCAATGGTTAATGGAAGCTATTAATTCATTTTACTAACCAAAAAACGAAAAAAGATCATGAACAAAGCAGAATTAATTGATGCGATAGCATCAGAAGCAGGTTTGACAAAAGCAGATGCCAAAAAGGCATTGGATTCTTTTATCAACACCACAACTAAGGCGCTGAAAAAAGGTGACAGGGTAGCACTTGTTGGTTTTGGCTCTTTCTCAGTAGCTAAAAGAGAAGCCCGTAAAGGACGTAACCCGCAGAGCGGCAAGGAAATCAACATTCCTGCCAAGAAAGTGGTTAAGTTCAAAGCGGGTGCAGAGCTCGCCGACATGGTGAAGTAATCACCTGATTACACTTACAATCAAACCCCGGTCATCTGCCGGGGTTTTTTTGTGCTCTTACCCCTCTCATTACTTTATAATTAGTAACTTTACGGTTTTAATCCTAACGGCAAACGGCATGGAATTTTCTGATAAACTGAAAGACTTCGATCCAAGTGGGGTCGGCAACATTACAAACAATATCTTCGGGCTGCCTTTTGAGGTTAGCGAGTCCAAACTGGTTTTTATCCCAGTTCCCTGGGATGTTACTGTAACCAATAGTGCAGGGACGTCCAAAGGCCCCTTGAACATTTTTCAGAACTCCTTTCAGATTGATCTGTATGACCCCCTGGTACCCAATGCCTGGAAGCAAGGAATGGCCATGGAGCGCATAGACCCGGTTACATCGACCCGCAACGATGAGGTGCGCAAAAAGGCCGAAAGGGTGATCCGCTACCTCGAGTCGGGTGCCTCCATCGAAGACAATAACCAGATTCAGCATCTCATCGAACATGTTAACCAGACATGCGAAAGCCTGATGCTGGATATTGAAAAAAAATGCCTCCAATATATCGAAAACGACCAGATCCCCTTTATTGTAGGTGGAGACCACAGCGTATCCCTGGGTCTTATCAGAGCCCTGGCAAGAAAAGAAAGCTTTGGGATCCTGCAGATTGACGCTCATGCCGACATGCGGATCGCCTACCAGGGGTTCGAGTATTCACACGCTTCCATTATGCATCATGCCCTGAATACCGAAGATGTTTCGCAGATTGTACAGGTAGGCATACGCGAATTGTGCAGCGAAGAGGTACAGGTGATATCCAGAAACCACAAAACAGTGAAGACCTTCTTCGACCACGATCTGCATCAGCGCATGTACGAAGGCGAGGTTTGGAGCGATATTTGCCACGATATCATCGACATGCTTCCTGACAACATCTATGTCACCTTCGATGTTGACGGCATGGAACCGGCGTGGTGCCCGGGGACAGGCACACCGGTACCCGGCGGTTTGTCGTACAACCACGTGATGCACCTCCTGGCAACAGCATTTAATGCCGGCAAGCGATTTATCGGTGCAGATCTCGTTGAGACCGGACCCACGCAATTGGACGGTATCATTTCAACAAGAATTTTATACCGCCTGGCCGGTATGATGATCAAAAGCAACGAATAAGCCTCCCTTCATCCGCTTTTACGCAATGGAATTGCACCAAAAACAGCAATTGATAGCCTTTTTGTCCGGTTATGTGACACCCAGGCGCCTCGAAAGGATGACAAAAGTGCTGGAACAGCGCACCCGGCACCTGTGTGTCGTCATGGAAGATATCTACCAGTCGCATAATGCAAGTGCCGTGCTTCGCTCCTGCGAATGTTTCGGCATCCAGGATGTGCATATCATCGAAAACCGAAACACCTACCAGGTCAATCCCGACGTGGCCCTGGGTGCATCCCGGTGGCTTAGCCTTTACAGGTATAACGAGTCGGATAACAATACGGTAAAATGTATAAGCCAACTGAAAGAAAAAGGCTACCGGATCGTGGCTACCAGCCCTCACCAGGACGATTGCCTTCTCGAAGAGCTTCCGGTCACTGAAAAAACAGCCCTGCTCTTTGGCACCGAGCTCAAAGGGCTTTCGCGAGAGGCGCTTGACATGGCCGACGGATACGTCAAAATACCCATGCAGGGGTTTACCGAAAGCTTCAACATCTCCGTTTGCGCCGCCATATGCCTGTATTACCTCAGTCCGAAAGTGCGCAATACTACCGGCAATTGGAAGCTGTCGGACGAAGAAAGGGCGGATATCATGATTGAGTGGCTGCAGCATTCGGTGAGTAATCCCAAAGGCCTGACGCAGCACTTCAAACAGCAACTTGGTTTTTAATCCTTCCGTGTTCGCATTTTACTCCGCATTAAATACGACGCTATTGACATTGAACCCCCTGCCGGAGTTATCGTGTGGGAAGGCCATGTTTTGCACCATGATGAAATTCGGGGAGCCACAGATGCACAAATAAACGGAGAGCCCTGAAAGGATTCAACAACTGCTGCAGCATAGAACTTGATTTATAACTCTTGGATTAGCTCTTTAAACCGGTGACCCCGCGCTTCGAAATTGGGAAAGGCATCGTAACTGCTTGCAGCCGGAGATAGCAGGCATATCCTTCCCTCAGGCGTTGTTCGCGCCGCATGGGTCACAGCCTCATCAAAAGAAGCTGCCATGTAAAGATGCTTGTCGCGAAAACCGTTCATCCTCTCTGCCAGTTGCTTCATTCGCCTGCCGGCATCCCCGGTAAATATAAAACTCATCACCTCCGAGGCTCCAAGCTTTTGCAACATTTCCTCAAAATGCACACCGCGGTCTTTGCCTCCCAGAATAAGCGTCGACGTCCCGGGTAAAGCCGAAACAGCAGCCAATGTAGCTTCCGGTATGGTGGCAATACTGTCGTTATAAAAAGTAACGCCCCTGTATGTACCCACATACTCAAGCCTGTGCGGCAACCCGCCAAAGCGCCTCAACGCATCGAAAATACTTTCTTCCGGGATCCCCAGCAAAAGAGCCACAACCGCAGCCGCTGTTATGTTTACCCGGTTATGGCCGCCGGTTAACCGGCTCTTTCCAAAAAGGCCTTTCAATCGATGCTCCTTGCCGGACAAGCGGCAAACCAGGTCGTCTCCCTGTGCAAACGCGGTGTCTTCCAGGTTCAGAACCTCCTTCCTGCTCATGACAATTTGCCGTGACGGCAGGGTCAGTCCGGGAACCTGTTTTGATATCACAGCATCATCCCCGTTGTAAATACAGGTGTCGCCAGGTTTTTGCCATCGCACAATGTTTAGCTTTGCCTGCTGATAGGCTTCATACGATGCATAATGATCCAGGTGCTCTTCAAATATGTTCAGTAAGATCCCCAGATACGGAGACTCCTCCAGCCCTTCAAGCTGATGGCTGCTCATCT
>PWRF01000143.1 GCA_003556325.1 Bacteroidales bacterium | reverse complement strand
CGCACTACCGTTAACCCCTTTATGGTGCAGGAAATTGCCAACGCCATACGCGGAACAGGCATGCCGGTGATGATAAAAAACCCCGTGTGCCCTGATTTGCGGTTGTGGATAGGGGCAATTGAACGCATCGTGCTGGCAGGCAGCAATAAGATCGTTGCCGTTCACCGGGGATTTCAGACGCACCAGAAAACGACCTACCGCAACATTCCCATCTGGGAGATCCCGATGAGCCTGAAGGATGCCATGCCAAATTTGCCTGTCATTTGCGACCCCAGTCACATTGCTGGCGACAAGAGGTGGATAGAAGAGGTGGCGCGGAAATCGCTAATGCTGCAGATGGACGGTCTCATGGCAGAAGCCCATTACAGGCCATCTGAAGCCCTTACGGACCCGGAACAGCAAATTACCCCTGACGGGTTCAAAGACCTTGTTAAACGGCTTCTAAGTGAGAAACCTGAAGGAATGGGAGTGCCCCACAGCCTGGAAAGCCTTCGCCGGGAAATCGACGAGTGTGACCAAAAGCTCCTGGAGCTTCTGGCTGCCCGGCTTTCGCTCTCGCATGAGGCGGGCAGGATCAAGAGGATGCAGGGCATAGAAATCCTGCAGCCCGGCAGACAGCAAGACCTTTTCGCCGACAGACAGCAGCGGGCTAGGGTGCTGGGCCTCGACCCCGGTTTTGTGGAGCGCCTCCTTACGGTCCTTCATGAGCAGAGTGTTGCTGTGCAGGCGCGGGATAGCGGGGAGGAGGAGTAAGGAGAAGGCAGTAAGAAGTAAGGTTGAGGTTAAGGTTAAGGTTAAGGTTAAGATTAAGGTTAAGATTTAGGTTAAGGTTAAGATTAAAGTTGAGATTAAGGTTAAGGTTGAGGAGTTATTAGGGTGCACAGGGTTGAGATTTGACAGACAGAGGCATTTATGTGCATTTGTAAAAACCATTTGTGTTTATCTGTGGGTCTGGAGCACTTTAATACCTATACAATCCCATAGCCCCATAAACTTTTAACATTTCGACTTTTTGACATTAATTGTAAACAGATGAAATCTCATTAGTATTATCTTATGGAGAAAAAAAAACTGACCGACATAGCATCCCTTGGAGAGTTTGGACTTATTGACCATCTTACCGGAAACATAAAGTTGCGGCATTCCGATACCCTCTTGGGTGTGGGTGATGATGCTGCCGTGCTGGATCAGGGCGACCACGTGTCGATTGTTACCAAGGACCTGCTGGTGGAGGGGGTGCATTTCGACATGGTATACACACCCTTGAAGCATTTGGGCTACAAAGCGGTTACCGTAAACCTCTCGGATGTCTATGCTATGAATGGCGAGCCCCGGCAGCTGCTTGTGGGCATAGCGATCTCGCGGCGCTATTCGCTTGAGGCCCTGGAAGAGCTTTATGAAGGGATGCTTCTGGCTTGTGAGCGCTACAATGTAGATATGGCCGGAGGCGACACCACAACAAGCCCTGCGGGATTAATGATAAGCATTACTGCAATCGGACGGGCGAAAAAAGAAGAAGTGGTATACAGGAGCGGGGCAAAACCCATGGACCTGCTTTATGTCAGTGGCGACCTTGGCGCAGCCTATTGCGGCCAGCTGGTGCTGCAGCGCGAAAAACAAGCTTTTAAGGCAAACCCGCAGATGCAGCCCGAGATCGAAAAGTACCCCTATGTGCTTGAAAGGCAGCTAAAACCCGAGCCAAGGCAGGATGTTGTTGCCATGCTAAAAAAAGCCGGAATACACCCCACCTCTATGATTGACATTTCTGATGGATTGGCATCTGAGATCATGCACATATGTAACAAGTCATCCGTAGGAGCCACCATCTATGAGGAAAAAATTCCCGTAGATCAACGGATGGCCCAGGTAGCGCACGAGTTCAACATCGATCCGACCACCTGCGCACTAAGCGGGGGCGAGGACTATGAGCTCCTCTTTACGATAAACCAGAAGGATTATGAAAAGATAAAGGGCCTTGACGCTGTGCATCCCATAGGGCACATCACTGAAGCAGGACAGGGGCAGAATCTCTTTACCAGCTCGGGGCAGCTTGTGAAGCTTACCGCGCAGGGCTGGGATCCCATAAAGAAGGGGTGATTGTATTGGGAAGATGTTTTTTACACGGAGCAGGGATTGAGCCGGCTCCAATAGTTTTGGATGTCCGTTAGCTCCCGTGATCGTGTTTTTTCTAACCGTAACCGGGATTGAGCTGACACCAAAAACTTTTGGATGCCAGGTAGTTTCCGTGATCGTGTTTTTTCTGCCCGTAACAGGGATTTAGCCGGCACCAAAAGCTTTTGGATGTCCGGTGGTTCCCGTGTTCGTGTGTTTTGTACCCGGGGCCGGGGTCGAACCGGCACGGTATTGCTACCATTGGTGTTTGAGACCAACGCGTCTACCAATTCCGCCACCCGGGCTTGGTCAGATATTCACTCCAACCATTTGGTCTGCAAAAGTAACCAATTTCAAACATTATGGCAAAAAAAATGCAAATTGGGATTGGCCGGCAAGGTCAATAGCTATATTATTCATACTTTTGTCATATCAATATTTTGTGTTTTGCGCCGTTTTTTCGCCTTAAACGGCTGCAATGCCTGATGTTTCATGATCTTCAAAACCTGCTTACCATGGCTTCAGTCGTTAAAATTTTCTCCGGTTCCACTTCACGTGCTCTTGCCGAAAAAATTGCCGAAAGTTATGGCAAGCCCCTGGGGAAGGAGTTGATGCAACATTTTGCCGACGGTGAATTTCAGCCCTCTTTTGAGGAGACGTTAAGAGGCAATGATGTATTCATCATACAAAGCACCATGCCTCCCTCCGATAACCTGATGGAGCTGCTTTTGATGATCGATGCGGCCCGCCGTGCTTCTGCCAAGCAGGTGGTTGCCGTGATCCCCTATTTTGGGTTTGCCCGCCAGGATCGCAAGGATAAGCCACGAGTGTCAATTGGTGCCAAGCTGATTGCTAATCTGCTGATGGCCGCCGGGGTAAACAGGGTTATCACGATGGATCTTCACGCAGACCAGATACAGGGCTTTTTTGATGTCCCAGTGGATCACATGTATGCCTCAGCGATCTTTGTACCTTACCTCAAGCAGCTGAACCTGCCCAACCTGGTGATGGCATCGCCGGACACGGGGGGTACCCGGCGCGCCGGTGCGTATGCAAAATTCCTGAACAGCGAGCTCGTAATATGCTACAAGCAGCGAAAAAAAGTCAATGAGGTGGCACAGATGACCCTTATCGGGGATGTAAAAGGCAAAGACGTGGTGCTTGTGGATGACATCATCGACACGGCCGGGTCCATCACCCGCGCAGGCGCGATGATCATGGACAAAGGTGCCAACAGCGTCAGAGCCATGTGCACGCATGCCGTATTTAGCGGCAAAGCATATCAAAGACTCGAAAAAAGCGTGTTTGAAGAAATAGTTGTGGCAGACACCATCCCGCTTAAAAAAGACTGCCCGAAAGTAAAAGTACTTACCACCTCCAGGCTATTTGCGGATGTCATCCAGCGAGTGCATAACTACGAGTCTATCAGCTCGCATTTCGAGTTCTCCACCATATTGTAGTGCTTCGCGCTGTCATTAGCCATGCCTTCAGTGGCACGGTGCACGTCATTATAAGGTTTCGTCTTGTTATCCGATTGAAGATAGCAGGGACAGCACCTGGTCTGTCCGAAGTTTGATGTTTGGGCGTTGACGATCCAGTTTACTTTGCGTTTTTTATGTGGAATCTTTTTTCCCACGCAAAGGCCGCAAAAGGATAAACGCAAAAACCGCAAAGAAGGAGGGTTGCCGATGATGCAAACAAAGGGAAATCTCATCTTCCATCCGAAACCCTTCGTTAGCCCATTGGCACATTAACCCATTAGCACATTACTCCCCTTTCCGTTTATTATACTGGTTCATCGTGCGCTGCACGCCCTGGAGCCCGAAGCTGACCACCATCTCGCCGGCTGTTTTGATCCGGGGGTTGATCACCTGCATTTCTTCTTCTGTCCATTTCCCCAGCACATATTGCGACTGGAACCCGGTCGGATAATCTGCGCCGATTCCGAAACGAAGCCGGGCAAACTGGTTGTTTCCCAATACATTGATGATGTCTGACAAGCCATTGTGCCCTCCCGGGCCTCCTTTTGCCCTCATGCGGAGCATGCCGAGGGGAAGAGCCACATCATCGGCGACGACCAGCAGGTTTTCCAGGGGGATCTTTTCCTTGTTCAGCCAATACAAGACCGGACGGCCGCTTCGATTCATGTAAGTCGAAGGCTTCAGCATGTGAAAAATGCGACCTTTCTTGCGGAAAGATGCCACATCCCCGTAACGGGCAGGGGCAAAGGGTACCTCTTCTGCCTCTGCCAGCTTGTCGACCACCATAAATCCGATGTTGTGGCGGGTGTTGGCATATTCCGGTCCGATGTTGCCAAGCCCGGCGATCAGGTATTTCATAGATATATCATTTTAGTCGAAAAGGCAAAAAGTCAAAATGTCGAAAAGTCTAATTATTAACGGGGTATGTTGGGTTTTTTAAGTTTGAGGACAGCACCCGGGCTGCGCACCGAAATATACAAAGATAAAAAATGGCATAAAGCCCTTGCTGGGACCTTATGCCATGATGTATATGCTTTCAGACGTGTTTTTATCTGCCGAAAGGAAGGAGAAGTTCTATTCTTCCTTCTTTTCCTCTCCGCCTTCTTCGGCGCCTTCGCCTTCTGCTCCCTCGCCTTCTTCACCCTCTTCGGCCTCTTCGCCTTCTTCGTCTTCTTCAGGCTCAACCGGTGCCATCATGGCAGCGCGTGCAGACTTAACAATTACTACAACCGAGTTAGCCGGGTCAACGAATTCAACGTCGTCGATTGCCAGATCGCCAACCACGACTGAGTCGCCAATTTCGAGCTTCGAAATATCGATATCTATCTCGGCAGGCAGCTTGTCTGGCAATGCTTTGACATCCAGGCGGCGACGCTTCACTAGCATCTTTCCACCGGCGATCACACCGGGGCTGTCGCCCACCACTTTTATCGGAAGGGCCATTTTCACGGGCTTGTCTTTGAATACTTCCAGGAAGTCGGCATGCAGGATGTTATCTGTAACAGGATGAAACTGGATGTCTTGCAACACCGCTTCCATCTTTTTGCCGTTGATGTCGATTTCCACAATGCAGGCATCAGGGGTATACACAATATCCTTAAAGCTCTTTTCAGAGGCGTAAAATTGGATCTGTTCCTTACCCCCGTAAATCACACAGGGTACAAAGCCCTCCCTGCGCAGCCTTTTCGCATCTTTTTTCCCTACGTCCTCGCGAGGAGAACCGCTAATAGATACTTTTTTCATTGATTTACTGGTTAAATGATTTGAAAATAAGGGTTTTGCGGTGAATTATGCCGCAAAACAGGGTGCAAAGATAGTGTTTTTTGTTAATTCACCAGATCATCAATAAACTTCTGTTCCCTGGCGCGCCCCTCGTTGTACAGCTTGATCCACGCCATAAGGCCCAGCACGGCGAGCACCAGGAAGACCGCAAACTGAAAGCTGGTGAACACCAAGCCCTTGACGAAATAGAGCGGCACGGAAACTACATTGCCCACGATCCAGTAGATCCAGTTTTCGATCTTCTTGCGGGCCATGAAGTACATGCCGATCAGGAATATGGATGTTGTGAAGGAGTCTACATAGGGGATGTACGACTGCATGTATTCGGGGTCATCCTGCTTGAAAACGTAGAGAAGCGCGAATATAACCACATAAAGCACCGGGATCAAAGCGATGCCGGTAGCCTGTTGTTTTTTGGTGTTCCAGCGGATGGGGCGCACCCGCTGCTGGTCGTCGCGGCGGGTCCAGACATACCACCCGTAGATGCTCATCGTGGTATAAAAGAAGTTGATCCCCATGTCGGCATAGAGCTGGATGGTAAAGGTGATGTACATGTAGATCACCGTGCTGATGATGCCGGTAGGATATACCAGCAGGTTGGCCTGCCGGGCAAACCACACACTCATGATGCCAAAAAATACGGCGATCAGTTCCAGCCAGGTCGTCGCCATCACGTTTTCGTAAAACAGCTGGAAAAAGGTGTCTGACAAGATCATGGGGGTAGTTACTTTCCGGCGAAGGCCTCTGCTTCGCGGAAAACGCGCAGGAAGTTCCCCGACCAGATCTTTTCAATCTCGTCGCGGGTGTAGCCTCTTTTTACCAGTTCCTTTGTGATATTTGGGAGTTCTGCCACATCGAAGCAGTCTTCGAGGGCGCCACCGCCGTCGAAATCTGTCCCGATGCCCACATATTCTACGCCCACCAGCTCAACCACGTGGTCGATATGGTCTACCAGGTCGGCCACCGTGGCCATGGGTGCGGGATACTTGCTGTTAAGCGCCCACCATTCTTCGCGGGCCTGTTCCATCTCCTCGTCGCTGAGCCCCTGGAAGTTGTTCCACCTTTCGCGCAGCTCAGCGAAAGCTTCCTCCCTTTCCGGACTGGGTTCCATGTCCTTCACATAGGCACTCAGCACGCTTAGTTGCAGTACACCCCCGTTTTCGGCCAGGGCGATGATCATGTCGTCGTCGAGGTTGCGCGGGTGGTCAGCGATAGCCCTGACATTGGAGTGGGATGCAATGACGGGGACTTCTGTTACCTCCAGCACGTCATAAAATGCATCATCGGAGATGTGGCTGACGTCCACCATCATGCCGATTCGGTTCAGCTCGCGGACCACCTCCACGCCAAAGTCGGACAGTCCGCCGTGCAGCGGCCCGTCGTTGTCGGTGGAGGCATCGCAGATCTGGTTGTTGCGTGAGTGCGACAGTCCCATGTAGCGGCTGCCCAGGTCGTAGTAGGTTTGCAGCAGCTCCAGGTCCTTACCGATGGGATAGCCGTTTTCATTACCGATATAGATGGCCAGGCGGCCCTCGTCGCTGATGCGGCGGGCGTCGTCGGCAGTGAGCGCCAGCTCCGCCATGTCACGGTTCTCTTCTATAGCCTGGTGGATCAGATCGAAGATTTGCAGCGCACGCTTATGGTTCTCTGCATAGGCTTCGGGCGACAACTCCCCCTGGCTGAGGAAAACGGCAAAAAAGGCTGCGTCGAGACCGCCTTCAAACATCCTCGGAAAGTCAAGCTTGCCGCCCCCATCGTGCGGGTCGTTATGTTCACTGATATCAAATCCATCGCGCATGAGCATCAGCGGCGTGTCAACGTGGGAGTCGAGCGTGAGCACCTCCGAATGGATGGCCACGGCCTTCTCGCGGCCGGCTTGTGCTGGCTGTCCTGCGGGAGAGCCGCAGGAAAGCAGGAAAAAAACACTTATAAGAACAGGAAAAACGGAAATCTTAAATGGTAACCTCATAATATCAAATAGTATTGCAGGATTTATAAATTGCGGCGATAAAGATACACATTTTGGGAAAAACCCTCCTATCTCCCTGATAGTCTATTGTTTCAATGTTTTAACAGGACGAATAAATTGTTTGTCGTGACAAAACATTCATAGATACGGGGGAAGGAAAGAGGAAAAGACAAAAAGACAAAAGGGCAATGGGACAAAAAACGATTATTTTTCCCAGGATACGGCATCGATGCCCTCTACCTTGAAAAGTTGTTCAATGATGTTGGATCCCATTTCTGCCTCTTTGTATTTCACGAGGAAGCGCACTTTCATATCTCCCTCCTTACTGATGGCTTCGATATGGTATCCTTTGATGCGAAAGCCCATTTGGGCAATCTGTTTCCTGGAGTTTTCATAAAAAGCCACACCGCCTTTCCCTGTGAGGAATATTTCGCCGTAATGTTCGGATTTGATGTCAATCTTGTGGAGTACGAACAGGGCAAACAGGACGAGTATGGTAGCCGTGGTGGCCAGGAAGTATTCTCCCAGTCCGGTGGTGATACCGATGGCGGCTACGACCCAGATGGAAGCTGCAGTGGTCAGGCCTACCACGTGGTCTTTGCCTTTGAGGATGGTGCCGGCTCCGAGGAATCCGATGCCTGTTATCACCCCGGCGGCGGCCCGCGCCGGGTCCATGGCCAGGATGTCATCTCCAGAGCTGATAAGCGAAAGCTTCAGGTTTTCAAAAGCCACGATGATCAGAGCGGCACCGAGGCAAACCAGGATATGCGTCCGCAATCCCGCCGGCCTGCCATGAACTTCGCGCTCCAGCCCTACCAGCGCCCCCAATGCCGTGGCCAGCAACAACTGAAACACCAGATGCCACTCCCAGCTAATGTCAAGAATCGTTTGTTCCATATCCCGAATTATATTCAATTACCGGCAAACAGCATTTGCCTTAAGGAGTTTACTTTGCAGTATAACTATTACTAAGGTACAACAAAGTTTTCAAAATTACCTGATTCACGGGTGGTGAAATGTTGCCGGGATATGGCTTTTTGTGCCCGGGGCTTGCATTTATACCCAAGAAAGCGCACATAAAGGAGTAGTCGCCGTCAAGGATCATGGCCATCCTTAACAAAAGCTTGAGTTTTAGCGGCGAAAGCAATATGTTTGTACCCACTTCCTGGGTGTGATGAACCTGAAAACCGGCAAGATGCCCCATGCCAGCGCAGATCGTAATCTGCCTGTGCACATCACAAAAGAGTATGATATCGGCGTGCTGAAGCCGGGACCGGCCTGGGCAGCATTTTACTCTTCTTAAGCGAGAAACAAAACAACAATCTGTTGATTGCACGTACTGCCCTGAATCGGTTTATTACATCCTGCAGTGATTGAAGATAACGATGTGGGTTATCCGGTTTTAGGAGATGGGTGTTACGGATGCCGGCGAAAAAGTTTTACACGATGACCTCATAAAAGATTCGCGCTTTCTGAGCGTTGTATAAGTAAGGCTGGTTAAGAAAAAACTGGCGAAATCTGACGGCTATGCATACCAATCATCAACAAGACAGACCTGGTAAAGAGGCCAGGTATTATTCCGTGGAAGACAATCGGCGCTTGCGCTGCACCCTCTGTCCCCACTTTTGCCTGCTCAACGATGGTGCCAGTGGCCGTTGCAGGGTGCGCAAGAATGTATCCGGGGAGATGCGCGCGGATTCCTGGGGCAACGTGTCCGGTTACCACATGGACCCCATCGAGAAAAAACCCTTCTATAAGTTTTATCCCGGCAGCCAGATCCTTTCGGTGGCAAGCTACGGGTGTAACTTCCGCTGTCCCTGGTGCCAGAATGCCTCTATATCGCAATGCGGCACAGATGAACAGATGGCACGCAGGGAAATGATGCCGGAAGAGATTGTTGAGGCCGCAGCCCGATCAGCAAGCATTGGAGTGGCATACACGTATAATGAGCCTACAGTATGGTTTGAATATATGATGGATATTGCCCGTCCGGTTTATGAGCGGGGCATGAAGAACGTGGTGGTCACCAACGGCTTCATCAACCCGGAACCGCTCAGCGAATTGCTGGAGGTCGGCCACGCCTTCAATGTGGACCTGAAGTCCTTTGACGACGAGGTGTATCGCCGGTATGCCAACGCACGGCTTGATCCTGTGCTGAACACAATTAGTGCCATCGGTGCCGCAGGAAAACACCTGGAGATCACTTTCCTGGTTGTACCAGAGGTCAATGATGACCTTGAACGCTTTGATGAGATGATCCGGTGGCTTGCTGCTGAGGCCGGTAAGGATGCCGTGTTGCACATCAGCAGGTACTTTCCTTCCTTTAAGATGCACAACCCCCCGACGCCCATCAGCCTTATGCGTACCATGAAAAACATGGCGACCGCTCATCTGTCTCACGTATACCTGGGCAATGTTCCCGGAGCAGTATGAATGAGCTGGTTTGCTGATGAAATAGTACTTTTGTTAATGCCATTGGGGAAATCTGCGTATTTGGCGTGTCTTTTAATTTTGCGGCCTTTGCGGAGGGAAAATGATTACACACAATGGCCGCAAAAGGACAAACGCAAAAACCGCAAAGAACAAGGGATGGCGATTCTGACAAGGGAACGCTCATCTTATATCCGAAACCCTTCATTGTCGCATTAACACATTAGCACATTGGCACATTGTCGCATTAGCAGATTAGCACATTGTCACATTAGCGCATTGTCGCATTAGCACATTAGCACATTATCACATTATCACATTGTCGCATTAACACACATTAGCACATTGGCACATTG
>PWRF01000308.1 GCA_003556325.1 Bacteroidales bacterium | reverse complement strand
TGGTGACCTTCGACGGGGTAATGTACGATCCCGGGCACTATGTGATCGACGACGTGGAAGAAGGCACGTACGACTACATGGTCGAAAGGGACGGTTTCTTTACGGTCGAAGGCACAGTGGAAGTTGATGGCGATGTGACGGTGGAAGTGACACTGGTGGTTGATGATGTGTCTGTTCCTGATACGGAAGCACTGAGCCTGAAGGTGTATCCGAATCCGGCACAATCTAATTTGTATGTCGAAGCAGATGCCACCATCACAGAGATCCGCATGATAGACATATTGGGCCAGGTGGTTTACAATACTTCTGTGGGTAATGATGTACACCAGATCAACGTAGCTGATTTTGAAGCGGGTGTATATTTCATCCAGGTCACTACCGATCAGGGTGTGGCTACCCAGAGAGTACAAATCACCAGGTAAGTGATTAATTAATTATCTGACAATATCAATTGTCTGATGCAAAAAGGGCTGCCTTATGTGGTGGCCCTTTTTGTTTTTGTGGCTTCAATCAACGGGCGGGAATCGGAGTGTCGTTTCGATAAATAGTAAGCACTCTTTTTTGGAAAGCATATAAAATATTGATAAATTTACATTTTTAAATGTCGTTTGTTTTAATCTTTGATTAATTTGCTGAGCAATTATTTGTTTTTCTTAGGAAACTTGGTAAAGCTTTGTTCTGTACAAAAGTTACTCAAGGTCACTCAAAGGTTGACAAATAACAGACCCGTTTCGCTTGAGCGGTATAATCTTTAATTTTATAAAACAGTTTTGTGAATCATCAAGACTAAACATATTATCATGAGACACCCCTGTTCTGTTATTAAAAAAATAATGTTTGCCGTTATAACTGTTTTAATTGGACAGTCAGTTGTTTTCGGGAGCAGCAAAATTCATGACATACGCCTTGACCGGTTTTTCAGCGGGCCAATTGCCCAGACAGACTCAGAATATTATGTTCATGGCGAACTTGCCTTTATCGGGTCAGGTATTTTTGAGTCCCTTTTTATGCATTATCAGATTGACGGAGGTGAAGTTCATACCACCTTTTTTGACAACATTGGCCTGAACCCGCAAATACCGTTTTATTATGAGGCAGATGAACACTGGGTGCCATCATCGGAAGGTAACTATGATCTTGAATTATGGTTTTCGGGATTGAATGGTGCCCCCATTGACGAGGGAGTAAGTGACACCTTGCTGATAGAGGTTGCCGTATATGAATATCTTCCTGCCAGGGAACTGGTTCTGCTGGAAAGCTTCTCAAGTCAGAATTGCGGAAGCTGTGCGATAGTCAATCCCCAGATCCGCACTATGGTAAACAGCAACCCTGAAAACTATTCGATGATATTTTACCATCCTCTCGGTTATGAAAACAGCCCCCTTTATCTGTTCAACCCCCGCGATCACGATATACGAAGGGATTTTTACGGTGTTACATATACACCCCTTGCAAACATAGGGGGACTGTTTTTTGGGCCTGCTGAATTTGTGAAGGAAGACATGATGGATCTGGAAATGATGAAACCGGCTGCTTTCGAAATAGATGCCAGTTATTATTTTGATAACGACACCATTTATGCTGAGGCTAGTGCCTTTTCACATGCAGATTTTCAAGATCAGGATTTGCGTCTTTTCATCAGCCTGACGGAAGATGAGGTACATTTTGATGAGCCACCGGGAAGCAACGGCGAACAAAGCTTTTATCATGTGATGCGGGCCTTCGTTCCCGATGCGGGGGGCATTCAGCTGGGAGACCTTGATGCAGGGTCGGAGTTTGCCATTGAAGTAAAAAGACATTTGGATGTAAGCATCGTAGACACTACCCGGATCCAATTGCTCGCCTTTATACAGGATATGGAGACCAGGGAAATATTCCAGGTCAGCAGGCTCTATTATGATGAACCGGAAGAAAATGATAATGGCGATAACGATGGAGATAATGGTGATGATGATAATGACGACAACGGGGATAGAGATGAGACTTCTGTACCCGGTCCGGATGCTCAGCCAGACCTGCTTGTTTATCCAAATCCTGCAACCAGCTTTGCGTTTGTGAAGCCGGATAAAAACCTTGCTATAAATAATATTCGTATTTTTGATCTCCGGGGCAGGGTGGTTTTGACCAAAGAGATTAGAGATCAGCTTATATCTGATTCATTTCGTATCGACACGGAAGCACTGGAGCCTGGAATATACATAATAAAGGTTGAGACTGACAGAGGAGTTTTTCACGACAAACTTACTATAACAAGGTAATCAAATGACAAGAAACAAGATCCTGATCACCCTTTTTGCATTGTTTTTAGCCTCTGCAGCATTCGCGCAACGGCATTCAACACTTCCCGAACTTACCATAGCAACATTGGACGGCGATGAAATCAATACGCTTCAGCTCGACAACGACGGTAAACCCTTTGTGATCAGCTTTTGGGCTACGTGGTGCCGCCCCTGCCTTAAAGAATTGAATGCCATCGATGAGATCTATCACGAATGGAAGGATTATGGATTTAAACTGATTGCTGTCAGCACCGATGATGCCCGTACACAACCCAACGTCCTCCCCATGGTTAGCGGCAGGGGGTGGGATTATGAGTTCTATATTGATGAAAATGGCGACTTCAGGCGTGCCATGGGTGTGAACAATGTGCCACATACCTTTATCCTGAACGGAGAGGGGGAGATTGTTTATCAGCACACGTCTTTCTATGATGGCATGGAATGGGAAATGTTTGACAAGTTAATTGAACTGCTGGACTGATGATGAGAGGCAATAGAAGCAGTTTGCTGCAGGCTTTTCTGTTTTTCTTAGCCGGCATGATCCTGATACATGTACAGGCCGTCCGGGCAGGAGATTTTTTATCAGAGCTTCGTATCTGGGGCAATGTTGACCTTGAAGCACAGTACTACATTTCCGACACATTGATAGGTGCCCCGGATGTGTCGGAAAAGATCCTCATGAATGGCTTTGCAAATGTAAACATGTCTTACCGGGGTTTCAGCATGGGCATCCGTTACGAAAGTTACCAGAATGCTTTGCTTGGTTATGACCCACGCTACCGTGGCAACGGTATTCCTTATCGCTTTGCTTCTTACTCACAGGAAAACCTGGAAGTGACAGCCGGTAATTTCTATGAACAGTTTGGCAGCGGGATGGTGTTGCGCACCTACGAAGAACGTGATTTAGGCGTCGACAATGCCATGGACGGCATGCGTCTGGTGTACCGTCCTGCTGATGGGGTAACGCTGAGAGGTGTTATTGGTCAGCAACGCCTGTATTTTGATACAGGACCGGGCATTGTCAGGGGCTTTGATGCACGTGTAAGGCTCAATTCGGTGCTCGGCTTCCTGGAGGAAAGCAATAACCGCTGGACTATAGGAGGCAGTGTGGTCAGCAAGTACCAAAGCGACCAGAACCCCTTGTACCATTTGCCTGAAAACGTAGCAGCTTTTGCCGGGCGCCTCAACTTCGGAAGAGGGCCTGTGAGCCTGTCGGCTGAATATGCCCATAAAGTAAACGACCCTTCTGCTGAAAATAATTTCATCTATAAAGATGGCCAGGCTTTGCACTTAAATGCTTCCTATTCACGCCGGGGGGTTGGACTTTTGCTGTCAGCCAAGCATATAGACAACATGGGTTTCCGGTCAGACCGGAACGCCACAGGTAATGATCTGAACATTAATTATTTGCCGCCGACTACGAGGCAGCATTTGTACTCGCTCAGTGGTATGTATCCCTATGCAACCCAGCCAACGGGTGAGTTTGGTGTCATGGGTGAGCTAAATTTTACCATTCCTCGTGGAACCCCGCTTGGAGGACAGTTCGGCACCTCGGTGACATTGAATTACAGCCAGGCACAATCCATTCATAAAGAAGCCATTCATGACACTATTCCCATAGGAGCAAGAGGCACAGACGGCTACAAAAGTGATTTTTTCAGGCCGGGCGATGAGACCTACTTCCGGGATTTCAATGTGGAAATCTCCCGGCGCTTTTCACGCACGTTCAGAGCCCTGTTCTCGTATGCTTACATCTTCTATAACCAGAATGTTATTGAGGGTTACGTAGACAGGGAAGATGTAAAGGCCCATATCTTTATTGCCGACATGAGCTATCGTCTGCCGGATCGCCGCAGCCTCCGCTGGGAACTTCAGCACCTCTCCACTGCCCAGGATAATCAGAACTGGGCCATGGCTATGGTAGAGTATACTATTGCACCTCATTGGTTTTTTGCCGTCAGCGATCAGTACAATTACGGAAACGACGATAAAGACCTGAGAATCCATTATTATTCCGTTAGTGCGGGGTATTCAAGAGGGGGGAACCGTTTCAGCCTGTCGTATGGCAAACAACGTGAAGGCATCGTATGCGTGGGAGGTGTGTGCCGGCAGGTTCCGGCCTCTAATGGGTTTACGCTTAGAGTCACCAGCAGCTTCTGAGGGTACGTTTCGACGTTTTGAAAAAATTGTAAGAAATGAAAAGATACAAAGCACTATTAAAATCCTTATTCGTCGCTGTGGTGATGTTTTTTGCAGGGTGTGATAAAATTGATCCACCCTATACTACCGAGGTAGATCATGATCACAACGGAGAAAACGGAGAGGTGGTCAGCCGGGTTTTGCTCGAGGAGTTTACCGGACATCAGTGTCCCAACTGCCCTGAAGCCAGCAAAGCAGCAAAAGACCTGAAGGCATTATATGGTGACCAGCTGGTAATTTTGACCATTCATGCCGGTTGGTTTGCGAATACCGACGATGACCTTTTTAGTTACGATTTTACAACGCCGGTGGGGTCTGCCCTGGCCGACCATTTCAATGTGCAGCAATTTCCCATTGGCCTGGTAAACAGAACAAGATTTGGAGGCAGCTTGCTGCTGAGCCATTCAGCCTGGGCAGAAGCCATCCCCCAGCTCACTGATCAACCTCCCGGCTTTGATATTCATATAGATAGTGCATATGATCCGGATGAGAACACACTGAAGGTGGATGTCAATGTGTATGTTCTTGAAAGCTCTGACTGCAACTACCGCCTGTCGGTTTTTCTTACCGAAAGTGGCATTGTAAAACCTCAGAAAACGAATGACCCGGATTATCCCTCAGGAGTCATTGAAGATTATGAGCACAATTATGTGCTTCGTGCGAGTTTCAACGATGTGTGGGGTGAGATCCTGAATGATGCATCCATATCACCGGGAATGTCTTTCCAAAAAACCTATTCCCTCAATTGGGACAACGAGTGGATCCCGGAAAACAGCAAGATCGTTGCCTTTGTGCACCATGCGCTGACTGAAGAGGTAATGCAGGTGACAGCTTCTCCGGTTGTTCCGGAGTGATGCCTGAAAATTTTCCGGCGGCAATTTTTCCGATCACGCTTCTTCTTAATCGCTTGCCCGTTTTCAAGCTTGCCCTGGATAGCATACCTTCCTTAACATACAATCAGGATTTACATTTTGAAAAGCTTTTATTATATTGCACAGAATCCTATCTGGCAACTTAAACTATCGTAATCATGAAGAAATTATTTACACTACTAACAGCTTTTGTTTTTTTATCTGTAATTCCACTTTTTGTCGCCGGCCAACCTGGTTCCCAGCGTGGTGGCAGCGAGTGGACGATCATCAATCAGTATGAGATTCATAATAATGCCGGTGGTCTTGCTTCTGACGGTGAGCTCATTTATATCGGTTCCCTGTATGGTGGGATAGGTGACCAGGTTTACACCTTTGACCCCCAAACCGAAGAACTTGAGTTTCTTTTTTCCGGGCCCCAGGATAATGCATTCGGATTGACATTCGACGGTGAGTATCTATGGACGATCAGCCGGGAGATCAACCCGGCGCATGCACTCCAGCTTGACATGGAAGGCAACCAGGTCACTTCCATCGAACTGGATGAGAATTTTATGTCGGGGATTGCCTGGGATGACGGCACGTTATGGGTTGGGATCTATCATCCCAATCCAGGTACCATTCAAAACATTGATTTAAATGGCAATGAGCTCTCCAGCTTTGTCCCGCCAACGGATCAGCCCTGGGACCTGGCCATGCAGGGAGATTCCATTTGGATTGCTGATTTCTGGAATGACTTTATTCACCTGGTTGAGTCTGATGGTACGTTGGTGGAGTCATTTCCCTATGACGATCACCGTGTAACGGGCATTTATTATGATGGTGCGTTTTTGTGGTATATAGGGCGCACCTCTATGGGGGAGAGCACTTTATACCAGGTCGATCCATGGGGGATGGGAACACCGGTTATCCAGGTGCTTGACTCCTACCACTTTGGTGATGTTACTCTTGGTGATCATGAAGAATGGAACATGCTGGTCAATAACATTGGTACCGGAGAGCTTATCATTGATGATATTACCTTCCCGGAAGATAACGAATCTTTTTCTGTTGATGTCAGTTTTCCGGTACATATTGATGCGGGTGCGTCAACACACATTCCTGTCATTTTCGACCCACAGGAGATAAACATGTATGAAAAGATCATGAGCATTCACAGCAACGATGTGGCCACACCTGTCACTGAGGTTATCCTTAAGGGAAACGGGCTGGCTTCAGGTGCATACCTGTACGCCCATCAGGAAGAGATCGACTTTGGAACAGTCCGCTTAAACTCCAGTTCGAGGGATTTCCTTGTGTTGCAGAATATGGGAGATGAGCCTATGGTAATTGAGTCTATCGGCTTTTGTATATATGATTTTTGGTGGGACTGGACTGTTGAGTTCCCTGTAATCCTTGATCCGGTGGAGGTTGATTCCCTGCCTTTCTGGTTTCAGCCGGCAACGGAAGGGTTGCTGGAAAGCAATGCAAACATAAACTTTAACAACGACGAACAGTCGCCCTATCAGATTCCGCTATCCGGCGAATCTGTCGACATGGAGTTTCCAATGGCTGCTGTGGTCTGGGATCTTATGCTTCCCGGCCATTCGGTGGATAACCCCCGTGCTATTCTTAGTGTGCCTGATGTTAACGACGACGGTGTTGACGATGTGCTGGTATGCACAAGGGGTTTAACGTTGTATATGCTTGCTGGCAATGCCAGCGATACCCCGGATATCCTCTGGTCGAAACACATAGGTACTGTTGAGTATCCCAAAGCCGTGAGGTTAACGGATGACCTTAACGACGACGGTTATTATGACATTGTTATCGGTACTGCCTATGGCGACCGCGCCGTAACGGCCTTGTCGTCGCGCACCGGCGAGATCATCTGGCGTTTTGAAACCAACATATACGGTGGTGGTGGATGGGTCTATATGATCGACACACGTTTTGACTATAACGGCAACGGTGTGCGTGATGTGCTGGCTGCAACCGGCGACGATGGAGATGGAACCGGCCCAAGGAGGATATTCCTGCTCGATGGCAGCAACGGTGAGATAATATGGGACACCCCCATGGGAGGTGCTGCATACTCGGTCCTGGCGGTTGAAGACTTCACAGGCGATGGTGTACCGGATGTGGTTGCCGGCGGACAAACAGTTGCACAGGAGGGTCGTGTTATCGGCATCAATGGGGCCAACGGAAACATCGAATGGGACTTTACAACAGCTGGCACTGCCGTCTGGGCATTGGAGCAAATTGATGACATTACTGATAACGGCATCAGTGACGTCATCGCAGGCTCATTCTCGGGCCACTATTATCTTATGGATGTAACTAACGGTGAGGTTGTTCATTCAGGCAACCTGGGCAATGCAATTATTGTGGACTTCTGGCTTGCCGGTGACTTAAATGTAGACGGGTATGTGGATGTGATTCCCTCTTATTCCACAGTCAACCAAGCCCGTGCGATCAGCGGAAAAGACGGTCAGTTCATCTGGTCTACAGAAATCGCTGACCAGGGCTGGGCCGTTTCACCCATGCGCGACATAGATGGTGACGGCATTAACGACGTGGCTGTGGGTACGCTCTTTAACCACAACTACCTGTATTTCCTTTCAGGTGCCGATGGAGCAGTGCTTGATTCGGTGCCCATGCCCGATGCGGTGGATGCCATAATGGCTGTGCCTGATATCACAGGCGACAATTCGATGGAGGTAGTTGCAAGCTCGAGGAACAATTATGTGGGTGCTTTTTCGGGAGGCACTAAAGTGACACTGACCTATTATGACGTCACCTTCGTTGTATCTGACGACCAGGAGCCCGCCAACCCTTTGGAAAATGCAACCGTCGTTATTACTCAAACCGGTCACACCGGAGCTACTGATGAAGAGGGAATGGTAAGCTTTGAGCTTATTGAAGACGAATATGATTTTACTGTCACAAAAGAGGGTTATTTTGCTCATGAAGGGTCTTTTGTACTTGATGAAGATAAAACCATTGAAGTACAAATGGTAACAGATGAGACAGGAATCGATACAGTGGATGAGGGCAAACTGGTGCGAGCCTACAATTACCCAAATCCCTTTTCAGATATCACCAACATCACATTCACCCTCACAAAACCTGCCCATGCGGCCATATACGTATATGACATGACAGGAAGACGTTTCAACATTGCCCCTAATACCTTGTATCCATCGGGTGTGAACGAAGTAAAATGGAACGGCAGAGGACCCGATGGTCAAGCACTCACTGACGGGGTGTATATCTTTGAAATCAAAACCGACGACCATACTTACCGCGACAGGATGTTCCTGTTAAGGAATTAATAGCGGAACAGCGGTTGGCTGCATACTCCAACAGGCATCAACCGGACAGCAAAAGCGGGCATCACCTCAAGGGGGATGCCCGCTTTTATGTTCATTAGCAATGATGTTGCCGATTCAGCTAACAAAGCAAGGCCATCTTATAGCCGAAACCATTCATTAGCACATTGGCACATCAGCACATTAACAAATTATCTTATTTGCAGGCTCTTAGTCGTCACTCCGTCCTGGTATTGAATCCGCAAAAAATATGTGCCTCTTTGCAGCTGGCCGACATTCAGCGAGTGTTCCCTGGCATCGGGATATACTGATTTGATCCGTTGACCTGTAATATGATAAAGTGCTATGACGGAGATGATTTCGCTGCTATTTATTGTCACCCTGTCGCGGGCCGGGTTTGGATACAGGGTGATGTCCGGTGTAGCGTCCAGGTCTGCAACATCCACCGATAAGCTAAAGACCACGTGTACGGTCATGTCGCCTGTGATGTTGGTGAGAAGATATTCTTCATCGTCACCAACGCTGCTACCATTAATCAATATATCGGCCACGTGGTGGTCTGCATCGGGAAACATCTGTATGTGCAGGTCATCTCCATGAGATACCGTTATATCGCCATACGGATCAACGGTTCCATTACCTTCGGAGGTAATGGAAACAACATACGTGTTAAGTGCAAATTCGGCGTGAATGGTGTGCCCGTCCTCAACTACATTTTCAAAGGTATATTCCGTAACAGCTCCAACACTTTCGTTGTTTACCAGCACGTCTTCAATGTGATTTCCTGGCAGGGGTTCCATGGTGAATGTAATGTCTTCGCCGTGCAGAACCTCTACAACCCCAAAAGGATCCATTCCGCCATTGCCGCTCAGGGTGGCGTGAATGGTATAGGTTATAAGGTCGAAAACGCCAGTGATATGTCTGTCCTGTGTTACCATGAACTCATATTCTTCGTCTTCGCTTATTATTTGTCCGTCTTCAAACCAATGCAGGAAATGATAGCCCTCGTTGGCTTCGGCCGTTAGTGTGACAAAATCACCATAGAGGTATTCACCGCCGCCAGTAACCGTTCCGGCTTCATCAAGGTTAATATCAACCACTATATCAAAACGAAGATAGTTCATAGAAATATCCAGGAACTGATCGGCATCGGTGGTTATTACTACCTCACCGGTAACGGTTTCGAATCCTGTTTTGCTAACAGAGTAGTCATAAGTGCCCGGAATCATTGGCAAAACGATCTGGCCGTTTTCATCTGTCATATGTCCGCCAAAACCGTCTATCATAAAGAATGCGCTTGCTACGGCATCTTCAAATTCGTCTTCAACGCTAACATTCAACGTCACCAATTCCGTATCGTCAGAAACGAGAGTCACATCCACTGTCATATCTTCAAATCCAACCTCTATATAGCCTTCGGCGGTATGGTACCCTGTTTTCTCAACCTGGTATGCGTGCAGGCCAACGGGCATGGCTTCAAACGTATAGTCCCCCGGTGTATTGGTCTGATCGCCCAGTGTAATGGTTGCGTCATCTACCGGGGCACCGTTTTCATCGGTGACGTTAAAAGTGACATCGAACTCACCCACTTCGACATTGACGGTAACGGGAATGGTAATGCTTTCGCCGGCATTGTTCTGCACCAGGACGTCTGCGTGGTGCGGTCCTAATTCAAGGCCGCTGGTATCAAAAATGAAGTCGATGTCCTTGTTGGTTTCCGGTTCCACGATACCTGACTGCGGGTCAAAGCTGAGCCAGTCGATTTCGTCTGCCAGGTAAATGAGCCCCCTGATGTTCCAGTTGAAGTCCAAAGCCGGGTTCAGGTCAGGAAGCTCCTGCCAAACGTTATTAAAGAACATCCAGCCACCCTTGCCTTCCACCATGGGTCCGGAGTCGACGGATGCGGGATGGCCTCCTGTGGTCTGTATGGCATAGCCGATCCAGTACTCTTCGCCTGCTTCAAGATTTACCAGATCGTTCATGATATGCAACGACCATTCTCCGGGTATGACATCGTCAGTAACATCGGCAGAATAGATCTCGTTGCCGGGCCCTGAGTCTGAACCTCCTTTCCAGACTTTTACTTCAACCTGTGAAAAATGATCAGAATGAATATGGTATCTTACAGCTCCAAGCTGGTATATCTCATAATACCCGGCCAGCTCTTCTGCGGTAAACCTTGCTGCGGTTGAAAAAGAGGTAGCACCTCCGGTTCCGATTCCATTGTTATTGTAGCCGGTGTCGTGATGTATTTCTACGTAATCATCTGATTGTTTGCCACCAGTGGAGGGGTAGGCAAAAAGAGCAAACTCCAGGTCCCCATCACCGGGGTTTGAAAAATTAACGGTAAAGTGTTCGGTGGCTCCTTGTGGGATAGCAATGTTTATTTCATCGGTATCGATAACAATTTCCGGGAAGGTGATCAGTTCCATTTCGATATGGATGATCTGCCCGTCGTGGGTCACTTCAAATGTTTCCACGAAGGGATGGTAGCCACTTTTGTAGGCGCTGATCTCATACATGCCCTCATATAGGGTGAGGTATGCAATTCCGTTTTCATCCGTTACGGTTTCCTGTCCGGTATAAGGTGTGGAAAGCATTACATCACTCAAGGGGTCTTCCCCGTCGGTAACCTGGAACTCCACCTCCAGTGGTGGAAACTCAATGCGCACCAGGAAGTCATCCACCAGCCACCAGTAATCGGCTGATCCTATCCATTTGAATTTGAACTGCACCCCGGATTCACCCTGTACAATGTCTGTGATGTCAAATTCAGATACCACGGGGTTATCCCCGTTATATTGGTTTGGGTTGGCATCATGCCATCTGTAGAGTTCTGTTTCTGTATTGAAGCCGTCGGTACTCATCAGGATGCTCACGTCGGCATTTCCGAATGTGCGCGCACGGTGTTCAACAGAGAAAAGAATGTCGTTTTCAACACCTGTGAGATCGATCGGAGGGGAGATCAGATGGGCTTCTTCGCTTACTCCGTGTTGTCCATGCGCCATAGAATTTACCATTACGTAGCCGTCATCGGCGGTGGTCGAGTTCAGTTGTCCTCCGTAGGCTCCTCCTTCATCTGTCCATTCCCAGCCCGGGAAGCCGTCGGGTCCTTCAATAACTACGTTTGACCATTCAGCGGGAATGGTACCGTCTCCGAAGGTTTCGTAGTGCACGATCTGAAATTGATTGGGATCCGGTGTTTCAATGATGTTGCGGATCCAATCCTCAAAATAGCTTACCCGGACATAAACGCCCGGATACTGAGCCAAACCGCAATTGATTCCCCAGCTGACAATTCCGGCTGCTTTGTACCATCCTTCACCATCTTCAACCACCATGGGGCCGCCGCTGTCTCCCTGGCAGGAGTCCATCCCCGGAGCTCCTGCTATGATCATGTCGTCGGTGATCAAATGATTGGGGTAAGCCGTATCTGAGATGTCTACGATGGGAACCTCAATGGCTTGCAAATGGTCAGGGCTTGGGCCTCCGAAAGACAAGGATCCCCATCCGCTAACCTTGACCATCTCACCGGGGTCTGTCATGCCTTGATCTGCATCTTCCTGGGAAACGATGTCCACCTTAGCCATGTCTGTCTCTTCGGTCAGGTTCATTTCGTCAGCCAGCCGGATAAGTGCTATATCGTATGAATAGTCGGTCGGGTCATACACTTCGTGAACAAACAGTTCCTCTGCATTAAAGTAAGCACCCTGATCTGAATTCATGTTGGTAAAACCGGCGCGCACACGCACGTGACCTGGAGTGAGATAGAAAAAACTACCATCGGCTTGTTCAAACACCAGGCAGTGTGCAGCGGTAAGTATCCATTCGTCATCAAGAATGATCCCGCCACACATGTGGCTCCCACCGTATTGCGGGGTAAGCTGTATGGACGTTTGCCAGGGATATTCACTTATCATAACATCTTCGCCGCCAACGATACGGCTGCTTCCTCTTACAAACTGCTCGAGAAAACGCTCCACGTTAACAGGGTCCAGCAAAGGATCTGATTCAATATCCTGATTATATTCTTTGTTTTCGGATGATTCAATGGAAGAAGCGTCAACTTCGAACATTTGTGCATGCAATCCCCATGGGATCAGCACGAACATCAGTAACAGCATGACGGTTCGGGTAAGTGTTTTTTTGTTCATCGTGAATAGATTTGGATTAAAATTGTTTACAGCCACAAATTTCAATACCCGGTGCATACTTTTCACCGGGTATTATTTTGCGTCCTGCAAACTTATCAATAATTCACGAGACTCTCCCTATTCAGAAGTGAGTTTTTTGGATTCTAGCGTGTATTTTTTAGCCCACCCGCCAACCCTCCTGCCACTACCTCCATAGTGAAGTTGAAAAATATACGCTTTGCGACCATAACTAAGTGTTATGGTATCAAAAGTATAAATAATACTTCAAAAAATAAAAAATATATAACAAAAAATATAAATATAAAATAAGAATGCTAATGAATCGCAGCTTGAAATACGGCACTGTTTGCCTGATCTTGTTTGAATACAGTAATATATTTGGATGTGTAGATGCCGAAAAAGTGAACAGGGGCTTATCCGCTGACAGTTTCGCCAAGTGGCCGGAATCCTTTACCCAGAATTTCTGAGGCTTCAATCACTGTTACGAATGCATCCGGGTCAATTTGGTTGATAAAATCCTGTAAAACGGCCATTTCCCTGCGTGTAACATTTACAAAGATGATCTTTTTTTCATCTTCCTGATACATTCCTTTGCCTTCAATATATGTACCGCCGCGTTTCAGGTCTTCCAGGATCTTCCGGGCAATTTCCTCATATTTGTTGCTGACGATAAACAGGGTTTTCTCGTAGGTGAAGCCTTCCATCACCACGTCGATTACCTTGCCTGTGATGAAAATGACGATCAGGGAATAGAGGGGAATGGTCCAGTCGCCGAAGGACAATAATGCCAGTAGAACGATCAGTGCGTCTACGATAGCAAGGCTTTGCCCGACGGGGATCCGTGTATATTTGGTAATGATCATGGCGAGGATACTTGTGCCGCCTGATGTTGCCCTGGCTTTGAAGATGAGTCCCAGCCCGATCCCGATAAATACACCGCCAAATATACTGGAAAGCAGGGGGTCTGCTTCTACCAGCGGCTCGGTTCCATACCACAATGCTATTCCGTCAATAAACCCGGAGGCCAGAAAGAAACCCACTACTGTTTTGACGCCGAAACGGGGCCCCAGTATTTTTACCCCAATAATGGCAAGGGGGATATTCAGCGCCAGGCCTGTAAGCCCGATAGGAAGATTCATTACATGGTATAAAATGATACCTATTCCGTATACACCTCCCGGTACTATTTTATAAGGGCTTACGAAAAGGACATAGCCACTGGCCATGATAAAAGCTCCCAATACAATGAGGGCATAGGAAATAAACCATTTGCGCGAAAAAATTTTTTCTTTATTCTGGAAAGCCATATCTGAAAATTTAGCGTAACTTCGTGTGGATTTTGAGGCTGCAAAGATAACGGCTTTTTTGTATGGAGGTCCGGATGAAGAAAAAACATGCCAGAGCCCTTGTTTCCGTTCATAATAAAGATGCGCTCAGTGAGATCATACCCTCTCTGGCAGAGGTGGATATTGAATTGGTTTCAACAGGGGGAACGGCCTCTTATATTCGTGAAATGGGTTTCCCGGTTACAGATGTTGAACATCTTACATCTTACCCTTCATTGCTGGGCGGGCGTGTAAAAACCTTGCACCCGGCCATATTTGGAGGTATTTTGTGCCGGCCTGCAAACGATGCGGACCATGATGACCTGAATAAATTCGGGATATCTCCCATCGACGTGGTTGTGGTCGATTTGTATCCTTTCCATGATATGGTTGCCAGGGGTGCTTCCCTGGATGAGGTTATTGAGAATATTGATATTGGTGGCATATCTCTCATAAGGGCTGCTGCAAAGAATTTTGAGAATGTGCTGGTTGTTCCTTCTGCAGGATGTTTTTCAGATGTATCTTTGCGATTGACTGAGTTCGGAGGGGAAACCACCCTTGCCTACAGACGCCGGATGGCAGCCATGGCCATGCATGTATCATCTCATTATGATACGGCTATTTTCCATTACCTGGACGAGGGAGACCACAATTTCTTTAAAGAGAGCCTGGAAGATTCATTTCCTTTGCGATACGGCGAAAACCCCCATCAGCAGGCTGTGTATTACGGCAACCTGGATGTTTTTTTTGAAAAGCTGGGTGGCAAATCCTTATCATACAATAATCTCCTGGATGTGGATGCTGCCATGGCCCTGATCAGGGAGTTTGTAACACCTGCCTTTGCGATTGTAAAGCATACGAATGCCTGTGGCGTTGCAACGCGCGACACCATTGAGGAGGCCTGGGAAAAAGCCCTTGCGGCCGACCCTGTCTCTGCTTTTGGCGGCATATTGATATCTAACAGGCATATTACAACGGAACTGGCTGAAAGTATCCGGGAGGTGTTTTTTGAAGTGCTGATCGCCCCTTCCTATGATGAGAAAGGGATGGAAGTGCTGACATCAAATAAGAACAGGATCATTTTGCGCAGCAAGCCCGGGCTTTTTCCTGATCACAGGTATCGTTCACTTTTTGATGGTGTGCTGTTGCAGAGCCAGGATCACAAAACCACCTCCCCAGGTCAGTGGCGGCAGGTAACTTCCCATGGTATAAAGGACCCGGTACTGGAAAATGACCTGGTGCTGGCAAATACCGTGGTCAAACATTTAAAATCCAATGCCATAGCGCTGGTTAAAAACAATATGCTTCTGGGCATCGGGTGCGGCCAGACTTCACGGGTAGATGCATTAAAGCAAGCTATTCAGAAAGCCAGGCAGTTTGATCATGATCTGGAAGGAGCCGTGATGGCCTCTGATGCTTTTTTCCCTTTCCCCGACTGTGTGGAGATTGCAGACAAGGCAGGGATTAAAGCTGTGATTCAGCCCGGGGGATCGAAAAGAGACCAGGACAGCATAACGTATTGCAATAAAGCCGGTATAGCCATGGTATTTACCGGCAACAGACATTTCAGACACTAATTTAAACAAAATAAAAGGACTGTAATAAATGGGATTGTTTTCATTTTTAACAAAAGAAATTGCTATAGACCTTGGCACAGCTAACTCTATCATTATTCATAACGACAAGGTCGTTGTGGAAGAGCCTTCTATAGTAGCGATTGATCGCACAACGGGTGAAATGCTCGCTGTAGGCAGCCAGGCGATGATGATGCATGGCAAGACGCACGAGAACATCAAAACATTGCGCCCTTTGCGGGATGGGGTCATTGCTGACTTCCAGGCTGCAGAGGCCATGATACGTGCAATGATCAAGATGACGGAAAATAAAAAACCACTGTTTCCACCGTCTTTGCGAATGGTAATATGTATTCCTTCAGGAATCACCGAAGTCGAGGAAAGGGCTGTTCGTGACAGTTGTGAGCAGGCGGGAGCCAAGGAAGTACGTCTTATTCATGAGCCGATGGCTGCTGCGATCGGAATTGGAATCGATGTGCTTGAACCAGTCGGCAATATGGTTATTGATATCGGGGGTGGAACCACCGAGATCGCTGTAATAGCTCTCGGGGGCATAGTATGTAACAAATCCATTAGAATTGCCGGCGACGACTTTAACACCGATATTATGGAGTTCATGCGCAAACAGCATAATATACTGATCGGGGAAAGAACTGCCGAGAAAATCAAGATCGAAGTGGGCGCAGCGCTTAATGAGCTCGAAAACCCCCCACCTGATCTTCCTGTTCATGGACGTGACATGATGACGGGTGTACCCAAGGAGATAAATATATCTTATACGGAGATAGCTAATTGCCTGGACAAGTCCATTACAAAGATAGAAGCAGCAGTTATGAATGCCCTGGAAATGACTCCGCCCGAATTGGCTGCCGATATATATCGCACCGGTATTTACATGGCCGGTGGGGGAGGTCTGTTGCGGGGCCTGGATAAAAGGATCGCGCAGAAAACCAGGCTTACCGTTCATGTTGCAGAAGATCCCTTACGGGCAGTTGCAAGAGGTACCGGGATAGCCCTGAAAAACTTTGATAAGTTCCCGTTCCTGATCAAGTAAGCAGGGATAACTGCAGGTATATATTCAAAATTGCTTAAAAGCTATGCGCAACCTGTTGCAATTCATATACAGGTACCACTTTTTCCTACTTTTTGTGCTGCTTTTCACGCTGGCCATGGTGTTAAATGCGTCGCGCCAGCACTACAAACAGGCATTTATATGGCATTCCGCGAATACCTTCTCTGCAACGTTGTTCCAGGTCAGGGCAAATTTAGCATCCTACTTTCATCTCCGGCATGTGAATCAGAGACTTCTTGAAGAGAATGCAAAACTCCTGGATCGGCTTGAAGAAAATTTCGTTGTTGCAGAAGATACGACACGGATTTATTATGACAGCCTGTCGCAAAGGAGATATACATACACACATGCCGACATCATTCAGAACTCCGTTACGCGCCGGAACAATCATATTACCCTGAATAAAGGGCGTGACCACGGAGTTCTTCCGGATATGGGGGTCATTACCCCTTACGGTGTGGTTGGCGTGGTAAAGGCTGTTTCTTCGAATTTTAGTTTGGTGAACTCACTGCTGCATAGCGAAACAATGGTCAGCGTCAAAATTGAAAAAAACGGGCATATTGGCAGTCTTCAGTGGAATGGCGAAAACTACCGCATTGTGGAAATGGCGTACATACCCCCGCACGTTGAGCTGGAAGAAGGCGATACGGTTGTTACAAGTGGATTTTCTACGATTTTTCCGGAAAACATCCCTGTGGGCGAGATCATAGATTGGAAAATCAGACGGGGTGAGACGTTTTATACAGCAAAAGTTAAACTGCATCTCGACTTTAATAACCTGGCCCACGTTTACATTGTAAAGAATCTTATGCAGGAAGAACAGGAAGAACTTGAAAACCATGCTTCCCCTGACATCTGAATTGTAAAATAATGATTAGGTAACCCTTGTTTTCATCAGACTGCCGGCCCTGGGGTCCTGTTTTTCTTAAAGAGGCTATAGATGCATTAAAAAAAACTCAAATGAATCTGCTGAAACTGATTTTCCTGTTTCTCTTATTGCTGCTGGTTCAGGTATTCATATTGAATCATATACATTTTCGCGGGTATATCAATCCCCAGATATACATCCTCTTTATTCTCATTCTTCCAGCCAGGATCCCCGGATATGCCTTACTGCTCACTGCATTTTTCACAGGCCTTGTAATGGACCTGTTTACTGATTCCCTGGCCATACATACAGCTTCAACATTGTTTGCTGCTTTTTGCCGGCCTGCTGTTTTAAGACTGGTTACCGCAGGGTCAAAACAAGATTCAGAAACGGATCCTTCTTTCGGGTCAATAGGTGGTTTGTCTTTATCCATATATTCCGGAATTATTATTATCCTCCATCACAGCATGCTGTTTTTCCTGGAAATATTCAGATTTACCGAAATAGCACAAACCCTTTCCCGGATTTTTCAGTCTGCCATAATCACCTTCATCTTTGTGATCATAGGATTTGCTCTTCTGGAAAAGCGTGCTGGTTCTCAAAGTCGTTGATTTAAGCCGAGCAGGTTAAAAAATCTTAAACATCTGGACAGCAGCGGTATTTGTTTCTATCTTTGAGATGGAACTAAAGTTTGTTGCCGAATATAATGAAACGGATACTGTTACTTGCCTTGTCTTTTATGCTTTTGGCCTGTCAATCGGGTAATAATACCGGTGAAACAGGCTACTTTATTGTAAAAGGGCATCTGGAAAATGCCAGGGAGATCAATCTGTTTTTAGAGGAACTTACCACAAACGATTTGATCCCCCTGCATACATTCACCACGGATTCGGCCGGGTTTTTCTCTCACCGACAACCGGCAAACGAAGCCGGTTTCTATGTTTTACGTGTGGATGAAAATGAAAACATTACCCTTGTTGTTGAACCCGGTGAAGAGATACACATTAAAGGAGACGCGAATACCTTATCCGAAAGTTACCGCATTGAAGGGTCACCAGGGTCTGTTCTGTTATCGGAGTTGAACAGGCACCTAAGGGATCAACACGAACTTGTTGACTCGCTGGCAAAGGTATTCCGGGAGAGTCAATACCAGGATGACTTTATGCAGGTGAGGGAGGAGCTGAAGGAATCCTACAGGGAAATTTTTTCGGCGCAGCAGGAATACGTCAAAAAATTCATTCGCAGCAATCCGCGGTCCCTCGCTTCGATTATTGCGCTTTACCAGTATTTTGGGAATCGATTGCTGTTAACCGAAAGCGAGCATTTTGAGTATTATGAGCTCCTTAGCCAGTCTCTTGCCAGAGTCTATCCAACCAACAAGCACGTCCTGGATCTAAGCCGCCGGGTGAACCTTCATCGCCGGAACGAAGCGAGGCGAAGACTGGCCAGCGAGAACATTGCTCCCGGGAAAGAGGCCCCGGAGGTTATCCTTCCATGTCCGGAAGGGGAGATGGTTGCGCTCTCTTCTTTGCGGGGAAATTATGTGCTGGTCGATTTCTGGGCAGCATGGTGTGCACCCTGTCGCGAAGCAAATTCTAAACTAAGTGACATATATGAAGAATATCGCGACCATGGCTTTGAAATTTATGGCATTTCTCTTGACCGGACCCGTGAACAATGGCTTCAGGGTATAAAAGATGATGAGATCAACTGGATACAGGTTAGTGATCTCAGGATATGGAACTCTCCTGTGGTTGCTCTTTATAATGTCGAAAAGATACCTTTTTCTGTGTTGCTTGATCCTGACGGAATAATTATCGAAAAAAATCCCACTCCGGAAAAGCTAAGGGAAATCCTCTCGGCAGTCTTTGAGGTGTAGATAAAGGTCCGGATGTTTTATTGACAGCCCGGTCCGGTGAGTTTACCAGAGCTTTTCAACGTCGTAAGCTTCCTCCATTACTTTTTCATAATGATCTTCAGGCAGATCCCAGCTAAGCATGGTGGCCTTTTCATTCAGCACAGCCAGTTTTCTGTTTTGGGCATCAAAGATCATAGTTCCTTTATAATTAAAGGAAGGAGGATAATAGATATGAATGCTTATGGTAACATCCAGGGGTGAGGTGTTTTGCAATTTGTGGATCACATTGTAGGGCTCGTAAATGATCTCTCCTTTTTTGTAGGTTTTAGTTGGATGCAGAAACACTTTTTTCTTTCGGGGGGCGTATCCGTAAATGGTCTCAGCGACAATGCCTTCGAGAGGAATTACATAGCCCCAGAAATTTTTGTGCTGATGAATAGGAAGAAGAAACTGCGGCGGCCAGGTCATTAAAAAAATCTGGAACGGATCCTCACTGACCTGAATACGGTTGTAATCTGCAAGATCTTTGCCTGCTAAAAAATCCTGATAGTCAAGCCCTGAAAAATCAATGTCAGCAAGTGTGTTTTTCACCAGGGCAGGATCTATCTTTTCACCCTTCAATCCTTCTAGCTTTTGTATGAGGTTCTTCATTTTCAGTATGTTTTGGTTAACGTTTTTCAGAGGGACGCTGATTTAGCTGTTTCGGGTGCATAAAGATAAGATAATATTACGAAATGGGTATATACCGTATCAGCGTTTTTGACCTTGTTTCTTGTTCTTATTGTTGCAGATGAGAGAAATTTGATGTAGGTTTGTTTGCTGTTATTGTTTTTTCAGAGAGCCAGAAAACCATTAAGCAGATCATGTCAGAAAAGGTATATTTTCTTTCAGATAGTCATTTGGGGATCCCGGATAATCTTTCGAGCCTTGCCCGTGAAAAAAAAATGGTTGCATGGCTTGATATGGTTAAAAAGGATGCGTCAGCCATCTACCTTATGGGTGATATATTTGATTTCTGGTTTGAATACAGGAGGGTGGTACCCAAAGGATATGTCCGGCTGCTTGGAAAACTTGCAGAGCTGTCGGATGCCAGCATCAGCATACATTATTTCACAGGTAATCATGACATGTGGGCGTTTGATTACTTTGAGAAAGAGATTGGGGTTATTATGCATCACGAACCGCTGGATACAGTGATCCTGGGAAAGAGATTTCATCTCTCGCATGGTGATGGACTTGGCCCGGGAGATAGAGGCTACAAGTTTCTGAAGGCTGTTTTTTCATGTCGCTTTTGTCAGCGTTTGTTTGCAGCTCTGCATCCTGCAACAGGAATGCGCCTGGCAAATTATTTTTCCAGAAAAAGCAGGCTTGCCAACAGGCCTTCGGATGAGCAGTTCCTGGGAGAAGATAAAGAGTGGCTTGTTATATACAGCAAAGAGCTGCTGAAAAAGCGGCATGTTGATTATTTTGTATACGGCCATCGCCATGTGCCGGTAAACATAGAGATTGCTCCCGGTGTAAGGTACATTAATACCGGTGATTGGTACAATCACTATTCCTATGCTGTTTTTGACGGCAGCCGGATGGAGCTGTTGTCATTTACTGGTGCTCCTCACGCAGAAGATCATTGATCGTTTTCACGGGGTTAAACGTGATCAGCGGGACTTCCACGAAAACGGTGTTCCAGTTGGCCATTGCTCCATTCCAAAGGCCTGGTCTTTCCAGGGCCTTCAATTCTTTCCCATCCTTTGATTTATGACTGATAAATCCTGTTTCGGTATCGACAAAGTCGGGCAGGTGGTATTTTTTGCCTTTATGGTTTTTAAACGAACATACGATGTCAACGGGGTTAAAGTGTGTCGACTGCTTCAGCAGATCTGCCTGTTTGGGGTCATCTGTGTCGATTTGTGACTTTTCTGCGATCTGGAGTGAGCGGGTTCCTTGCCGGGGGTCGGCGACCCAGAAGGGTCCGCCGCCGGGTTCACCCTGGTTTTGCACCATTCCGCAAACGCGCAATGGACGGTCCATATAGTGCTGCAGCGCCTCTGATCCATGCTGATTGTCTTCCGGGAAAACCCCGGGATCAATGTTCAGACCGTTAACCGCAAAATCCACAGCCTGAAGATACTGATCTGCATTCAAGGTGCCCTTTTCCAGCTGATCCATCCAATACGAAAGCTCTTTTTTTAGTCCTATGAGCATACCTCCGAGAAGCTTTTTATAATAGACTGTGTTGTTTTTGAGTCTGTCCGGAACTACGTTGTCAATGTTCTTGATAAAAATTATATCATCGTCGAGGTCATTGAGGTTCTCGATAAGTGCGCCGTGCCCTCCCGGCCGGAATAGCAAGCTGCCGTCCTCTTCCCGGAAAGGCAGATTATCCGGGGTAACGGCGATGGTGTCAGTAGCTGGTTTCTGCACCGACCAATGAATTTCGTATGAAACACCAAACTGATGTTCGTATTTATCTTTAACTTTTTCGAGCTTTTCCTTAAAGGCTTGAATATGTTCCGGTGACAGTGTAAAATGGATTTTTACATTTCCTTTATTGTCTGTGCCGTATTCAGCCCCCTCTGCCAGGTGTTCTTCCATGGATGTACGGCTGGAGGAGTTGTATTTGTGGAAAGCAATAAGGGCTTTGGGGCGTGCTGCATAATCAAGTCCGGGATCAAACAGCAAATACTCGAGCAGGGGCAGATAATTTTCGGATTGCAGCAAATGATCAGCATCCAGGTCATCTTTATCCATGACGATCTGCAGGTCTTGCCAGAAGGCGAATTTATGTATTCTTTCAAAAAACTGCCTGGCCTCAGGTTTTGATTGCAGCAGGTCCTTAGGGTCTACACCGGCGATAAGGAGATCGCGCCAGGCAAAAACATCCTTAAACATTCTGGAAGCAGCCCCGCTGGCGGGCACAAACTTAAGAAGCTTATAGTTACTGCTTTCCTTTTCAAACAGATCCACATACCCGTCCAGTGCGTTTTCTTCAATTCTGCGGATACCGTCACCAACCGTAGCCGGCTTTACCAGCTTCAAGGATGGAAAACCCTTTTTAAAGTGGTTGATTTGTTCCAGAAAGGCTTCTTTTGTGATGCCTTTGCTTTGCAGTTGTTTAACATCCTGTTCGTTTAACATAGTATCCGGCAATTTTAAGGGTCAGCTTTAACAAATGTATTAAATAATTTGCAAAAACGGAACGCATGGTCTTTTCGACGAGTCTATGATGGAAAGATTTTTGTATTTTCGCTCTAAAAATCCTCTTAACCATATGTTTGACCCGACACAGAAAGTATCTCCTCCGGTTCTGGAATCCCAGGCGAAAAAAATCCTGAAGAGTGGGGTTTTTGAGAAATTGCTGCAAAGCGCTCCCAATATCATCATGATCCTAAATGAGCAAAGGCAGGTGGTTTACCTTAACAGGCATCCTGTATCGCAGTATGATTATGAAAATACTACCGGGGTGGGCCAAAGGCCCGGGGAATGTCTCGGGTGTGTCAATGCTCCGAGGGGTGAACTGGGATGCAGTTCTTCTGAGTTTTGCAGGGTTTGCGGCTTTAATGCAGCCATTACGGCAAGCCAAAGAGGTTCAGAAGGACAGGATGAGTGCAACATAGCCCTTACAAACGGGTCTTCCTTAACATTGAGTGTCTCTACCAGGCCCTTTGCTTTTGAAGGGGAGACATATATTTTCTGTACGCTTGAAAATATCAGCGAAAAAAAGAGAAGGCAGATGCTTGAAAGCATATTTTTGCACGACATTCTTAACACTGCTGCAATTTTGAGAGGGCTTTCCGAGACTTTCGAAGAACTTCCCCGCGAACAGGTGAAGGATATGCTGAATGAAGTTTCTGGAAACATTACCGACGAAGTGCAGTCCTACCGGTTGATAAGTAACGCTGAAAGTCAGCTTTTAAAGCCTGATTATTCGTTACTTGACATTTCTGACATTATTGCAGAAGTGGTCAGGAGCCTTCAGAGTATGCACAGGTACAAATTCAGGCAGGTGGAAATGGACGTTTCGGTGGCGAATATTGTTACCGAAAGGACCTTGCTCAGGAGGGTGCTGATGAATATGATCAAAAATGCCCTCGAAGCCAGCAACCAGGATGATGTGGTCAGGATTTACGCTCATTACGATAAAAATGAAGAAGTGGCGAGAATATCGGTGGAAAATCCACAGGTCATTCCCCAGAACGATCAGCTCAAACTGTTTCAGAAATCCTTTTCCACCAAAGGCAGGGGCAGGGGATGGGGCACCTATAGCATAAAAATCCTCACTGAGAAATACCTTAACGGAAGTGTTTCCTTTGTTTCGGAAAAGGGTAAAGGAACCATTTTTACCATTGAAATACCATCTCTTTCTGAATCCGGGAGTTAAGCTGATAAAAACATTACGGGTAAAAAGGCATCAGACTGTCTGAGATCTATTGCCGCTGGCGCATGTCTTGTCTCACAAAAGAAGCAATGTGCTCGACACCAATATCTTTTGCCAGTATCCTTTTGTCTTTATCAAGAATATATACCTGGGGGATCGCAAAAATCTGGTAGGTGTCCAATATCCGTGCTTTGTTGTCAGTGTCATGCAGATGAATCCATTGTTCCGGGTATTCTTCGATGGCTTTTTTCCAGTTTTGCCTGTTTTGCTCAGTATTGATTGCAATAATTTTTACGCCCTCATCCCTAAGTTCTTCCCAGGTGCTTTTCAGGGCAGGAGCTGCACGCAGGCAATGGGGGCATTCTGAGTCCCAGAAATAGAGAATCAGGTAGCTGGCCTCTATGTCGTGCAACACTACCTTTTCTCTTTCTACATTCTCCAGCTGCAGATCGGGTGCTGTTTCGCCAAGAAGCAGTGGTTTTAGGGCTTCTGCGCGCGCTCTCATTTGGTTTCTTCGCTCCTCGGATATCCAGTCCACCTCATCCGTAAGGTAGTAGTTTTCTATCATATAGACGAATACTTTGTCCATGCCCATGATCTGCGACGACTCAGCGTTATTGGTTATAAACCATATCGTATACCTGAACAACTCACTGTTCTCCCGGGCTTTGTCAATTATTCGGCCGGCTTCCTGAATAACGCTGTCGGGGTGCTGTACGATCACATTATTGAAATATGTCCTGAGGCGGCTGTGATAAACAGGAGTGTAAATGAGTCTTTCATCGGAGAAGTCGATGTTTTCAAAAAACTGGCTTTTATAGACCTGGTACATGGCGTCTATATCCTGTTGCCCATCGGGGAACAGGATGGGTTCAGGCATTTCCGGATCGCGCTGTGCTTTGAGTATCACGGCCAGCAACCCTTCAGGATCGTTGGCAATGATGTCATCCTGTTGTTGAATGATCTCATTGTTGATGTCTTCAATTTTCTGTCTGATCTCTGTTTCCCGGGCCGGGCTCACTGAGGGATCCCTGAGCTCCTGTTCCAGGGGTTGCCGTTGCTGGTTTATCTGTGTCAGAAAGCTGAGGTATTCATAAAAAGCTTCGTTATCGGGCGAGTCAGTAAACTCAAGAGTGCCCATGATATCTTCCGGGTGGGCGGATATGCCAAAATGCTGGTTGCGATCTATAATAACTTCGAAATTGGTATCGTCCTCAAGGACTACCAGGTACAGGCCGGGATTCAGTCGTTCACCGCCTTCAAAGACAGCCACACCATTAGCCCCGATCTTTGCGGTGTCTTGCATGTACTGCCTGTTGCCAAAATGGTATGCAAGATAAGTTTCACCTTCCCGGAGGCCTTCAAACCGGATTTCGATGCGATGTCCGCCGTTCGCCAGGGCATGAGAGAACAAAAGAAGACAGGAAGAGAAAAAAAGAAAAGTAACAGTACTCTTTTTTATTTGGTTTTTTGAGATCATAGGTCTTTCTGTTAAATTAATCAATAAGCCATCCGTGATCTTCGTCAAGCAAATCGGGGTCTATAACCTCTTTATGCAGGACCTGGTGTATTCTGCCCATCGCCGAAAGAAGGGTTGGCCCCCAATGCCAGCGAAACAGGTCTCTGAGTTGTTCAACGGCATTTTGCCGGGCGGGAGCAGTGTTCTTTTGATAAAGCATTACAAAATCCTTCATGTCCTGGTAAATATCGGCCATATTATCGGCCAGGCTTGACTCAACGGAATCATTGTTATGGTCCAGTGTGTAATATACATCTATTTCCTTAAATTGTTCGCGCAAGGCCTTGAAGACAGTCTCCCATTGTTCTTCAGTTACATAACGTTCCATGACCCCGGGATCGTTTACAGGGACGGCAGGAAGTAAAGCTCCCTTAAGATACAGCAGCGGGGCGACTTTCTGAAAATACCTGAGGATATCCTGCCTGCTGTATTGTCCGGCTTTCTCTAAAAACAGGCAATATTCGTTGGCTACTGTGATCATTTCAATGACCTGCCTGGATATACTCTTATCGTCTGGTGACTTTTCTTCCATAGGATAGATCTTTTGTTCCGGTTTAAGCATAAAGAAGGCTTTGGCGTTGATTCTTAGCCTTGTTTTGTGTCTCTGTCCCTGCGATCCGCAATTTTTATGCAAAGGTTGAATTTTTTTTGTGAAGTTCAATAAGTTTTTTTGTAATTTTGCCGTCGCAATCAGCGCCCAGGTGGTGAAACTGGTAGACACGCTACTTTGAGGGGGTAGTGGCCGCAAGGCCGTGCAAGTTCGAGTCTTGTCCTGGGCACCAGTAACAAAAAGTTCTTACACATTTTTACAGCAGGTCAGTCATATCTGATGGCTGCTTGCATTAATCCTGGCCCGGATGGCGAAATTGGTAGACGCGCTAGTTTCAGGGACTAGTGATGGTAACATCGTGCAGGTTCGAGTCCTGCTCCGGGCACTAAGGCCGTCTGATTTTCAGGCGGCCTTTTTTCGTGTTTATATGCAAACTTTTACTCTGCTGGCTCCTTTTCACGAAAAAATTGCCTTATATTTGAGTGAGGTATTTTTTTCATAAATAGTTGTAGAAACAAAATGCATAAGAGATGAGTAAAGTGGACAAGGCGATCCGGGAACGTGCTGAGATTTGGCTGACCAGCGTGTTTGATGAAGAGACCCGGAAAGAGGTGAGACGAATGATGGATGAGGATACTGCTGCGCTGGCCGATGCGTTTTACAAGGATCTTGAATTTGGCACAGGCGGTTTGCGGGGTGTAATGGGTGTTGGTACGAACAGAATGAACAAGTATACCGTTGGGATGGCGACACAGGGGCTGGCTGATTATATTCTGAAGTCCTTTCCTGCATTGGAGCGTCCTTCCGTAGCCATTGCACATGACTGCAGGAACAACAGTGAATACTTTACCAGGATCACAGCGGATGTCCTGACTGCCAATGGCATACAGGTTTTTGTCTTCGATGATCTGAGGCCTACGCCTTTGCTGTCTTTTGCTGTCAGGGAGCTTAAGTGCCAGGCCGGGATTGTCATCACCGCATCACACAACCCTCCGGAATATAATGGTTACAAGGTCTATTGGGAGGACGGAGGACAGCTCGTTCCCCCACACGACAAGAATATTATCGAGGAGGTAACCAGAACCGCTGTTGAGGACATCCGTTTTCAGGCCGATCCAACACTAATAACAAAGCTGGAGGAGACATTTGACCGACAGTATCTTAAGCAGATCCAATCACTTTCATTAAACCCGGAGGTCAATCGTAGCCACAGCGATCTGCAAATTGTATTTACCCCCATCCACGGAACTACTGTCCGGCTGGTGCCACAGGCTTTGGCCGCTTTTGGCTTTAAATCGGTGTATAATGTGCCGGAGCAGGATGTAACAGACGGGAATTTCCCCACTGTAGAATCACCCAATCCGGAAGAGGCGGCTGCTTTTAAGATGGCTCTGGATAAGGCCAGAGAGGTTGATGCCGATCTGGTTATGGCAACCGACCCCGATGGCGACCGGCTTGGAGTAGGCATCAAAAATGACAGGGGCGAATACATCCTGCTGAACGGCAATCAATGCGCCACCCTGCTTACCTGGTATATACTCGAGCAAATGAAGCAAAAGGACGGGCTAACCGGCAGGGAGTACATTGTCAAAACCATTGTTACCAGCGACCTGCTCAGCAGGATAGCCGAAGATTACGATGTGGAGTTCTACGACGTGCTTACCGGCTTTAAATACATCGCTGAAAAAATGCGATTGCTTGAAGGCAAAAAGAAATTTCTGTGTGGTGGCGAGGAAAGCTATGGTTTTCTGGTTGGCGACCTGGTGCGCGACAAAGATGCGGTGATCAGCTGTTGCATGGTTGCAGAAGCCGCGGCATGGGCAAAGTCCCGGAATATGACCTTGTATGATCTGCTGCGCTCCATATACGTTAAACACGGATTGTATGTCGAGTCGCTGGTGTCTCTCACCCGCAAAGGCATTGAAGGCGGCAGGGAGATAAAGGCCATGATGGACAGATTTCGCCGGCAGCCGCCCGAAAGCATAAGCGGATTAACCGTTGCACGGATATTGGATTACCAATCAGGGATCGATCGTGACATATATCTCGACCAGGAGTTTCCTATCGATCTGCCGTCAGCCAATGTGCTCCAGTTTGTGCTGGAAGACGGCACCAGGATTACCATGAGGCCTTCGGGCACGGAACCAAAGATCAAGTTTTATTTCAGCTGTAATGCCGGACTGGATCATATTGAAAACTACGAAAAGGTGCGGGAAGAGTTGCTTGGCAGGATCAAAGCAATTCAGGAAGATCTGGGAACAGGATGAGGTGCTTTACCTGAACCTGCTTCTTTCCTCACGCAGTCGCTCCTCGGCTTCCTCATCGTCCGGGTTTTCTCTGTACTCCAGGTAAGCTTCCTGAAAGTCAGGGTATTGCCTGAAGAGAACTGAAAGCCTCGTTTCGATCGGGGTAAACAATAGGATAGCTAAAAAGAAACCAATGACAGCTGCCCGGTAGTAATATCTTTTGCATATTTTCCGGTGTTTTTTCTTTACCAGGTCGTACGCGATAATCCCGGCTGTAAATAGCAGCAGGATTGATAATGCGGTGATCAGGGCGGTTTGCATACCCGGGAAGAAAAGGAATCCAAACAAAATGGCGATCAGGCTGTAGGATAATATCAATCCTGAAAGGAGTCCTGCCGATATATGAAACCGGCTGATGTTTTGGTGATTTCGCTGATAGAGTAAATCCAGCGGCTGCATTTTGTTGAATATAAAAAAACCAAACCAGAGATAATAGATTGCCAGCAAGGTGGTTATCAGCAGCAGGGAAAAATTAAACATGGGGCCAAAAGCGGCACGTAAGATCCAGATTACGATCACTGTTGCCAGGCCGGCTTTTTCGAACTTATTTACAAGGGTATCTTTTCGGGGCATCATATCCAATTTGTATATCCGTTTTCCCGGCCGCAGGGTCAATCATATTATATTCACTTCGGGTTCCAGCGACACACCAAAACGCCGGGAAACAGAGTCTTTAATGCGACCCGCCAGGTCAAGTATTTCCTTACCTGATGCCTTGCCGTGGTTTACGAGGACAAGGGCTTGTTTTTCATGAACTCCTGCATCGTTGTGGCGGTATCCTTTCCACCCGGCCTTATCGATGAGCCATCCTGCGGCAAGCTTCATGCCGTTACCAGCGCCGTAAGCCACCAGGTCAGGATGTTTGCTTTTCAGGTCATTGTATTTTCTCAACGGAACCACCGGGTTTTTGAAAAAGCTTCCTGCGTTTCCCAGATCTTCCGGGTCTGGCAGTTTGCTTCTGCGTATCCGGCACACTGCTTCTCTCACGTCTTTGATCCCAGGCGAGGAGATTCCCATATTTTTCAATTCCTCAGCTACACTTCCATAGCTTGTGTTCAGCTCCGGATCTTCCTTCAGCCTTAGGGTAACCGATGTTATAACATAGCGGCCCCCGGACCGGCCCTTGAAAACGCTGTTCCTGTATCCGAACTGGCAGTCTTTGTGACGGAACACCACGCTTTCCCCCTTTAGTTTATCAAACGCCTCGAGCGATACAAAAAGTGTTTCCAGTTCTACCCCGTAGGCGCCAATATTTTGTATCGGGCTGCTTCCGACCTGGCCGGGGATCAGGGAAAGGTTTTCCAGTCCGCCCCATCCTTGCGAAACACAAAAAGATACGAGGTGGTCCCATATCTCTCCCGCGTTAACCCGTATGAAAACATATCCATCCTTTTTTCCTGTTACCTCTATTCCCTTAAGCATTATCCTGACCACGGTCCCGTCATAATCTCCGGAAAAAAGGATATTGCTTCCTTCGCCAAGAATAAGATGTTTATTTTGAAACAATTCTTTCACCCTGAAAAGGTCATAGAGCATTTTCTCATCACGAATTTCCGTATAATACCGGGCATAAACATCTAACCCAAAGGTATTCAAATTCTTCAAAGGATGATTTTCACAAATCGTCATGGCAGTGTTGTCGAAGTGATGTGCCCGTTGTGTTATGTGCTTCAAAGGTAATGTAAAAAAGTCCTAAGCTGCAGTTTGCAACAAAAAAACCGGGTATACCGGTTTGAATATAATTTTTCCTGAATTGATAAAGCCGTATTACAGAAAACCGGGCATCCCTGTCCGGTCATGGTGATCCGTGGTGGTGTCATGACCTGGATAGGGTGTGGTGTTCTGTGATAAAGGTTATCGCGTAAGAATGATATTCTTTTCGTCTATCATCTTGCGCAGGTTTATCAGGGCATAGCGCATCCTTCCGAGGGCGGTATTAATGCTGACGTCTGTTGCCTGGGCAATTTCTTTAAAGCTCATCTCCTTGTAATGCCGCATTTTGAGCACCTGCTTTTGCTCTTCCGGCAGGTATTCGATGAGTTTACGGACATCGTTATGGATTTGCCCCGTGATCATTTTTTCTTCAACGGTGTCCTCGTATATTTTCAGGGTTTCAAACAGGTCATACTCTTCACTGTTCTCCTTGAACGGCATACGCTTGGATTTCCGGAAGAAGTCTATGGTAAGGTTATGGGCTATACGCATGGCCCAGGGCAAAAACTTGCCTTCCTCATTGTAGGCACCCGCCCGCAGGGTTTTAATGATCTTGATGAAGGTATCCTGGAAGATATCTTCAGCCAGATGTTTATCCTTGACAATTAAGAGGATATACGAGAAAATCTTGCGTTGATGGCGGTTGATAAGTGTCTCCAATGCATTGTGATCACCAGAGATGAACAGACGAATCAACTCCTGATCGCTAGTCGCTGTGCGGTCATTCATAATAATGGCCTCCTTATGTGTTAAACCAGCGTAAGCGTCTATTCGATAATTCGTCCTCCTATGTTTTGGTTTGCACTGAAGATTGATTGGTATGATGTCGCTTTTCTGACACCACAAATATAAAAACATTTTAATCTTTTAACAAACAAAGATCTGATTTTTTATCTGTCAAGTGTGTACAGGAAGCGTTTTATGCTCTTTTTGGGTGTTTTTGCAAACTCTTCCGGTACAATTTTTATTTTTGAGAGGTTCATATATACAGGAAGGCTGTTATTGAGAGAACTTTTATATCCTTCCAGGATTTCCCTGAGCATGTTTTCGCTTACCTCCGCTTTGTCTGTTGCTTCATAATCGGGATATACAAGTGCTTCAAGCCTGCCCTGGTTCTCGATAACAAGTGATTCCTGTATGAACATTTTGTTGTTGAGTTTGGCTTCAATTTCTTCGGGGTATATATTTTGTCCTGACGGCCCCAGGATCATGCTTTTGCTTCTGCCTTTGATATAGACATATCCTTTTTTGTCGATCAGCCCCAGGTCTCCCGTATGCAGCCATCCATCCTCATCAAGGGCTTCTCTTGTGGCCTCTTTGTTTTTGTAGTACCCCATCATGACATTTTCGCCCCTCACCAGGATTTCCCCGGCGATGTTTTGCGGGTCCGGACTGTCAACTTTTGCTTCAAGCGTGTCAACAATTTTGCCTGCAGAACCGGGCCGGGTTTTGTCCCAATTGGCATAGCTGATCAGCGGTCCGCATTCTGTCATCCCGTATCCTATGGAGTAAGGGAAGCGGATGTCATGCAAAAAATCTTCCACCTCTTTGTTCAGGGGGGCACCACCGATCACAACTTCATGGAAGTTGCCGCCAAACACATCGACAAGTTTTTTTCTGATTTTCTTTTTGATGATGTTTCTGAGCACCGGTGTTTTTAGCATGCTTTTCATTGCCGGTTTTTCAATAACAGGCATGATCTGTTTTTTGTAGATCTTTTCAATGATCAGGGGCACTGAGAGCACAAGCCGGGGTCTTACCTCTTTAAATGCCTGCAGAATAATCTGCGGAGAGGGCGTCCGGGTAAGGAAGGTAATGTGGCATCCCAGGGTAAAAGGCCACAGAAACTCAAAAGCACACCCGTAGGCATGAGCAAGTGGCAGAAAAGAAACAATCTCGTCGCCTGGGTTGAGCGGCATATTGTTGTTTGCATATACAACATTGGCTACCAAAGCGTTGTGCTGTAGCATTACCCCTTTCGTAAATCCTGTTGTTCCCGATGTATAGCTGATCACAGCAAGGTTCTCATTCGGAATAACAGGCAGTTTCAGACTGTCGGATTGTACTCCGTACGGATAGTTCTCCTGGTGTTTGTCTTCTATGAGCTCGGCTTTATCGCTGATGGATGACCCTTTGCCATCGGAAAGAACAGAAAAATCATTTAGTGAGATGATTCCCAGAAGGTCATCCATCCTGTCGGGGTCAAGGGCATCGAACAGGACATCGGAGCTGATAAGCAAACGGCTTTCTGAGTGATTGACAATATGATGCACGTCGTTGGGCTTGAAATCAGGCAAAATCGGTACGACTACAGCTCCGTATGTAAGGATTGCAAGGTACGACATACCCCAATGTGCTGAATTTTTGCCCAGCAGCGCGATTTTATCACCTGGTT
>PWRF01000160.1 GCA_003556325.1 Bacteroidales bacterium | reverse complement strand
CGGCTTTCGTTTCATAGTATCCGTTTAGCACGAGCCTGCCTCCCAGCAGGTTCATCGAAAGCTGATCCAGCTGCGCTCTCTGGTCTGCGACCCGTATACGGCCGTTCAGGTTGGAAATGTCCATGTCGTCAAACACCAGTTGCCCGATCTGCGCACGCAGTGCAAAATCGATATTGGCAGGTACGGTTATGACAGACATATGCCCGGGAGCTTCTTCCCGTGCCGCCTGCAGGTCAGGGGTTTCTTCCCGCTGGGCAAGCAGTTCGGCAGATTCCGGCATGTCGGGCATAAACTGGTTTATGTTGAGATAGTCTGAGGAGATACTCAGGTTCCCTCTCAGCACTTCTCCTTCGAAGACATAATTCAGGATGTTGTCGACACGTCCGCTTACATCCAGCATGTTTTCTGCCATGCCGGCCCGCATTCTGTCGATGGAAAGATGCCTGGGGCTGAACGTGCTTTCGAGATAAGGCATCTCAAAAGGTGCCGGCAGCATGTTCATGTCTGCTTTGATGTCGCGGGCCCCCAGGCTTCCCGTTGCATGGAACCTGTGGTACTCGCCCCTTTCGATTGAGGACAGACGGCCCCGGGCTTCAAGCTGAGCTTCCGTTGAGCCTTCCAGCACCAGGCCGTCTTCCACCGGGATGAACTGCATCACCTCGCCCAGGTTGAGGCTCATATTCATGGCCATGTCAATCCATGGATCCGACACGGGGTTACGCATGGCAAAGCGCGCTTCGAAAGGGTTGCCGCCCATATTTAACCTGAACTCGGACATGTCAATACGAACGTCGTCCATGCCCGTACCCTCGTTGGTGGCACGCAGATCGATATTCACATCGCGCACCGACTCCGGCAGGTCAGGATACCTTAACATGCCGTCGGCCAGCTTCAGGGTAAGGTCAAATCCCGGCAGTCGATCCCCTTCAAGCATCTCAGGGGAAAAGTTTCCGCGGGCTTCAAGCCGCGCTTCCAGCATGCCTGCCAGGTCCATGCCTTCCTCCAGCGGAACGAACTGCATCACCTCACCCAGGTTCAGGCTTGTATTCAAGGCCATGTCAACCCAGGGGTCCGAGACAGGGTTACGCATGGCAAAACGCGCATCAAATGGATTCCCGCCCATGTTAAACCTGAACTCGGGCATGTTGATCCGAACGTCGTCCATGCCCGTGCCTTCGTTGGCCACATGCAGGTCTATGTTCACGTCGCGCACCGACTCCGGCAGGTCGGGATAGCTGAACATGCCGTCATCAACTTTCACCATGAAATCAAAGCCCGGGATCTGGTCGCCTTTGAGCAGGCCGTTCACCCTTCCTTGCATGGCAAGGCTTCCATCGGTGCTGAGTGCGAAGAAATCATCGGTATACAATGCGGGGATGATGGAGAGGAAGGCTGCGAAATCCGACCTGGCGGAAGCAAAAGAGAAGTCCATCATGGTACCTCCGTCCTCCGGCAGGCTTATCACACCGTCAAAAACGAGGGGGAGCGCATTCAGGACAAATTCGTTTTCGCGGAATGTGAAGACCCAGTTTCTGAGGTCCATTTCCACTTCTGCGGTAAGGTCAACGCCCACGTTGCTGAGTATGGGCATGCGGTCATAGCGCAGGCTAAGGGCATCAACCCTGGCATTGCGGGTGCGCACATTGGTTACATCCATGGTGAGGTCACCGCGCATGCGGCCCGTCAGACCTTTCACGTCGACATAGGTAAGAAATACGTCGTCATGATACATGATGTTTGCACCGCGAATGTCTATGCTTCGCAAAGCCAGCGAAAAATCGGATGGCTCAGCGGGAGCGTCCGGTTCATCATCCGGGTCTTTTTCCGCCACAGGCACTATATCCCAGTTGGCGCTCCGGTCTTCGAGCATCCGGAAGCGCAAATCCGGCCTGATCAGCTGGATCTGTTTGATCTCATAGCCATCACCAAACAGGCTTCTGAGGTCTATGGTCACCCGGAGGCGTTCGATGCTTGCAAGGGTGTCGCCCTCGAATGGGGCTTCGTTCTCCACCACGATGTCATCAAGACGCAGCGATACGTCAGGGAAACTTCGCAGCAGGGAGAGGCGGTAACGCCCAAAATCAACCCGGGCGTCAACCTGTTCGTTTACTTCGTGTTTTATGCGCTCAACAATCGCATCCTGAAACAGGAATGGCAGCGTGATCAGCAGTATTAACAGTACCAGGATCACAACAAAAAACCATTTTATTATTTTTCTTACCATGATGATGAGGTTTTTAAGTTGATGTTTTAATAAAAACGATTGGCTGAGATGCAATATTTTGCACTGCGCCCGGGCTTAAGATCCGGTCATTGGATCAGCCTGTAAAAATACGGAAAATATCGTTCAGAGATTAAGATTAAGGATAATATTAAGGATAAGATTAAGGTTGAGGTTAAGATTAAGATTAAGGTTGAGGTTAAGGTTGAGGGTGAGGATGTGCGAGGGTGAAGCGATTCGGTGTTAGAGTTAAGATTGAGGTTGAGATTAAGGTTAAGGATGAGCGGGGGTGAAGTGAAGTCTTGTGT
>PWRF01000105.1 GCA_003556325.1 Bacteroidales bacterium | reverse complement strand
TTGGCAAAATTGGTGCCTCCGAAAGCTCCGAATTCTATGGCGGCAAGAGGTAATTTCAGGAGGGCCCGCAGGCTTTCCAGTCCCATGCCCTGGCCAACTTCTTTGACCATCACGGGAAAGCTGGCTTCCTCAAGAAGCTTTGTAATGGATACCAAAGGAGGCAGCATGAGCCTGTCGCCTTCCGGTTGAAACCATTCCTGCATGGGGTTTACATGGATGATCAGCCCATCGGCCCTGAGTCTGTCAACCAGGCGGCTGATCTTGTCTGTTTTGTTTTCCCTCTGAAGTATTTCCAGTTGGTTAATTCCCAGGTTTGCGTAGAGAGGCAGATCGTTGCCTATGATATCCCTTACATCAAAATCAGGGAAATAGGTATCGTCATCGAGAATAATGCGGCATGATCCCAGGCCCATGCCAATCCCAAACTCATTACAGGCTTTTGCCAGGTTCTTGTTTATGTGGCCTGCCATACGGGTGCCGCCTGTCATGCTTGACACCCAGAGTGGGAGCCTGAGTTTTTTCCCAATAAATTCTGTTTCCGGGATGGCATTTTCGGGATGCTTGTTAAGCATGGGTTCGTACATGAACCGTGTGTCGAGCTGATCCACAAGGGTTTGGGAGTCGAAGGCGAGATCTATGTGGTCTTTTTTGCGGTCTTCCATAGCGGGAAACAGGTTGATTTACACGCCCAGGTAGCGGGAAATTACCAGCCGGAGGATTTCGGATGTGCCTTCTCCGATTTGCAGCAAACGCTGGTCGCGATAGAAGCGTTCCATGGGGTGGGGTTTAAAAAAACCTTTGGCTCCGTGTATTTGCAGCCCTTCGTCAGCTATTTCCCTTGCTATTTCTGAAGTATAGAGTTTGGAGATGGCGGCTTCCCTGGCAAACTGCATATTATTGTCTTTTCTCCAGCATGCGTTGTAGAGTGTGTTTTTTGCCAGCTCTATCTTGACGTCCATATCGGCCAGCTTAAATCCCACTGCCTGAAATTTCGAAATGGGCTTTCCAAACTGAACCCTTTCTTTGGCATGCTGCAGCGATGCTTCCAGCACCCCTTCCGAGAGGCCCAGCCCGATGGCTGCTATGGAGAGCCGGCCCGCGTCAAGGGTGTTGAGCATGATACGTCCGCCCTGGCCTTCTTCACCAAGCAGGTTTCCGGCGGGAACCTTGCAATCGTTAAAGTATAGCCTGCCGGTATCGCTGGCACGCCACATCATTTTGCCTTTAGTGGGTTCGGATGCAAAACCGGGAGTGCCTTTTTCAACAATTATGGCTGAGAGCCGCTTTTTGCCTTTGTTGTTTCCGGTAACTGCCTGGAGCGTCACGCCGCCGGCGATTGAAGAGGCAGAGTTGGTGATATGGGTTTTGGCACCATTGATGATCCAATGGTCGCCTTCGAGCCGGGCAGTGGTCTCAGAACCCATTGCATCGGATCCGGCATTTTCCTCAGTAAGGCCAAAAGCCCAGGTTTTCCTGCCTGTACAGAGGCCGGGGATATATTTTTTTTTCTGCTCTTCGGTGCCATATTTTAAAATCGGTGCAATACCCAGGGAGTTTACGGCTGCTACAGTTGCTGCCTGTGAGCTGTCTACACGTGCCAGTTCTTCAACGATAATGATATAGGACAGGGTGTCAAGGCCTTGCCCACCAAGCTCTTCCGGAACCTGGATGCCAAAAAAACCCATCTCACCCATCTTTGCGGTCAGCTCTTCAGAAAAGATCTCATTTTCATCCAATTCACCGGCCAGGGGTTTGATCTCCTTCTCTGCAAAATTGCGGACTTTAAGCCTCAATTCTTCATGGGCTTGTGTTAAAAACGGACTTTGCGTCATCTGTATGATAAGTATTTATGTATACACTAAAATTGCTATGAAAGTAACAATAAACAATACCCAGAGGTTTTGTAAAAGTATAAATTTTTCTTAACCGGGAAGCTATTTATCCGACGCTTTTGTCGCTTAGTTGAATCAGTGGGGTTTTGTCAGTGACCTGTTCTCCTGGTTTGACATTGATTTGTTTTACAAAAGCTTTGGCTGTCGCTGAGATCCTGTTCTCCATTTTCATGGACTCAAGGACCAGCAGGGTATCTCCTTTGTTTACCTGGTCGCCGGGGTTAACGGGAATCTCGATCACGGTGCCATTCATAGGTGAGCATATCAGGGTTTCGCCATTGAGGACAGGGTTTTCGTTTATCTGCCTGAGTGTTTCCTTACCCAGGTGCCTGACCGGGCTTATCCGTATTGTTTTTCCCTCGTGCTGAAATATCACTTCACCGTTTTCTGCCAGGTAATAGAGCGTATGGACACATCCCAGGACTTCAATAGTCAGTGTATGCTTCTCTTTTTTGAGAAGAATAAAATGTACAAGTCGATTATTTACAGGCACACTCATTTTTTGGGGAGAGTGGTATACAAATTGAAACTGCAGTTGTTTTCCGTTTATCAGCAGGTTGACTTCAGGCATCAGGCGCCAGAACCCTATTTGTTTCCATATGTTGTTGTTGCTTTCTTCCGGGGTATTCGCAAACAGAAATGCCATCGCAAGCAGAT
>PWRF01000345.1 GCA_003556325.1 Bacteroidales bacterium | reverse complement strand
GGTCGAAATCGTATCACTGGATGAGGTGGGCACCACGGCAGCCCAGATCAAAAGTTATGTTGAAGACTATTATGATGACAACGAAGACTTTGCCTATCTGCTGCTAGTCGGCGACGGGCCCCAGATCCCTCCCATGGTGACCAGCAACGGAGATTCCGACAGCGCTTATGGCTTCATTGAAGGCAACAACTCCTTCAACGACATCTTCGTGGGCCGTTTCTCGGCAGAGACCGTGGCACACGTTGAAACGCAGGTGCAGCGCACCATCGAATACGAAAGGGACCTTGACGAGAGCGACACATGGCTGAACAACGCCCTGGGCGTTGCCCGCAACGAAGGAGCCGGCGGCGGGCACTATGGCGAAGCAGACCACGTGCATATGAACTTCATCAGGGATACCCTGCTCAACTTCACCTACGATGTGGTACACCAGAGATACGACGGTCCCGGATTCAGCACCTCTGCCGCTGAAATTACTGCCGATATCAACGCTGGTGTATCAGCCATCAACTTCTGTAACCACGGCTCGATAACCGGATGGAGTGTGGCTGGCTACAACATCGGCCACGTGAATGCATTGGAGAATGCAGGCCGGTTGCCCTACCTGACCAACGTGGCCTGCGTTAACGGAAACTTCGTTAACCATTTCTGCTTTGCCGAAGCCTGGATGCGGGCCACCAATGACGACGGCGAGCCTACAGGTACCGTCGCAAACATGTCATCCACCATCAACCAGCTCTGGCAGCCTCCGATGTGCGGCCAGGACGAGATGGTAAGCATCAAGACCGAAGCCAGCATCGAACACGGCCCCGTGATCAGAAGGACCTACGGCGGCATATCCATCAACGGAAGCATGTTCATGATCCCGCAGTACGGAGGTAGTGGTATCCAAACCCACGAAACCTGGATCCTCTTTGGCGACCCCTCGCTGCTGGTAAGAACGGATGTGCCGGAAGTGTTGATGCCCTCATACAACCCGGTGATGTTCATCGGCTTCGATCAGTTTGAACTTACCCTGCCGGATGCCGACGGCGCCACCGTGGCCATCACCTATTATGACGAAGTAGAAGAAGAAGTGGTGATTGTGGGTACGGCCATCGTCGAAGACGGAACGGCCACCGTACACTTTGAGAACCCGCCCGACCAGCCTATGGACATGACACTGACCATCACGGGCTTCAATAAGGTCACCTACATGAACGAGGAGATCCAGGTAATCCCGCCCGACGGACCTTACGTTATCCTCGATGGCTTTATTATCGACGACTCCGCTGGCAACAATAATGGCGAAGCTGATTTCGGTGAAACCGTCCTGCTCGACGTGACCCTGGAAAACGTGGGCATCGAAACCGCTCAAAATGTGCATGCAACCCTTATCACCAATGACGAATACGTAACCATTGTCAACGACTTTGCCGAATTTGGCAATATCGATGACGATGACACAGTGACCCTGGAAGGCGCGTTCACCCTTACGTTTGCTGACGACGTACCCGACCAGCATGCTATCATGTTCACACTTGAGGTCGAAGATGATACCGAAGAACCCTGGGAATCAACATTCTCAATCCGTGTGAATGCACCCATGCTGGAGTTTACCGACATGTTCGTGCAAGGCAGAGGCGACAGGGCGACACCCCTGCACCCCGGGCAAGCAGCTGACCTCGTGGTGGAAGTCACCAATACAGGTCATGCCTCCACCCAGGACATCCAGGTGATGATGGAATCCACGGAGATGTGGGTTACCGTCCATGATGTGGAAGGCGTTGAGCTTCCTGCATTGGATCCCGGGCAATCGGGTGAGGCGGTATTTACTGTAAGCACCCTGCTCACCACTCCGCCTGAAACTGTTGTAGACTTGTTGATCACTGCCGCAACCGGCGAATATGTCTTTGAAGGAACCAGACAAGTGACTATTGGCGAAGCCCCAGTGTATACGGATGGCGACATCCCAACAACATTTAACACTAGTCCGAACACAGGAAGCAATGCTCTGGAGCCGGGTGTAATGTCTGTTACCATCCCTGAAAATGCTACGATTACCTCCGTATCCCTGGAATACAGCATGACTGCCCAGGCGGGTGGTTGGACCGCAGATCAGCGTTCTTTTATGCGCTGCGTTTCACCGGGCGGGACAACAGAACCCCAAGTGTATTCGGGTAGCGGTAGCTCTGCAGGCACCCAAAACTATTCCCGTGAGAACCTCACCATTGCAAACAACGTGGAAGGCGGTGGTGAAATTGAATTCGAACTTCATGCCTTCAGGGTTTGGGGTGGCTCCGGGTCCAGTACGCAATACAATTATGTGGCTGATAACACCTGGAAAATCATCGTATATTACGAGCTGCCCGAACACGATGTGACCTTCTTTGTGAAGACCCAGGCCGACCAGGCCATCGAGGGAGCCCAGATAGAAGTATTCGGTGTAACAGAGGAAACAGATGAAACCGGGCATGCAGAGTTCAGCCTCCCCGAAGGTTCATTCTTTTATAACGCATCGGCCGAAGGGTACATGGATATCTATAACGAGCCGTTTGAGGTAACAGACGG
>PWRF01000100.1 GCA_003556325.1 Bacteroidales bacterium | reverse complement strand
TTCGGCATAGCGAATAAAGAAATCACGGTTTGCAATTTTTCCGGCCATTTCCCTGGCGGTTTCTGCACGATAGATGGTTGAGAAGAGATTAAGCTGTGTATAATATGCATCTCCGACGCCAGCTTCCCCGAAAGGCCATTCGGAATCCGGTTCGGCCTGCAGCCTGAGTTCTTCTGCGGTGGCCCGGCGCACGTATGCAAGGTGGTAGCCGTGGTCTTGCACGGTATCACGCAGACGTTTCGCTTCTTCTCTGTCTATTGTGGGTTTGGCGTAGGCTACATAAAGGCGACTGGTTTCGTGGCTGCGCACACCGAACAGGTGTCTTGCTGTCTTAGTGACTTGTTCTGCAGCCCGGAAGGCATTTGCTTCAAAGGCATAGGTGCTGAGTTCGACGGTATACCATTCTGCTTCAGGCAATGGATCTGCTTGTGGTATGGGATCAGCTTCCTCTTTTGTTTCTTCTACCGGCAATGTGTCTCTCTTTTCGGCGAGCACGGGATCTACCTCCATGCGCGGCTCAATCACAACTTCCATTCCTTCCACGAAGTCGCCTTCGGCCAGGGCACGGATTTCAAACTGCTTTGGGCCATCAGGCATGTATGCATTGAGGAAATCGAGCTGTGCGGGATCCACTTCAATGGTATATTTGCCGGGTGGAATATCCATCGCATAGAAGCTGCCGTCGCTGAAGTTGCGCTCGGTGGCTTCAAAGTCATTGTCTGCACCTTTGATCTGCAGGCGCAGGCCGCCTTGAGTGCGTCTTGCTCCATCGCGTAGGAAGTAGACGGTGCCGTCAATAACGCCTGTGCGGTAGAAGGGGATTTCTATACGCTTATACTGGTTGGGATCGGCTACAAATGAGAACTCGTCCTTTCCGGGGGCTAACAAGGGATTGGGCAATGCCCGGCGCAGCACCTGGAGGTTGTAGCGGTAGTAACTTTGCAGCTGTCCGATGCGTATCACGCCGTCGCGTCCCACCTGCACTTGTGCCGAGCGGTCGAGGCGGATGGCGTTATGAGGGATGATCTCATCGCCGTCGTCGAAGGTACCGGAGTTGTTGTTGTCAACAAAAAGGATGACAGAGGCGCCGGCACGTCCCACCTGGTTGCGGTTATTAGGTACGATTCGGTCGGGTCTGCGGTCGAAGCCCAGGGAGCCGCGGAAGTTCTGGCGCACGTTTGTCCGGTCACCGCGTACATCCACGTTGGTAGTGCTTCGCACGGGGGTCAGGTCCATAATAAAGCCCAGGCTGGCACTGAACTCTTCGCTCCGCATATCGTAAGCCATATCCATGCTCACCCGTCCAAACCGGCGGATGCTGCGGTTGAGCCGCATGCTAACCTCTTCGATTTCGTTTCTTGCGGTGCTGTAGGACACGTTTCCTCTCAGAAACATACCCCGCACAAATATAGGGATGCCTGGGGAGCGCATGAAGGTATAGGTCAGGCTTCCGGTCACACGGCCCTGACCAAACTCATAGGTGTCGTCGCTATAGAAAAGTGCATCGCGGTAGTTGGCCCGCACGTTAAACCGGCCGATGCGCATGCTCAGGTCCGCACGGTAGCGTGTTACGCTGCTTGTGCCCAGCATGCGGTGGGCGACTGCCGCCCGGAAACCCATGGGGCGTTCGGTGATCGTAAAGGGAGTGAAAAGCGAGGCCTGGATGTCCTGATCGGCTCCACCCATAGAATAAAGCGGGTTTTCCTGATAGTTGGTATATTGCAGGCTGAAGCTCCGGCCGCTGGGGTACATCACGCTGGCATTAGCCCGGTAGAAGGCGTCAGGTGCAATGTCGGCGTTAAAAAGGTATTGTGCCATTACCCGTGCGGACAGGCTGCCGTAGTAAAACGGGCGGTTGTCATTCATGTCGCGGATGTACTCGCTGCCTGCCTTGGCCGTGAGCCAGTCGGTGATCCCCACGGCCACGTCGCCGTGTATCAGGGTGTGCTCCTCTTCTCCGTTGCCCAGAAATGTTTCCGTTTGCCCGCCCTGGATGTTGTAGGCCACCTCTCCCGGTGGCAGGAAGGTAAAGGGGATCTGCACCCGCCTGTCTATGGTTTGTACCTCGCCGGCAGGAGTGTAGATGTTGATGGTGAGCTGGGTGGTTCCGTAGGTAAGCGGAAACTCAAAACGGTAATAGCCTGCTTCGTCGGCCCTCCTGAAGTCGATGAGCCGGTTGTTGAGGTAGAGCTCTACCTCGGAGTCTGGTTCGGTGGTGCCGTCTATTATATAGGTTTCGAACAGGCGCCTGGGTTCAATGGGTTCGTTGGAGATGGATGCGCCCCGGATACTTCGGGGCTGCAGGCCGGTGGTCGGCAGCTGCCCTGCCTGGAAATTGGAGAACCAGTCGTTGTCGCGCACCACGTAACGCCAGCGCAGGTTGCTGGAGCGAATGTTGTGGTCCACGTCAGACCAGCGTCCGGTGACCGTGCCCTGGATGTCGCCGCCCAGCACCTCGGCACCCCCGATCAGGCTGTAGTTCATGTTGGGGCGGTCGCCTGCGTAGTTGGCCGTGATGTTGTAATCGGCAAATCCGAAGCCGAACACGCTTC
>PWRF01000305.1 GCA_003556325.1 Bacteroidales bacterium | reverse complement strand
TCCCTTACATAATGTTGACACTGTCATTCATTGTGCATTTTCAAGATCGGCTGATGGCAGTTCTTTGGCGAAGAGTCTTGAATTCACAAGCGATGTGTTAATCCAAAGCTGCAAGGCAGGGGTTGCCTCTTTTATAAACCTTTCATCAGAAGGGGTGTATGGCTCCGCCGAAGGGATCTGGAAGGAAAGCACGCCGCCTGTGCCGGAGTCCTTATATGGCATGGCAAAACTTGCCACAGAAATAGTAATGAAACAGGCCAAAAGGATCAGCTGTAATAAAATTGCTACAACCAGCCTGAGGGTCTCCAGCTTAGTAGGCGCAGGGATGGATGCCGGTAAAAAAAACCACGCCGTTAAGATCATATCAACTTTTGTTTCAAATGCCCTAAAGGGTAAGCCAATACAAGTCATCGGAGGCAAACAGCTCTTTTCATACATGGAAGTCCGGGATGCTGCTGATGGCATCATTGCACTTTCAGACCTGGATCCGTCCGAAAGAAAAGAAACATATAATTTAGGAACGGAAATCAGGGCCGGCATTTTAGAGGTAGCTCAAGTTGTGAAAGACATCGCGGAAAAATACATGGAAACCCTTGTTCACATCGACGTGGAAAAGAAAAACATTAACATGGTTAAGGTCATGGATTCATCCGAGTTTTACAGAGAAACCGGATGGCTCCCAAAATACGGCATACAGGACATCGCAGAAGCTGTTTTTATTCATGAATGGAAAACCAAAAAAGCTTAAATCCACAAGCGGTTTGCAACAAAAATGCATGGTGCCTTATCATAAAAAAGTCCGGACAAAACATTTTCCTGCCATTTAAACCAACAATCATAACAGAAGTGAAAGCACCTGACAATACGAAAACGGCCTCTCTGAACAAAAAAATATCATGGCTCACCTGGCAAATGCACCAAAGCCTTACGAAAGAACAAAGGGAGAGGTGGTTAAAAGGGGCCTTTTATAATATGGTTGGTTACTGGCCAAACTTAAAAAACCCGAAAACATTCAATGAAAAAATATGCTGGTACAGGCTTTACTATGAACATCCGGACATCCGGAAAATCATTGATAAAGTTGAGTTCAAAAAGTATATTAATGATGTTTTGGGCGACGGTTATACACCAAAACTATTCGGAGTCTACGAAGATGAATGGGAGATAGATCTTGATACGTTGCCTGATCAGTTTGTTTTAAAATCAACTATTTCGGCAGAAGCAAACAACATCATATTTGTTGAAGATAAAAAATCCCTTGACCAGGAACAGCTTCGTTATGCTGTTTCGGAGTGGCTTCAGCCCTGGAATACCAGCAGCAATTCTTTTTGTAATTGGTACAGAGACATTCAGCCCAGGGCTTTGGCAGAAGAGCTGCTTCAGCCAGCTGATGGAGGTGATTTAAAAGACTATAAGATAAATTGCTTTGGAGGTGTTCCGGAGTTTGTTCTTGTTCTTGCGGAAAGAAATACCGGTAAATATTTAAATTTTTATGATTTGAACTGGACCCTTTTGCCGTTTGAACGAAAGTTTAATAACGCCCCCTACCCTATTGATAAACCTGGGCAATTTGACAAAATGGTGGAAATCGCGAAAATTCTGTCAAAGCCTTTCCCTTTTGTAAGGGTTGATTTTTATGAGGCAAATGGCCGTGTTTACGTGGGGGAACTCACGTTTTCGCCTGGCGGTGGATTGCATCCTTTTTCACCAAAAAAATGGGACAGAATACTGGGAGAAAAAATAACCCTTCCGGCTTTAGCTCCTGATGGATTATAGCTACAACCATAGGCAATAAGCAACCTGCTGCCATAAAAGGTGATAGTTTTGTAAAAATTATTGGCCCACAACCCTTTTCGCGACAAATAAAAACCAGCAACTGCCTTGACATTATCAAAGTATGAAATAAAAAAACGCATCAGCGACTCCTACGAGCTGCCAAACCATGTAAAGCAGTCTATACCGGAACCCGTTGTTTCTGTCTGTATTGCAACCTATCAGCACGTTAACTTCATTGAGCCCTGTGTTGAAGGGGTGCTGATGCAAAAAGCACGCTTCCCTTGGGAGTTGCTTATCGGTGAAGACTGCAGTACGGACGGCACCCGCGAAAAGGTGTTTGAGTATGCGCGCAAATATCCGGATAAGATCCGGGTTATCACCGCCGATCACAATGCCGGCAAAAAAGCAAACAAGCAAAGGCTGTTACTCGCTGCCCGTGGCAAATATATCGCTCCTCTTGATGGGGATGATTACTGGACCGATCCCGAAAAACTGCAGAAGCAGGTAGATTTTATGGAAGCCAGCCCGGATTACTATATGTGTTATCATACCTACAGAATAATGAAAGATGAAAAACTGACCGGCATAGTTTTACCAAAAACCGGCAAAGATTTTTCATCAGATGAACTTGTTGCCACCCCATCCGGTATTTCCGTGGCAACAAAACTGATCCGGAATATTTATGCAAGCCCCACAAATGATGATTTGATTGAGTTTTATGACGATTACGACATGAACATGATCATAGGGGTGTTTGGTCCTTGCAAGTTTTTGCCCGGCATCAGGCC
>PWRF01000036.1 GCA_003556325.1 Bacteroidales bacterium | reverse complement strand
CCGGCAACGAAGAAATCATCCGGACTCACTTTCCTGATAAGAAATGTGTCGTCATTAAAATAGATAAAGTTATCTGAAATTCCCTTGATGCGCCACAGCATATTTTCAATGGCGCGGCTATTAAATATTGGTAAATGCTCTTCGTACCCCCTGAATATCTCACTGTGATCAACGATGCGAAATGACTGAAGCCGGTCGGGGAAATAGGTCCGGATGTCATCGTAAAGGTCAGGGTCCTGGTTGTCGGTTACCACGTATACGTTTCGCACAAAAGGGGCAAATGTATATATGGATAACAAACAGAAGCGGATCTCGTTGACAGACGTGAACCGGGTTGGATCCATCCCGGGAACATCAATTATCGAAGAACCCAGGTATGGAGCCATTTTCCTCTTATGTTCCGGATCATCGCCGTCTACCCAGGCAATTACCGCGTCTATCGGTATCGATGGTTTCCCTGCATTCCTGATGGAGTTCTTTTCTTTCCTGGCCATGATGAAAAATTTATCCGGGTCCGATCATCTCACCTGATTTTGCTACCCAAAAACTATCCTATTATGTTGAACCCCTGTGTTTTCCTTTGCCAACCTGGGGAAACAGGTCTGCTTAAACCCCCAAATTTTATAATTTTGTGACATTTAGACTAAGCAGGCTTTTGGCTTTTAGCTGTTGGCTATTGGCAAGAAAGCCAAACGTTAAAAGCCAAAAGCAATCCTGTCGAAAACATAAAAACCAGATAACCAGTTAGTTAAAAAATTATAAGTAGATGAAACGTCCATGTTGTAAATCCCTACCATTCGGGAACAGGATTTCTGACACACAGGAGGATGATTATTGGGACGTTTCGACATTTCGACATTATAAACAGATGAACCGGGCACTTGCGAGCTCGGCGAAGCCAAACGCCCATTATTTTTGACACACAGGAGGATGATCATTCTGACGTTTCGACTTTTCGACATTAATTATAAACATGAGCACATTTTATGAACAAATATAAAATTGCCGCCATCTCGATGGCACGTAACGATACCTTTTTTATCCCGAAATGGATTGATTACTATGGCAGCCATTTTGGGATGAAAAACCTGTATTTGATTCTTGACGGGCATGATCAGGCCTTACCTGCGCAACACAAAAGTATGAATATTATTCAAATAGCGCACAAAACCATGCCCAGGTTAAAAGGCGACCGTTACCGTGCCCGGCTGGTGTCTGAAAAGGCAAGAGAACTGTTTCAGCAAGGTTATGAAAGGGTCATTGCCACCGACATTGATGAGTTTTTGGTGCTGGATCCTGTTGCCGGGGAAAGTTTGTGCGAATACCTTATAAAACCTGCGAAAGGGGTTTCCCGTTCTGCCCTGGGACTGGATGTCGGGCAGCACCTGGAGGAGGAAGATGCCATCAACCCGGACATCCCGTTTTTGCAGCAGCGAAAGTATGCGCACGTGTCGGCAAGGTATACGAAGGCTGTTGTGGCCAATAAGCCGGTCACCTGGGGGTCGGGGTATCACCGGGTAAAAGGGCACAACTTTCATATCGATCCCAACCTGTATCTCTTTCATTTTGGGATGGTGGATTATGAGCAGTGCAAAAGGAAAACCGGCAACCAGGAGCTTTTGAAAACCGGCTGGGAAGGTCACCTCGACAGGCGCTTTCAGCTTTTTGACCTGATTTTGAAGAAGGAAGCCGTGGATGGCGATCAGTTTTTCCCAAAGGCCAGGCGCCGGCAAAGCCTTTTCAGGCCGGTGTTTGCCCTGAACAAGCCCGGAATGCTCCGGGAAAAGCCCATCGTTGTTATTCCGGAACGTTTCAGGGACATTGTTTAATGTGCCAATGTGTTAATGTGCCAATGTGTTAATGTGCCAATGTGTTAATGTGCCAATGTGTTAATGTGCCAATGTGTTAATGTGCCAATGTGCTAATGAAGGGTTTCGGGGATAAGATGACGTTTTCCCTTTGTTTGCGGACTGTGGGTGTGCGAAGTGTTGCCGGGCTAATGGGTTGCTGGGTTAAAGGGGTTTGAAGTTTGAAGTTTGGGGTTATCTGAGGATTTTATGATGGTCTTGGTGGCGCAACGGGCTAATGTGTATTGAGGTTTGAAGTCAAGATATCCACAAATTCACACAAATTTTTTTCACAGATGTACACAAATGCCTCGGGCAACTTCAAACTTTGGACAGATTGGGCAGGTCAAGCACACTGTCCCTGTTGACTTCAAACCCCTTTAGCCCAGCAACCCCATAACCCCACAACCCATTGGCTTCCGGGACCTTTCAACCTTTCGACTTTTCGACCTTTCGACTTTTTGTCTTTTTGTCTATTTGTCCTTCCATCTTTTCATCCTTCGAAAAAACTTTTTTTTTGGGAAGATGTTTGGAAAAGCAAAAAATGTATTATCTTTGCACTCCCTGTTCGGGGAAAAAGGAATTCTTCGGCGGGAAAACAAACGATCTTTGAGGGACTGGGAGACTAAAAAAAATTGACAGAAAGCAGACCCGTCAGTTGGCTTTGGGCCAAATTGACGAAGTAACGAAGGCGTAAGTAACAAGAGTCGGGACAGCATTT
>PWRF01000251.1 GCA_003556325.1 Bacteroidales bacterium | reverse complement strand
TCAGTTCTGCATTATTTTTCATTCCCATTTTATCCAATATTCTGGCCCTGTAGGTACTTACGGTTTTATCCGCAATATGCAAAGCGTTACTGATCTCCGCAATGGTTTTTCCTCCTGCCAGATACAGCATAACCTGCAGCTCTCTTTCCGAAAGAACCTCGTGGGGAAGTGCGTCTGTGCTTTTGCCGAATGCAATCTTTTCTGCATAGCGTGCCGGAACGTATTTCCCGCCGCCGGCCACTTTCTGAATGGCAAGCCTGATCTCATCATAGCTGGCGCTTTTGGAGATGTAACCTGATGCACCCAGGTTAAAGGCCTGCCTGGCAAAGTGTTCTTCGGGATGAAAACTGATCACAATAATCCGGCAGTCAATATCACAGTCCTTAATATATTGAAGGACATCCAGGCCGTTTCTATCCGGAAGGTGAAGATCCAGGATAAGCATGCCATAATCGTTTTTCTTCAAGAATTGTAACCCTTCCTCAGCGGATGTTGCTTCATCGATTTGCTTAACATTAGCAAGTCCGCTGGCAAGAGCTTTTAATCCTTTGCGCATTACAACATGTTCATCTACTATCAGTATATTCATTCGGCAATCATTTTTAATAACGTCATCAAAAAAACAATCCGGATTAATAAATGTTTTGCCTAAGTGTTATTTATAGGTATATGTAGTTGTATATCTGTGCCTTTATCTGATACAATAGTTAATTTTCCTCCTGTTAATTCGGCACGTTCGCGCATATTATGCAATCCATGGGAATAGATGCTGTCTATCTTTGATGGATCAATTCCCACACCGTTATCTTTCACAGACATGAACAGCTCATGTTTCAGGCAAGCCAGGGTTACTTTTACGCGGGATGCCTGTGCATGACGGATAATATTTGTCATGGATTCCTGAAGTATCCTGAAAAGGGCAAGTTCTGTTTGTTTATTCAGATAAAACGTTTCGAGTTCGGTCTGGCATTCAATTCCTGTTCTTTCGGCCCAGTCATGGCAGTACCATTGAATGGCAGCCTTCAGCCCGTGGTATTCAAGGATTTTGGGTTTCAATTCACCGCATAGTTTCTGTGCCTGCTCTGCCAGGGTATCTGTAACTTCCATCAGGGTCTGGATCTTGTCGCTGCATGTGTCGCGATCGTCGAGATTGTCCCTGATCCAGCCCAGGTCAAGTTTCAGGGCAGTCATGTATTGTCCTATGTCATCGTGTATCCTGGTTGCGATGGATGCCCTCTCTTTCTCTTTTGCTTCAACTTTTTGCCTGTTGATGTACTGCAATTTCCGGATGACATAATGGAGACTTTCTTCGGCGTATTTGCGTTCAGAAATGTTCCGGACCAGCCCCCAGATGGTAATATCGCCGTCCTCTTCTTTGTTAAGCCATAATTTGATGGTTACAGGGATCTTTTTCCCCGATTTTGTCAATAACTCTTTTTCATATTCTTCGGTATACCCCTTAACGAGCAATTGGTTTTCAATAATTTCCTGATCCGTTTCATGAAAACTTTCAGGGGTATGTGCTTTATGCCATTTGGGTGTTTCCTCAACGCTGCGGTAACCAAGCATGTCCAGCAGGGCATGGTTGGCATCCAATATATAGCCGTCGTAGTCGGTTTTGAAAATACCATCGACACTGGAGTCAAACAGTGTCTTGTATTTTTTTTCGGCAAGATACTTTTCTTTGTGCATCTTTTCCCTGGCAAACTCAGCTTTTCTCCGATCGGTAATGTTTCGTGAATTCACTATGTAGCAGTTGACCTCCGGTTCATTTGTCATGTTGAGGCCAATGGTCTCCATATGTACCCAGTGGCCGCTCTTGTGGCGCATCCTGTGCTCTATGCGCAATGGGTAATCAGGGTTTTTGCGGAGAGAAAAAAATGCTTTAAGGACTTTTGTCTTGTCATCAGGGTGCATGATGGATAATCCAGTGATACGGATAATTTCTTCAGGTGTATATCCCAATATCCGGGTAACCGATTTGCTGACAAAAAATTCTTTGTTGTTCTGGTCGAATAACACCAATATATCATAGGCTTTATCAATCAGAGCTTCCAGCTGTTCGAGACTGAATATTTTATTTTCTGCTTCTATATTCATCTGAGAATTGTGTATTTAAAATCTTCATCCATATATAATATCATTTTAACACAAAACTACTGATGGGGTGCGCCAGAAGACGTCGTAACTGTCGATAAATATATTAAAATTAAAAATTATTTTTAATTTGTAAAGATACATTAAAAAACCAGATGTCAAATATAAAGTTAAATAAATAAATTATTCAGACGAAACAAGCCAGTGTTTTTTGTCACTGGCTTGTTTCATTTTTTTTGTGGAGCTGGAGGGATTTGAACCCTCGTCCAAACAAGCAGCAAAAATGCTTTCTACATGCTTAGCCTTTCATTTGGGTTTCGGCAAGGCCTTGGCGAAAGGCACTCCGGGCACTTGCCTGAGCCCCTGGGGTTTTCGACCGGCCGTCGGGGCGGCGACCGGCTTAGCCTGCGTTTTTCTGATGTTTCCTTGGGGACGCCCACAGGCAGGGCTTCCCGGGAAACAAATGGCGGCT
>PWRF01000268.1 GCA_003556325.1 Bacteroidales bacterium | reverse complement strand
TACCTGATCATCTCACGCAGTAAATTAGTGTAAATGTTTAGAAGATAAACGCAAACGTATTGTTTGTCAAAATATTAATAGCTAAAAGGCCCCATCCCGGGGCCTTTTTTTACTCCCAAACCTGCCTCAATCCCCGATACTCTCACCTGAATCTCCATAACCCCCTCAACCTTAACCTTAATCTCAACCTTAATCTTAATCTCAATCTTAATCTTAATCTCAACCTTATTCTCACTTTTGTTAAGCTTTTGTAATTTTTTCGCCAAAGCCACGCTTCTCTCCAACGCTTTTCTTAACTTTACAGGTAGGAATCATTGCAATTAATCTCCTTCAAACCATAAAAACGTATTGATCTATGAAACTATTTACCTTTTTAAAAGCAACAGGTGTATTTGCTATTTTATTGCTTTTCAGCATGCCGGCAGCAGCCGACGAGATCTTTTCCACGAAATTTGAAGTGGACGACAACTGGTGGGCCGACGGCTCCATGACCGGATATAATGAAAAATCCTACACCGAAGGCGACTGGTATTTCCATAGCACCAGCGCAGTACGAGGCACCGAAGCCGAAAGCTATGGCGGATCTCCCTACTCTTTCCGAGACCGCGATGTCTTTACCCTGCATAACACAGCATCTGTAAGCGGAATGGCGGGCTTTGGCCTGCAACTGCGCGACTGGATGTTAGGAGACGGCGAACAACGTGATCTGAAAATCAGTTACGACGGTGGCGACAACTGGGAAACCCTGATCACCATCAACAAAGATTGGTTTGACGACTACCAGGTATACCAGCAGTATGTCTATACTTTCCCGGACGGGCCACAAAACTTTGCTGCAGAGGAATTTCAGCTGGAAATCGATGGAGGAGGTGATACCAACAACGGCCGGATCAACATCGGCGAGTTTGTTGCCTATGGCGAGGCAATGACAGTGGCAACTCCCTCTTTTAGTCCTTCCGGTGGTACTTTTTATGAGGATGTGGAGGTGGAGATAACCACCGCCACCCCGGATGCCGACATCTACTATACCCTCAACGGCGACGACCCCACCGAAGATGATAACCTATACACCGATCCCATCCTGGTGACCGAAGATGTGACCATCAAAGCAAGAGCCTTCGCAGATGGCCTTGACCCCAGTAATGTGGCTGAGGAAACATACCTCTTCCGAATGCTCATTCTGGAAAAGGATTTTGAAGATGAAGACCTCTTTTCCGGGGGATGGACCGTGTATGATTATGTTGACGGAGCCAACTCGTGGACGATTGATGATTTTGCAGGTATAACCTACGCGATGATCACCGAGTATCAAAGCGACCCGCCTTACCCGCACTCTTGGTATATCTCACCTGAGATCGACCTGGAAGGCATGGAAGATGTTACCTTCTCCTTTTACAACCAGGCTGCACACCGCGAAGGAGATGCCCTCTTTGTGAAAATCTCCACAGATTATGACGGTGAAGGAGACCCGGGCGATGCGACCTGGACTGAACTGGACCCCGAGCTTGACGATCACACTGGAGGAGGATTTGGCTCCTGGACCTTCTCTGAAGAAATCGATTTAAGCGATTATGACAACACCGTGCATATCGGTTTTCAGTATCTTTCCGATGAAGACAACTACGGCAGATGGCATCTTAACGACATCCTTGTCACGGCCATGGAACCCACCGAAAGCTCAGACAACAGCCTGGCCGTATTCACCATCGGAGGTATCAACGTGCTCGACCTGGGCGGCATCGAAGTGGATGACCCGGATACAGATGACGGTGCGATACTCTATGTGGAGGATTTTGCGGGATTTGAAGGCATCGAAGTGGAACCCAACCACGAGCTGGCTACCTATGAAGTGACAGTAAATGACGTAGTAATTGATGAGGAAGACCTCGAAGACCATCCCATCGAGTTTGAAGACGTGATCGTAGTGGAAGTTACGGCAGAAGACGGAAGCATACAATTTTACAAGGTCACTGTGCTCGGCGAGGAACGCATCCTGGTAATCCTCGCACCGGGCGAAGGAGATACGTTTTATACTGACGACGAAGTGACATTCAGCTGGGAAGCAGAAAATATTTCGGAACTGCTTTTCGAGATCTTTGAAGAAGATGCGGAAGAACCCTACTACAGTGAGGTCTTGCCCGGTGACCAGGAAGAATACACCATTATCGTGCCCAATGGCGTACATGGCATGTACTTTTTCCGCCTGTCCGATAACAACGACCCCTCCTTCTACGAAGACTCCGGGCTGGTTGAGATCATAGATAATGTCGCCCCAAGCCTGACAGATAAAGAACCTGAAAGCGGCAGTGAAGAAATTGGCCTGGAGCCCCTGCTGAAAATGTGGTTCGACGAGGAAGTGTTTGCCGGCGAAGGTCATATTGAAATCTATCGCCAGGATGATGATGAACTGGTTGTATCTATCCCGGCCGACGGAGACCAGGTTACAATAGCGGAAGACGAAGTGCACGTGCAAATTGACGAAGAGCTTGACTACCAGACTACCTATTATGTGTTGGTGGATGATAACGCTATTGCCGATATCGCAGGAAACCATTTTCTAGGCATCACAGACACT
>PWRF01000045.1 GCA_003556325.1 Bacteroidales bacterium | reverse complement strand
GATATGTCTTTGTTAACTGGACTGATGATGACGGCAACGAGTTTGCCGGCAATGCAGAACATACGTTTGATATGCCTGCACAAGACCTTTCGCTTACTGCCAACTTTGAAATGGCGGAGTATACCCTGTCTCTGCTGGTAGAGCCAGAAGGTAGCGGTGAAGTTACGGGAGCAGGCAATTACAATATGGGCGACATGGTTCTGATCAATGCGACACCCGCGGAAGGGTACGACTTTGTAAGCTGGACAGATGAAGACGGCGATGTGGTGTCGGCATCTCCATCTGAGAGTATCACCATGCCTGCAGAAGATCTCACACTAACCGCCAATTTCGAGCTGGCAGATTATACCCTCAGCCTTCTCGCTGAGCCTGAAGAAGGAGGCGATGTTACAGGAGAGGGTACTTACCAGATGGGAGATGAAGTTACTGTAACAGCCAACGCCAATGAAGGGTATGAGTTTATCAACTGGACAAATCTGGATGATGAAGTGGTTGCTGATACGGAAGAATATTCATTCACCATGCCGGCAGAAGATGTTACCCTTATTGCAAACTTTGAGCAGCTGAGCTTTACCCTGAGCCTTAGTGCCGAACCGGAGACCGGAGGAACTGTATCCGGAGAAGGACTGTATGTCTTTGGCGAAGAAGTGACCGTGATGGCCGAAGCCAACGAAGACTACGAATTCGAAAAGTGGGCAGATGAAAATGGCGATGAAGTTTCACAGGAGGCTGTGTTCACATTCACAATGCCTTCTGAGGACTTACATCTTGTTGCCCACTTCGAGAATGTGACAGCTATTACAGAGCCTGTGTTGCCGGCTGTTGTTGTATATCCCAACCCGGCCAGTCAATACCTGAATATAAGTAGCGATGAAACGCTTAAGCAGATAAGCGTATACAACATTGCTGGCCAGATGGTGATTGATAAAACCACAGATAGCAAGAAAGTGCAATTGCCAGTCCAGTCTCTCGAAAACGGAATGTATTTCCTGAGATTGTATTTTGAGTCCGGAATCGCGATTGAGCGTTTCGAGATTATCAGGTAATTCCGAAACCTTCAGTTATGCTGTATTATGCATAACACAGGTTATGTTGTTGAAATGAAAGAAGCCGGTGCCCCGATGCACCGGCTTCTTTCGTCAAGAGCTGAATGGGTGCTGAAAAAACCATTCTCTGGAATGGAATTTCTTTCTTGATCTGGCCCGTGCGGCAGCTGATGTGAACCTCATCGTCCGGTCCCCGGGGGTTGGATACGCAAATCATATTATGCTCCCGGGAAAAAAGCGGTGCGTGCAGGAACAATATGGTTAGGGAGAGTATAAATTGTCTCATAAGCGGTTATTCCCGCTGGTCAAAGATAACGCAAGGGGCTTGCTTTAAAAAGTAAGCACATGGACCCCGGGGTCTTTGATGTAGCCGGAGAGGGGCTCTCCCATAGGCTTCAAGATCAGGTAGTCAAAATCTTCAAGGGTTTCGTTTACCCCGTATTCATGGGTGCAAACGATGCAGGCTTCAACAGTCACCCCCATTTCACTAATGTTTTCAAGCTTTTCCTGGATGACCACGTTCTCTGCAAGCAGTTTTGCCGAAGGCCCCCATACAATAAGAGTAACTTCATCAAACCATCCGGCAATTTGGGCATCATGTACATAAGGAAACACCATCCGCTCTGCCAGGTTGGAGTCGTCACTGGTCCATAACACCACCAATTTGTCCTGTTCGTGATGATCCTCACCACGGTCATGGTGATCCGCGTTTACAGTTAAACTCATCGTAAACAGACTCAAAAAGATCAAAACACTCGTTTTCATAACTCTATCCTTTCTTGTTTGGTTTGCAATCAATGAATCCGGAAGGATTCATGTGCCCGACGGCTGAGGAAAAAAAGACAATGAACTGAATAAACAACACATGGGTTTTCAGAAATGTTGCAAAAAATCAGATCATTGTATGTTTAAGTTGTAACAAAACGAAACTGATATTGTTCAGGTCAGATCTGCATCCGGCAGATGGAACGTTTACACGTGCTCAATCAGCGGCGCCCCGGTTTTTGTGAAGTTGCGATTTTTTTATCTTGCTGCCTGTTTTTGTCAGCCGATGGAGTGAAACAATTATTTTTGTTTTCTAAATCATTAGAAACCCATTATGGCAGCATACGTCAGCAAGGAAAAGCCCTTCAGCAAAAAATGGTTCAAGGCTTACGCCTTCATTTTACTGGGATCCGTTATCCTGACCTTTGGATATGTATACTTCATCATACCCTATAAAATTCTGCCTGGCGGAATATATGGGATATCCATTATCCTGCATCACCAGCTGGGTCTTCCCGTAGGGGTTACGGCGCTGGTCTTCAACATGATCCTGCTTGGGGTTGGCCTGAAGATCCTCGGTCCGCGTTTTGGGGTGAAAACTTTTACGACCCTGGTACTTATTGCCGTATTTGTTGATGTGGCAGGATATTTTACCGGCTATGAACCCCTTGTTGAAGACTATGCATTGCTGTCAGCCGTGTTTGGCGGCCTCCTGGTGGGACTGGGCGTGGGGTTGATATTCCGTGCCAGGGCTTCTACGGGCGGTTCGGATGTGCTTGCCATGATCATCGGACGCTTCAGCAGCATGCAGGTAGGGCAGATCATGATCATCGTGGATTCCCTTGTGGTGTTGCTGGGACTGGCTGTCTTTGGCGACTGGAAAATTCCGCTTTATTCCTGGATACTCATTTTTGTATACGGTAAAATTGTGGATGTGGTAGTCCAGGGCCCTAATTATGATAAAACGTTGTTTATCATCAGCAAAAAGCATGAGGAGGTACAGAAAAAACTCGTGCATGAAATGGGGAGAAGGGGGTCGTTTATTACCGGAGAAGGCATGTTTGGCGGAAAGCAGCATAAGATCATTTTTACCACTGTGACACGCAGAGAAGTGGCCATCCTGCAGGATTTCATTCATGATATCGATCCCGATGCTTTTATGACGGTACTCGAAGCCAATGAAGTGCTCGGCGGAGGTTTTAAAAGCTTAAAAGACAAACTGGATAAATAGATTCGTAAGCCCTTATTTTCCTATCTTTGTGCATATCTAAACGCATGCGTTCATGGCCAAAGGCAGAGAATCCAAACCCCATATCGGCATATTCGGACGACGGAACAACGGCAAAAGCTCCCTTATCAATGCCCTGGCACAGCAAGACATCGCCATTGTATCCGACGTACCCGGCACCACTACCGATCCGGTGCGCAAGTCCATGGAAATACCCGGCATCGGACCTGCAATCCTCGTGGACACCGCGGGTATCGATGATATTGGTGAGCTGGGGGAGAAGCGTGTCGGGCGCTCACTGAAAGCCTTGAAAACAGTTGATCTTGCCGTTCTTGTGATCACGGATAACCTGTTTGATGAGGCAGAAAAGCGGCTGGTGGAGGCTTTCAAGCGGCAGGAAGTACCTTTTGTGATCTTTCATAATAAGTCTGATAAGCAGGCTCTTGAACCCGCAACCCAAAAGCAGCTGGAAGAAACGTATCAAACCATTGTGTTGCCTTTCTGTGCGGTAAACCCGGATAACCTGGAAGACGCCATCGCTGCACTGCGAAAAGCCATGCCGGAGACAGCATACCGTTCGCGTTCCCTGCTTGGCGACCTTCTTAGCTATGGCGACCTGGTCGTCCTGATCACACCTATCGATACCGAAGCCCCGGAAGGCCGGCTTATCCTCCCCCAGGTTCAGGCCATTCGCGACATCATCGATAACGACTGCATTGCGGTTGTAGTCAAGGAAAGAGAGATAGACGCCCTGATGAAAAAACTGCAACCCAAACCCAGCCTGGTGGTCACTGACTCGCAGGTATTCCTCAAGGCCGATGCTTCTATCCCCGCTGATATCCCGCTTACCAGTTTCAGCATCATGCTCGCCAGGCATAAAGGGGATTTTGAGAACTACCTTGCCGGCACACCGAAGATCGACGGCCTCAATGACGGTGACCGCGTGCTCCTCCTTGAGTCATGCACGCATCATGTGGCTTGCGACGACATAGGGAGGGTCAAGATCCCAAGATGGATGAACCAGTATACCGGGAAAAAGCTGGAGTATGAAGTGGTGGCCGGACTTTCAGACCTGCCCAGGCCAATTGCTGAATATGCCCTGGTGGTACAGTGCGGGGGATGCATGATTACCCAAAAACAAATCAAAAACCGCCTGAAAGAGGCAGTAGATGCCGGCGTTCCCGTGACCAACTATGGCATGGCAATTGCATTTATGCATGGAATATACCACAGGGCTGTGGCACCTTTTGTCAAACTGGAAAAAACGGATGAGGATTATTTATAATAACTATGAACGCAAAAGCCGCAAAAGACCGCACTTTTTCTTTGCGTTTTTTGTGTATTTTTCAGTAAATTGTATTGGGCCATGACTCAGGTTATTCAAAACATACTGCAGAAGCAAAATCTTTCAAAAAAAGATATCGTCCGTTTGTTACATACTGATGAAACGGAACGGAAGCTTCTTTTTGAGCGCGCTGCAAAGGTGAAGGAGGAGTACGTTGGAAAAAAAGTATTTTACCGGGGCCTGGTGGAGTACTCCAACCTCTGCGGAAAAAATTGCCTTTATTGCGGTATTCGTGCCGGTAATAAGAAGGCACACCGCTATGAAGTAACCGAGGAGGAGGTTCTGGAAGCGGCCCGCTATGCCTGGGAAAACAAGTTTGGCAGCGTCGTGCTGCAGGCCGGCGAACGCAGCGGAAAAGACTACGTGCGGCGCATTGAGCGACTTGTCAGGGAGATCAAAAAGATGAGCCAGGGAGAGCTGGGTATTACCCTGTCGCTTGGAGAACAAAGCGAAGAAACCTACCGCCGGTGGTTTGAGGCCGGTGCCCATCGCTATCTGCTGCGTATCGAGGTGTCCAACCCGGAGTTGTATCACCGTTACCATCCCCAAAACAAAACCCACGACTACCAGGCACGATTGCAGTCGTTATACCTGCTGCGCAAGGTAGGATACCAGGTAGGAACAGGCGTGATGATCGGCCTGCCCTTTCAAACCACTGAAGACCTTGCCGACGACCTGCTGTTTATGAAGGAGCATGATATCGACATGGTGGGAATGGGGCCTTATATCGAGCATGAAGATACCCCGATGTATCAATACCGCGACCAGCTCATGCCCAGGATGGACCGGTTTTATCTGAGCCTTAAAATGGTTGCCATCCTCCGGATCATGATGAAAGACATCAACATAGCCGCCACAACGGCAATGCAAGCCATCGACCCTATGGGCAGGGAGAAATCCATAAAGGTCGGGGCCAACATCATCATGCCAAACCTAACGCCCTCACGCTACCGCGAAGATTACCTTTTGTATGAGGATAAACCCTGTACTGACGAAGATGCCGAGGAGTGCAAACGGTGCCTTGAAGCCCGGATACACATGGCCGGCGGTGAGATAGGGTACGGCGAGTGGGGCGACTCAAAACATTTTTCCAGGCGAAAAAAATCTTAGGTTATCCCTATACATCAGATAAGGCAAAATTACGTTCCGATAGTATGGTGCAAAATAAAAAATTTACTTCGGGAGCCCTTCAGGTAAACCTGGAAGAGACACGCGTCGCAGAGATCAGGATACCTAAACCCCACCAGGAGATCCTCAAACTATTGGAAAAACACTGGGGTATACATAAACGGACAAGAAGTTTCTTCGAAGAACTTAACCACCCCTATGCCAACCATAAGATCATCGCGGAAGAATACCGGAAGATCCTTCTCGGCGACCGATGGCTGTACGAACAATCAGACGACCCGGAAAAAGCCATCCTGTTTTTTCTGGATATTGCTGCCGGCCTGCTGAAACAGCCCATCGGAGATGAAGAAGCTGCCCAGCTGCTCAAGACCTACCTTGAGTATTTCGGATCTGACGACCTCACCGGAAAATCCTATTTCCCCAGCCTGGTTAATCATCTCTTTGAAGTCTTAAATATGCTTCTTAAGAGCCGGCAGGAGCTGCTTATCAAATACTCTGACCTCCTGAAAAAACACCTTAATGCAGTAGCCGGACAGGATGATTATTCGGAGAAGCTTGTTTCTTTGGTCAAAGAGGTATTGTCGCACTCCATAAAATTCTGGAAAGAAAGCACGCCGACCGAAGAATGGTTCGCAAAACGCAAACACCTCTTTGCCAAAGATTACTCCGGAAAAATCAGCGACATAGGTGAAGGATTTTTTTCCAGGCAACAAGACCTGCTCAGCAAGGCCGGAACCTGGGATAGCTTATGTGAGGATGTGCTTTTTTATCAGGAAACAGCTATCCATTTCAAATCTTTTATTGACCAGTTCGAAAAAAGCATTGAGCGCTTCTATTATATCCTTTTCCTGCTGCACCTCCCGGGAATGGAGACGCAGCGAACCCAGTTGCTCTGGGAGCTCAATAAAATATTGCGGAACATCCGTGCTGAACTTGACAAAGAAGCTTTGTCAGGCTTTCTTGATAACATTTTTGAGCTTTTTAATGAGCTGAAGGGAAGGTATATGTCTACAGTGCTCGACTGTATTCTCACTCTGGGGAAAGAGGTCATTGAAGTGGAAGACAGGAAGATCATAAGCCTCTTTGAAAACAAACTTATTGAACTGGGTTTCGCCGGCCCCGGCAAGGTGTTTATACAGGAAAACTGGCAGCTGAGCGTTGACCCTAACCACCTGAAAAATATCAGGGTGTGGCTGGAACTCATCATGCACGCGCCCTATACGTTCAGGAAGCTTCTCTCCGCACTTATTGTGAACCTTCGGCTCGGGGGCATCTTCATCTTCGATACCGACCTGTTTCAACGCGACATCAGCAAGCTGCTGAACAGCAACATCTCACCACTGTACAAGCAGATAAAACAGCTCACCCGGATCTTTCCTGTATATTTTAATGAGATAGGAGCTGAAGGCGAATTGCGCGATGTAACCACCGTTATGGATGAAATATCAGGCCGGGAGGACATCCTGATTCACTTTCTCAGAAAGCAGGTGCACATTGAAGGCAACAACAGCCATATTGACCTCTGCAAACGGATTTTTTATTTCTGGCACGACGGAGACGCCGGCCATTTAAAAGAAATGCTTCCTGACGAAGTATTGGCAAACATTGACACTGCCAGTCGATGGTTTACAAGTGTGCACGAACTCCTGCAGAAAATTTCAAAAGCCACCCACCGGGGGCCAAAAGATCTGCTGAAGCTTACTATCGCGGGGTTTGAAGAGGTACTCGGGGAGGTTGATCACGACAATGACGATGACCTGAAACGACTGCGCCTGCTCTTTAAACTTTTTGTGCTTCTGCGTGAGAAGTATTCCTTTGATGCAGCCGACATAATCGCTGTTCTCAGCCGTTATCACTTTTTTTCAGAAGAGCAGGTAACCCAACTGAAACGGCACCTGGAGCAGGGAGATACGGATCAGGGCCTGGCGGTACTGTTTGACTTCATGGAGCAGCTCAACCAGGTGATCTTCAGTCCGGAACACAGCGAAGGCTGGGAGAGCATATACCACAAAAGACATATCGCGTTTGGCATTCCCTCCATGTACGGACAGTACCGGGAAGACAAGTTTGAGGCCCTGGGTCTGATCTTCCGCCTCGAGCGTTTGGCAGCAACGCTTATGGAAGAGAAGGTATATGCTGTGCATACGGAATATATCACTGCCCGGTCGCTAAAGGCCTCGTACGACATCATGGCCATGTTCCGGAGGGGGCTTGAGCTGGACGGTGTGACAAGCCAGGGACTGGATGCCAACCTGCAAATGCTGAGATACGGCCTGACAAGTGAAAGCTTTTCGCTGGGCCAGTTTATCAACCTCTTCCAGTTTATGGCCAAAAACGTAAAGGACATCACCAACACCTACTTCTTTGGCTTCTATGATCAGCCCCTGCGGATGATCATACCCCAGATATTCGATCCGGAGAACCAGCTGGATGACACCGAAAGGAAGGAACTTCTGGTCAAGAGGTCGGAGGCGTTTTACCGGGAGATCCTGTACACCTCCTTCCTGATCCAGCCCCTCGACAACTATATCTCACGGATGATCCATGCGCTGCAGGATATGGTCGACAACTTCCCGCCCGATATTATCAGGCATATCATGTCGTATGACCCCGGCCTGGTGATCAGCCCCCTGTTTGAAAAGACGCCGAAAATTGACAACCAGATATTCCTGGGTTCCAAGGCCTACTTTCAGAAAATGCTGTATATGGAAAACTTCCCCGTGCCCCCCGGCTTTGTTCTGACCACTGAGGTCTTTCGTCGCCGTAAGGCCATCAACAGCAACCCTTCCCTGGAAAATGAGGTCGAAGCGCTGATAAGACATCATCTGAGCCGCCTGGAAGAGAAATGCGGTCGTCAGTTTGGTTCTCCCGACAGCCCGCTCTTGCTTTCGGTGCGGTCAGGCACTGCCATTTCCATGCCCGGAGCGATGAACACCTTTCTTAATGTGGGGCTCAACGACGACATTGTGGAAGCACTCAGCAGGCAACCCAACTTCGGATGGACATCCTGGGACTGCTACAGGCGCCTGCTGCAGAGCTGGGGCATGACATACGGCATAAACCGGGATGTCTTTGACCAGGTGATGATCCGCTTTAAGGAAAAATACCAGGTTGAACAGAAAATTCAGTTTACCCCTGAACAGATGCGTGAAATGGCGTTCGCTTACAAAAAGATCCTGGAAAATGAAAAAGTTTTCTTTGAGGAAGACCCCTGGAAACAACTCAAGCAGGCCATTATGAGCGTTTTTGACTCCTGGGGATCGGAAAGGGCCAATGTGTATCGCAACCACCTTCAGATCGCCGACCAGTGGGGTACGGCAGTCGTCATCCAGCAAATGGTACTTGGCAATATCGATGAATTTTCAGGAACCGGTGTTGTGTTTACCCAAAACCCGCTGATCCAGAAACCGGGGATTTACCTCAACGGGGACTTCACCCTCTGCAGCCAGGGTGAAGATATCGTTGCCGGACTTGTTCATGCCCTGCCAGTATCTGTCTACCAGAAAAACCTTACCGGTCGCGAAAATCAACAGTCGATGGAAGAATTGCTGCCGGATATCTATAACAAGCTGAAGGAGATAGCCACCGAACTGGTGGAAGAAAAGGGTTTCAACCACCAGGAGATCGAGTTTACTTTTGAGTCGTCAGACCCCGATGAACTATATATTTTGCAGATCCGTGACCAGGACACTCATAAAACAGAACGCCTGCAGGTTTTCGTGGATTCCGTCTCCGAAATGAAACTTCTCGGGAGAGGTATCGGGGGTGGCGGAGGTGCCCTTAACGGCCGGATTGCCATCGATATGGACGATATTCTTGCGCTCAGAAAAAAGCATCCCGATGACCCCTGCATTTTAATGCGTCCGGATACCGTCCCGGACGATATTCCAATTATCTTTGAATGCGATGGCCTGGTGGCAGCAAGGGGCGGTACCACCTCCCATGCTGCAGTTACAGCAGCCCGCCTGGGTAAGGTGTGTGTGCTGAACTGCCGCACGCTGCAAGTCAACGAGAAAGAAAAAAAATGCACCATCAACGGGGATGTCCTGGTGCCCGGAGATCAGATATCCATTGACGGTTTTTCCGGAAATATCTTTAAAGGTCATTATCAAACTGATTATACTGAGATCGTTAGATAAATACCCTTTTTAAACACCAAAAAAATACATACGTTATGGAAAACCTTAAACATAAAAATCTTCTCGGAATCAATGGCTTAGGCCGAATCGGAAAACTAACCCTCTGGTACCAGCTCATCTACCGCCACTTTGATGGTGTGGTCATCAATGTGGGCCGCGAGGTAGGGAAAAGCCTGGAACATATCATTCAGGTTATGGAGCATGACTCCACCTACGGAAATCTCTCGCGCTTCATTTATGGATTTGGCCAGCCCGAAAAGCATTTTAAGGTTATCGATCACGAAAAGGGCTTGCTTGACTACGACGGCTTCCTGGTACAGGTGCTCCGGCAGCACAGAAATCCTGCCGGGATCGGATGGAAAGACCATGGAGTGCGAATGGTGGTGGATTGCACGGGCAGGTTTAACGACCCTACCGTGCCTGCGAATAAAGAGGGAGGCAGCCTGAGGGGCCATCTCGAGGCAGGAGCCGAAACGGTGCTGCTAAGTGCTCCCTTCAAAATCAAAGATAAGGCCAAAAAGATGCCCGACGACAGTGCCATGATGGTATATGGCATCAACCACCTGAATTACGACAGCGGACAACACCGGCTGGTTTCGGCGGCAAGCTGCACCACTACGGGTCTCGCCCATATGATCCTGCCGCTGCTCGGGCAGGAAGAAACATCGCATATCCTTACCGCATCCATGTCAACGGTGCACGCAGCAACCAACTCCCAAAACGTCCTCGACGCCGTACCTAAAGCAGGTGCCTCCGACCTGCGTAAAAACCGGTCGGTATTCAATAACATTATCCTGTCTACCACAGGAGCCGCAAAGGCCCTGGAAAAAATCATGCCGCAGATCGAAGAGATCGGCTTTATGGCCGACTCCGTGCGGATCCCAACCAACACGGTTTCGCTGATCATCCTGAACGTGACTTTCAACTCCAGGATGAACGAAAAAGGAGAACCCGTGATCAACAAAAGCTTTATTGACAACGTTTATAAAGAAGCAGCCAAAGGCCCGCAAAAAGACTTGCTGGTCTTCAGTGAAAAGCAAAACGTATCGGTCGATATGATGGGGTTCCCCGCAGCTGTGGTCATCGAAGGTCATGAATGCCACACACGAACAGGCTTTATCAATCTCCCCGGGTCAGCCATGGCCTCACTGGGAATAAAGGTGGAAAAAGACCTGAACCTGCCTGTCACCCACGCGAAAATATTTGGCTGGTACGATAATGAGTATGGCAGCTATGTTACCTCAATGGGTAAGCTGATTCAGTATATGGACAGGAACATGGCGTGATGGGGTAGCGGTAGGGAGTAAACAGCAAGTAGTAAGGAGTAAGAAGTAAATGAAAACATAAACGCCACAAAAACAATTAGTTGAAAAATTATTAACCTATGAAAGTACAGGATTTGAAGAGACCCGATACCGAGGTGCTCGACATAAACAAAGATGTGAAGTGGGTCGGTGTGATCGATTATGACATTGTAACCTTTGATGTGGTGATGACAACCGAATATGGTACCACCTACAATTCTTACTTTATAAATGCCGATAAGAAGGCACTAATTGAAACATCCAAGGAAAAGTTCTGGGATGTTTACAAAGAAAAGCTTTACAAGGCAGGAGATCCCACGGAGATCGAATACGTGATCCTTAATCATACGGAACCGGACCACAGCGGAAACCTGGCCAATGTGCTGGAGCTTGCACCTGATGCCACAGTGGTGGGCAGCAGGCTGGCGATCCAGTATCTCAAGGATTTCCTGGGCAAAGAGTTTAAGCACCGGATCGTTAAAGACGGTGACACTATCGACCTGGGCAATAAAACCCTGCGTTTTATTTCAGCACCCAACCTGCACTGGCCCGACAGCATGTATACCTATCTGGAGGAAGACAAACTCCTGTTCACCTGCGACTCATTCGGGTGCCACTACGCACACCCTGCCATGTATGACGATAAGGTCGGAGACTTCAGCGATGCGTTCAAATACTATTTTGATGTGATCCTGAAACCCTTCAGCAAATTCATGCTGAAGGCGATCGACAAGATCCGTCCGCTGGAAATCGATGCCGTACTGACTGGCCACGGCCCCCTGCTGATGAAAGACTGGAAAAAGTGGGTTGACCTCAGCGGGCAGTACGCAAAGGAAGCCCTGCAAACCCCGCAGCAGGATCATGTATTTATTCCTTATGTGTCGGCATATCATAATACCGGGATGATGGCCGGGGCGATCCGCGATGGCATCAGAAGCGCGGGAGATTTTCAGGTTGAAGTTGCCGACATTGAAAACATGCCTATTGGAGATGTGGATGAACGTGTGGCCAAAAGCAGCGCCGTTATTGTGGGATGTCCCACCATCAACCAGAACATACTGCTGCCTGTGTATCGCCTGTTTGCAGTGATCAGCCCCATCCGTGACAACAAAAAGATTGCAGGCTCGTTTGGATCATACGGCTGGAGCGGTGAAGCCGGAAAACTAATCAACACCACACTTGCCAATCTTAAACTCGATGTACAGGGCGAGGGAGTGTTTGTGAAATTCACCCCGCACGAGGATGAGTACAACCTTTGCTATGATTACGGAAAAAAGATCGGGGAAAAACTGCTCGAAAAATCCAGGTAAACTTTGAAATAAGGAAGAGATATCAGATCAGTAAGAACACATAAAATTGCTTTGTTGCTGCTTGCCATGCTCGCCACAGCATGCGCAAGCAGCAGGCAGCTCGCCACAAGGTATGTGGTGGAGCAGACAGATATCCACGTGCTTTTGCTTCCGCCCCCGGGGCTCATAAAAAGCTTTGCCCCCGCACCTCCCGACAAGGTTGCGCCCGACAGCATCCTCGGCGAAGACGATGAAAGAGCGCGTTTTCTTTCAGAAGTGGAGGATTCCTTGTTTATCGACAGGTTTATGAACTCACTGAAAAGATATCTTGACGTGCTGTATGTAAACCATTACGGCCCTGACGACGTCGACGAATTTTTTGAGCTGGAAGAACCTGCCTATATTTTTGCAACAGGCCAGATGGAGCTAATGGAATATATGGATGAAGAAGTGTTTGTGGGCCGTGCACACGGACAAACTTACAGGGCAGCTGTTGATATTACAGTGCTTGAACACAATACCTGGTTTGAGTTCATGAAATTGCACGATCCGGACTATGAGATGGATATACTTTTCGACGTGAGAGCCACCAGCGATTATGTTGACGGCCGGTTTATCAGGCGCACGGATGGAAGCGTGCAATTTGACCCCGTCACTTATCCTTTAACACTGGATGATGTCTACGACCTTGCCTCCTTTGCAGGCAAAAAAAATGCACAGAACATCTTTGATCATCTGATGAATCTCTATGTCAGAGAGCAAATAAGAAGGGACATTGATTACTATTTTCATTACGATGTGGATGAACACCGGTTGAAGGAAAGAGAGTTTCCTCCTTTTATACGTATAACTCCGGATGAGGCTGACCAGAATTAACCGGGATATCGGGTAAATGGCGCCGTACGTTGTGACGAAAAGTCTTTGTTCAGGTATTTGAAATACCCGGCAACAGCTATCATAGCCGCATTGTCTGTGCAATATTCAAACTTTGGTATGTATACCTCCCAGTTTCCTTCTTCTTTTTCCTTTTCAAATGCTTTTCTCAGCCCGCTGTTGGCAGATACACCACCGGCGATCGCGATATGCCGGATTCCGGTTTCAACGGCGGCACGCCGAAGCTGCTTCATAAGTATTTCAATAATATTGTGCTGTATGGAAGCTGCAAGGTCGCTCATGTTCCGCTTAATAAAATCCGGATCCTTTTTCAGGCGGTCGCGAAGAAAGTACAATATGGAAGTTTTAAGGCCGCTAAAGCTGTAATCCAAACCAGGAACCTTAGGGTGCGGGAACGTAAATGCAAGGGAGTCACCGTCACGGGCATATCTGTCAATAAGAGGTCCGCCGGGATAAGGAAGCCCCATGATCTTTGCTGCCTTGTCAAAAGCTTCGCCGGCAGCATCATCAATGGTTTGCCCGATAACCTTCATATCGTGATACCCGCTTACCAATACGATCTGTGTATGCCCTCCCGATACTGTAAGGCACAGGAACGGAAAGGGGGGAGATTTACTTTGTGATTCATCTTCAATAAAATGCGCCAGAATATGGGCGTGCATATGATTTACAGTGATCAGCGGAATGCCCATCGCCATGGCAAATCCCTTGGCAAACGAGGTGCCCACAAGCAACGACCCCAGCAATCCCGGACCGTTGGTATAGGCGACCGCATGTATTTCATTTTTCTTTATATTTGCCTTTGATAACGCATTGCTGATGACAGGAATGATGTTTTGCTGGTGAGCCCTGGAGGCCAGTTCAGGTACCACACCTCCAAAATCTTTATGAACATGCTGATTGGCAACAAGATTGGCAAGAATTTTGCGATCTTTTATCACTGCTGCAGAGGTGTCGTCGCAGGAAGATTCAATCCCAAGTATATATATGCTCATAAACGGCAATATAAGTGCAGCTGGCTAACACGGTTCGGAGGACAAAGATATTAAAAAACTAAAAAAAATATTGCTTTCTCTGCTTGCGGTGGCAATTCTGCTGCCTGCCATCCTTTATGCCCTCCTGAATGTGAATGCAGTTCAGCATTATCTCGTCAACAGGGTCAGCGATTACTTTTCCCGGGAACTGCAAACGGAGATCTCTGTGGGTGGGGTTGATATCCGGCTGTTTCGAAGCATTGTTCTCAAAGACGTTGTGATAGAAGACCAGTCGGGCGAAAAGCTATTGGCAGTGAAGGATCTGGACTTGCAGCTAAATGCCATCTCGTTCCGTCATAAAAGCATCGATGTCCGGAAGATCCGACTGGAAGAAGCTTCCCTTGACCTATACACGGCAAATGATCAAAAACACCCCAATTACCAGTTTATTCTTGATTATTTTGATGACCGCGACGTCAGACCCGAAGACGAACGATGGCTTTTTAATCTCGGGGCCTTTCAGATAAAAGGGTCCGGCATTCAATACCGGGACCTGAATCATGATGCACGTAAAACGGGTTTTGACCCATCGCATTTCAGCCTGAAGGATTTCGACCTTTATGTAAAAGAGATCCGCCGTGCTCATGAATTTGCCGCATTTACCATCGACCATTTACGTTACGCCGAAGCTTCAGGCTTTGCCGTCAATAAGCTTGGCGGAAAGATCATTTTGCACCAGAACATGCTGACTGTTGAGGGGTTTGTGCTTCAAACGCGGGATTCTGATATTGCTTTTGACCTGGAAATGCATTTTACGGAAAATACAAGGCCCGCAAACTCCTTCGAAGGCCTTCGGTTTGCCGTCGATATTGAGGAATCCAGGGTTGACCTAGCCGAGATTGGTCATTACTACAGCCCCTTGCAGGGTATGCATGACCTCCTGTATCTCCACGGTGCTATTCGAGGCTCAGATACACATATACAGGGAGAAAATATCCGTTTGGCTTATGGTGAAAACATTTTATTGGATGCCGATTGGATGCTGACAAACCTGGGAAACGAATTGTCTCCTCATCTGACCATGCAGGTACACGACATGAGAAGCAATATACGCGACATTCTTTCCTTCTCACTTCCGGAAACATTCGATTGGGAGTATCCGCAACTACCTCAATACCTGAATGCATTCGGTGATATTTCTTTTTCCGGATTACTTGCCGGGACGGTGCATGACTTTCTGGCAGAGGGCACCTTGCATACCGGCATAGGCTCTTTACAGAGCGACATAGAGGTTTTCAGGGAGGATAAGGAGAAAGATTACAGTTACCGGGGATACCTTGCAGCACAGAATTTCTACCTGGATAAAATGTTTGCAAACCCGGACTTGCCTGCCAAAGTGAATATGCATGCAGAGCTTCAGGGCTCGGGCTTTGAACCCGGCAATTTGAATATGCATATCAACGGTGCCGTTGAATCTATGGTCGTCAGGGATGTATCATACAAGGATATCGTTCTGGCAGGTGATTTTGCCAATCAGCGATTCGATGGCACATTTGCTGTTGATGACGAGAACCTCCGTCTTGATTTTCACGGAATTGTTGACCTGGAAGCAAAAGTTCCCCTGTTTCAATTTAACGCAAGGATAGACCGTGCCAATCTTACGGATATGAAATTGTTTCAGCGGAACAGTCTTTATGAGTCGGTCTTGTCTGCCGAATTGTCTGTTGACGCCAGCGGATCTGCGCTCGATGACATGCAGGGCGAGCTGACGATCAGAGATATACGTTATGGCGAGATTCCGCTTGATCCTGCTGAGCTTGAGGTTTTTCCCGTAATATATCAAAAAGACAGTATATACGTAAGCAACAGACGCTGGTCTGAAACGAACCATCATTTGCGTGTTCGGTCAGATTTTGCTGATATCGACATACACGGAAAGATAAGGTTTGATCAATTGACGGAGTCAATGAGGACTTTCGCTGCCATGTATTTGCCTTCCTCAAAGATTGGAGCCGCCTCTGAGGACAGCATTGCCTCAGACCAGGATCTGAGCTTCTCAGTGAGGATGAAAGATACACAACTGCTTACAGAACTGTTTTTGCCGGGGGTGAGCCTGTCTGAAGGAAGCTGGTTAAACGGAACATTCAGCGACAGGCAAAGGAGTCTGTCCTTTGAGGGCTATGCAGATACGCTCAGTGTTGCAGGGCGCAGCTTTATTGGCTACGGGATCACGGGGCAGGACAACGATACCGGTTATGGGATCAACATGACTTCTGACAGGTTTATGATCTCAGAGCAAAGGCATCTTGAAGACTTTGTTTTATCGAATACAGTAAGAAAAGACAGCCTGTATTCCGATATCCGTTGGGGCCAGGGTCGCTCCGGCTCCGGAAGGGGATTTATAAAGGGTATCACACACTTTGTTGACGAACATCTGATCGAGATAACCATACCTCAGTCAGAGTTGATCATCAACGGCACGACATGGAGGTTTAACACCGACAACAGAATCATACTGGATTCAAACCGTGTTGAAGTATATCAGTTAATGGCTTATCATGACAATCAGTTCATCAAAGCACACGGTGCGTTCAGCTCTTTTCCGGGTGACCGGATGGGTCTTTCTTTTGCTGATTTTAATCTGGATCACACAAGCATTTTGCTCGGGGACCGGAATTTCGATTTCGGGGGCATCATTGACGGCCATATAAGTCTTACAGGCCTGTACCAGCCACCGGGTATTGCCGCTGACATTTCCGTCAGGGGTTTCTCGTTTAACAAAGACCTGATGGGAGACCTCGAAGTGCAGAGTTCCTGGAACGATGTGATACAGGCCTTTGATGTTTACGCAGCAGTTACCTATCATGGCAACGTGGGCTCCAATCAACCTTTGATAGCCTCGGGGAACCTGTATACAGGTGACGAAGGGGATAACTTTGATCTCGACATAGATCTCACCAATTTTAAGATGTCTGTATGGGGACGCTACCTGCAGAGCTTTGCTGACAACTTCAGGGGTATTGCATCGGGGCAACTTAGGATGGAAGGGGCTTTCAGCAGTCCTGAACTCAGTGGGAACCTGCGCCTCAGTCGCATGGGAATGCATATCCCTTATCTCAACACCTCATACACCTTTGCCCACGAAGTGGAGATTGAAAAAGACCGTTTCCGTTTCGAAAACCTGGTTTTAAACGATACCATCGGGAATACTGCCCTGGTAAATGGTACGATCATGCATGATATTTTCAGCAATTTTGCTATTGACATCGATGCCAGGCCGGAAAATATGGTCCTGCTGAATACCACATCAGCCAGCAACGAAATATTCTTCGGGACAGCTTTTCTGACGGGCCTGGCACGCTTCCATGGTCCTGTAAATAACATTACACTGGACGTGAGCGCCACTACCGAACGCGGTACACGGATCATGATGCCGTTGAATTATACGGGAGATATCCGGGAAAGGCATTTTATCTCCTTTGTATCTCACGACGAAGAGAGCGAAGAGGCCTTACCCTTTCAACCCCGTACCGGAGGTGAAATTACGCTAAATTTTGACCTGGAAGTTACTCCCGAGGCAGAGGTGGAACTTTTCTTTGATGCCCAGTTTGGAGACATCATCCGCGGAAGGGGTAGCGGTGATATCAACCTGGAGATCTTACCGGATGGTTCTTTTAACATCTATGGTGAATATGCGATTCAAAGCGGGGAATATTTATTTACACTTCAAAATATTATCAACAAGAGATTCCGTATCGAACAGGGCAGCAACATCAGGTGGACAGGCGATCTGAACGAAGCGGACGTGGATCTGCGCGCCATTTACCGCTTAAGAACATCGCTCTATGACCTGCTTGCCGGAGGAGGAACAGACGATGACCTGGCCAATCAATTCCGCAGGCGTGTGCCGGTTGAAACGGTACTCATTCTGGAAGACAAGCTTTTTAATCCCGATATATCTTTTGACATAAACATACCCGGTGGAGACGATACCGTCAGGGAGCTCATAGAGCGCGAAATCACCACCGACCAGGAGATGAACCGCCAGGTTTTTTCCCTGCTCCTCCTGAATCGTTTCATGCCCCGCGATCAGTATGCAGCTCTGGGCTATGGGATGGGGGCTACCTCATCCGAGCTTTTGTCGCACCAGTTGAGTAATTGGCTGTCGCAAATAAGCTCAGATTTTGATATCGGTGTCAACTACCGGCCCGGCGATGAGATTACCAGCCAGGAAGTTGAGCTGGCACTGTCTACACAGCTTTTCGACGACAGGGTGTTAATCGACGGGAACTTCGGGGTTGCAGGTAACCAGACGGCTACCGGGCAGCAGACACAGGCTGCCAACCAGTTCATAGGCGACATCAACGTGGAGGTAAAGATAACGCCTGAAGGCAAGTTCAGGGTCAAAGCATTCAATCGCTCCAACACCTTTGATATCATCCATACAAATGCACCCTATACACAGGGTATTGGCTTGTTTTACCGGCGGGAATTTGACCGCCTGCACGATCTTTTCCGGCGCCAGCGGCTGCCCGGTGAGCATGCTCCCGCAGAGGAAAACAACAGTACTGAAAACGGATACATTGATCTTTCGGGAGGTCAGTGATACCGGCTCATTTCCTGGCCATCTGAATGAGCAGAACTTTTAAGATTTCGCCTTTCCGGCATATAAGAAACTGATGAGGGTTTTAGTGCTCCCCGGTTAAAAGGTGTGCCCCAGTTTGTTCTTCTTCGTGTCCAGGTAAATTTTGCAGTGTTCGGATGTGCTCACTATGATGGGGATGTTCTTGGTTATTTCTATGCCATACCCCATAAGCCCTGCCTTTTTGCTGGGATTGTTAGAGATCAGCTTGATCTTGCTGGCGCCCAGGTCTCTTAGTATCTGTGCTCCGATGCCATAGTCTCTCTCATCGGCTTTGAACCCCAGTTCGACGTTTGCCTCTACGGTGTCAAGGCCTTTTTCCTGCAGGTGGTAGGCCTTCAGTTTGTTCAGCAGCCCTATGCCACGCCCTTCCTGGTTCATGTAAAGAACAACGCCCTTGCCTTCTGCTTCAACCATCTGCATAGCCTTGTGCAGCTGACCGCCGCAGTCGCACTTGCAGGATCCGAAAATATCCCCGGTAATACAGGATGAGTGAACCCTTACCATGACCTCTTCATCCTTGGACCAGCTTCCTTTGATCAGGGCCAGGTGCAGCTGCTCGTTGGTTGTTTGCCTGTATGCTGCCAGTTTGAATGTACCCCATTCGGTAGGCAGGTTGACAGTGATCTCCCGTTTGATGTGGCTTTCATTTTTGATCCGGTAGGCTATGAGGTCCTCTATGGATATTATTTTAAGGTTAAAGCGTTCGGCAATTTGAAAAAGTTCGGGCAATCGGGCCATGGTGCCGTCGTCGTTCATGATCTCCACCAAAGCGCCAGCAGGTTGCAAGCCTGCTAGCCGTGCAAGGTCAATGGATGCTTCGGTATGGCCCGCGCGTTGAAGAACTCCTCCTACCCGGGCCCGCAAAGGAAAGATATGACCGGGGCGGCCCAGGTCAGAAGGCCGGGTGTCGGGATCGGCCAAAGCTTTTACAGTCTTTGACCGGTCTGAAGCCGAAATCCCGGTTGTACAGCCTTTCCCGCGTAAATCAACCGAGATCGTAAAAGGGGTTTCATGCAAAGCAGTGTTTTTAGGTACCATTAACTCCAGGTCAAGCTGTTCTGCCCGCTCCCTCGTAATGGGAGCACAGATCAGACCTCTTCCATGTGTTGCCATGAAATTGATTATCTCAGGAGTGATCGTTTCCGCTGCTGCAATGAAATCGCCCTCATTTTCCCTGTCTTCGTCATCAACAACAATTACTACCTTGCCATCACGGATATCCGCAATGGCCTCATCTATGGTGTTAAACTGAAAAGAATCACTGACTCCTTTCTGTGGGTCTCCAAACATTGGTTTCAGATTTTTTGAAGGATTTGAAAAAGCCAAAAAACATAGCAAGATTCATACCGTAAAAGTGAGATATGAAACGCAGATGCTTGTTGTGTATATGAAGTTTTTTTAGCAAAAAGTCAAACAAAGGTAACAGCAATAACAAACCATGCAGCAAAAGTACATAAACAAACAATGGGTGGTAAAACGCAAGCCAAATATTTGCCACAAATGCAATGATCATCAAGAAAGGCCCGAACCATCGCAGGACCTTATGGGATATATAACTGAAAGAAAGGCCCGGGGTTTTGTGCCACAGCATTGGATAAAAAGCCCTTAGATTTTGAAAATTCCCTGCCCCGATACGCTTTTTCCTTCTGAATTCAGCTAGCAGGTCGTCAGGAACTGCTTCATATACCCTTGCATCCGGATTGTTGATGCATTGATACCCCTTTGCCAGGATCTTCATGTTTATATAAAAATCATCGACCAGGAAATTCCTCGGCACGGGAGAAAAAAGCTCCCGCCGAATGGCAAAACAACCCCCAAACGGCCCCATCATCGTACCCCACAACAGGCTTTCTGCATGCTTAATCTTTACTTCCCTCGATATATAAGACTTTTCCTGGAATGATATTCCCTCCTGCCTGATGTTTGTGTTTATCATACGCGTATCAACAAGTCCTACTGACTCCTCCCTGAAGTATCTGACCATCTCAAAAAGGGTGCTTTCCTCAAACATAACGTTGGCATCTGTAAATACCAGCACAGTGCCTTTGGAATGCTTCTGCAGGTCGTTGATCACATTGCCTTTCCCACGCCTCTTGCTGAAAGGGAAAAAATGCACATTGTCGTATTTGCCGGCAAACCCTTCTGCGATACTGTTTGTGGTATCGGTAGATGCATCGGACCCGACCAGTACCTCAAAATTGCTGGCAGGATAATCGGAATCCAAAACGCTTTGCAGTTTTTGGGCTATCACCTTTTCTTCGTTAAAGGCTGCGATGATTATACTTACAAAGGGCAGCCCGTCTTTCCGGCTATACGACGACAGGTTTAGTGTTTTGTTACGTGCCAGGTAAAAAACCAGCCACGGATACAAGGCATACGAATAAAATATCAGGAAAACCGAAACTGTAAATGCCACCAAAGCTAGCCAGAAACACATAGTGTACACCATTACTTACCGGGATTCTCTTTGTAAAAATCGCTTAATGCCTTGCATATTTTTTTGTTGTCGAAGCGGTTGTGAATAAACAGGCTGGCATTTTTGCCAATGGAATCAAAAAGCGCAGGGTCCTTAAGTAAGCGATCAATGCTGTTGCTAAATCCCTCTGCTGTATCTTCCACCACGATGTTTTCCATGTGTGTGACGGGTATGCCTTCGGCACCGATTGAGGTGGTGATTATTGTTTTCCCAAGGGCCATTCCTTCGATTATTTTAACGCGCATTCCGCTTCCGGAGAACAAAGGTACAACCATTATTGCTGTTTGCTGAATAAATTTTTTGGCATCATCAATTTCTCCCAGGTATGACACGCCAGGCCTGTTGAACTGCTTCTCCAGCCAGGGCGGAGCATTTCTTCCTGCTATGCGAAGGGTAAGATTTGGGTGGTTCTTCCTTATACCGGGCCATACATTGTCGAGGAACCATACCACTCCCTCCTGGTTTGGGAACCAGTCGAGTGTCCCGATGCAGCCTAAAGAAGGAAAAATAATCTTACCAGGTTCGGGTTGGCTGTCCGCTAGCTGATATCCAACAGGACTGACATGGTATGGCCTGGAGTTCCCCATCTGGTTGTACCTGTTTGCATCTCTTTCCGTGATAGGGATCAAAAGATCGTAGGAGTTTAGTATTCCTTGCTTAAAAGCCCGTATCCTTTTTGCCAACGAACGGAAATAGAATCTCTTAAGCTTGGACCTCTCAAGATTTGCCGTGCGCTGCCATATTTCATGTTCAATATTATGAGCCCGTAATGCGATACGCGCCTTGCTGTGCTTTCGTATCAGCGGGATATAGTATGCCATGTAAAGCCCCTCCAGCTGAATTACGTCAAAGTCGTTTTCTGCCAGCAGCGACCTTAACCGGCCGGCAAAGTCATCCGAAAAGAACCGGGTGGCATTATAGGGAAGCCTCGAAAATAAAAGATTGGATATCAGGGCGTGAGGTCGTATTCTGGTGTCTACATAGTGGGCTTGGAGGGTGATTTTGCTGTTGATGTGTCCGGGAATATTCCGGATGTCGAAATAATGCTTTGGGGTGTTTATGGCAAGCACGGTGATTTCGTGGCCGAGTTCAGCCAAACCAAGTGAAAGGTTGAGTGTGGCAATTGCTCCGCCATCCTTTGGCGGGTAGGGGACTTTATTGGTCAGTTGCAGTATCTTCATTACGGAGTCGTTTCCTGGCAAAAGGAATTTTATTGATGATCTTTTCAATGCTTGATTTGTAAAGGTCCATGTCGAGCACCGGTGAGTCTGTTGTGGCTTTGTAAGTAAGCAATATTCCAACGGGAAGCAGTATTACTGACGAAAGCCACATGCCCTGGTGAGCCTCCAGAACCCCTTCTCTTACCATCTTTTCGCCCATCATGGAAATCACGTGGAAGACCACAAAAAGCAAAACCGATACCACCAACGGCAGGCCGAATCCGCCTTTGCGAATAATGGCGCCCAGGGGGGCACCAATCAGAAACAGCACAATACACGCAAATGAAAGCGTGAACTTCCGGTGGAACTCTATCTGGTACCTGGCAAGTGTTCGTTTTCTGTCACGAAATTCCTGGTGTGACCTATCTGCAAGGTTTCTGTTGTTCCGGATCTTTTCCATGGCGCCGGTGATAACCATTTGCTCATTCACCGGGGCTGCTTTCAGTTCTGAAACACCCGGGGGAGGACGAAAGCTTTCCGGAGGGATGCCCTCAACAGATAAAGTGTCAAGGCCGGGCATAAAGAAAAAACGCCCTTTATAGCTGCGGAGAAACGATTCCTTTCTCTTTGTTAACTCTGTGGATAAGGAGTCTTCAAAATAGACCAGCTGGCTGATGTTTAGCATTCTGAAGTGGCTTCTGAAAAGATCCTCGTCGGTACGCTCCAGCTCGAACATGCTTAAGTCGAATTTCCGGACTTGCTTGTCGAACATGAGTCGCTGAAAAGGTCTGTCGGGGTCGGTGAGTCTGCCTTCCCCCGCCTCCTGATAGTTTGTGCCCTTGTAAAGTGTCAGGATCAGGTATCTCTGGTCGGGGGTAACCGCCATGGTGCCCCACTCTGCCAGTGTCAGGTTTGTGTTGCCCTTACCCTCCGAATGGTCATATATTTTGATGCCTTTTAATGTATTGCCCCCGTTGGTTTTTTCGTCGACACGGATAACAAAGTTGTCAATACCATGATAATAAATACCTTCGGTGATATTAAATGCCGGCCTGTGCTGGCGGACATCGTAAAGCAACGACAGGCTCTTAAGGTTGGCTACAGGCAATACATTGTTGGAAAAGAAAAATGCAGCCAGGACCAGAACGAACGAGATCATTACCATGGGCCATAAGATCCGCCGCAGGGAGATCCCGGCAGACTTAAACGCAACCAGCTCGTAATGCTCTCCCATTTTTCCCATGGTCATGATGGAGGAGAGCAATACAGCCAATGGCAGTGCCAGGGGTACAAAAGTGGCTGAAGCATAAAACAAAAGCTCACCGATGATGTACCATTCCAGCCCTTTCCCCACCAGGTCGTCGATGTATTTCCAAAGAAACTGCATCAACAGGATGAACAGGGCAATGAAAAAAGTCACAAAAAATGGTCCTATGTACGACTGGAGAACCAGTTTGTGAAGCTTCTTCATACAGATTGATTGTTTTTTTTGTTTTTTCGGATACAATACGCTGCAAATATAAGAATATACAACGTATTCAGGCTATACCCCCGCCAGGCTTCTTCAGAAACGGTGTGGGGTTTATCCTGGTTGAAATCTTCAATATATTTGCAGTTACGGAGCACTTTGCCGGTATTGCATCCTAAAACATGATCGCATAAACCACGTTATATGTATACTATGATATCTGGTAGTAGAACACAGAAAAGGACGTACTTATTTTGGCTTGTGCTGATTTTTATTATTTCTTCACTTTGGTCGTGTACTGCCTATCGAAGCAAGTATATCGGCGAACGTGGCGTATATTACTTCCAGCGCGTCCGGCTTGGAGATGTCAGGCAGTCTGTCAAGGTCAGGGGAGAGGATAAAAATAATCCGGTAATGATCTACCTGCATGGAGGCCCGGGCTTTCCTCTTTTCCCCGTAGATCAGACCAACGGGGTCATGCGGGAGCTGGAAAAGCATTTCACAATGGTCTACTGGGAACAGCGAGGCACAGGAGGGTCATTCAGCTGGCGCCTGCCGAAAAAATCCCTCAGTGTGCAATGTTTTGTGGATGATACAAAAGAGCTTGTCGAGTATCTGCAGGATCTTCTTGATGTGGAAAAGGTCTTTTTATGGGGACATTCCTGGGGCAGCAGCTTTGGTGCCATCTTTGCCTCGCAGCACCCCGGAATGCTGCATGCCTATATCTCAACAGGCCAAAGCGTACATCCATTTATCAATGAACGGCTGAACTACGAGTTTGTCCTGTCAAAGGCAACCGAAGACAATAACATTAGAGCTTTGCGCCAGATAGAGCGCGTTGACACTATCCCTGAGAATTATACTCTCCGGGATGCCTTGCTGGTACGCCGATGGGTCGCCTATTACGGCGGTGTGGAGAAAGAGCCGGAGAGAGGCCGCTACATTGATGCCGGGTATATCCTCAGTACCCTGAGAGCACCTCAGTATGGATTAATTGACAAGCTAAACATGGTACTGATGCCATACTTTTCCGCTGATGAGCTCTGGAATGACCTTATGACTCTTGATCTGACAAAACAGGCCCCCCGCATTGAAGTTCCTGTCTTCTTTATGACAGGGAGGTATGACGTGATCGTATCTGCCGTGCTTGCTGAGCAGTATTTTGAATTACTCGAGGCACCTGCAGGGAAACAGCTTATATGGTTTGAACAGTCGGCACATCGTCCGCATCATGAAGAAAAGGAAAAGTTTCTCCGTAAGATGAGAACCCTGGTTTTGCCTGTCGCCAGCCGATAAAGAGTCTGCAACCGCCTATGGCCTGCCTGGGCGGCGTATGTGGCCGGATGCTGTCAGATACAGATGCATTTTTATTATGAGCCTGTCTATTAGTTACGTATTTTTGCCTGTTCTTAAAGAAAGTATTTGTTATGGATGAAAAAACTACGGGTCACGCATCGAACTTTGAAACAGCAAAAAAGTTAGGACTTCTTCCGGAGGAGTACGACATGATCAGGGAATACCTCGGCAGGGAGCCGAACTTCACCGAGCTGAGCATCTATTCGGTAATGTGGTCGGAACATTGTTCGTATAAAAATTCAATAAAGTGGCTTAAAACCCTTCCCCGCAAGGGTGAGCATTTACTTGCCGAGGCCGGTGACGAAAATGCAGGGCTTGTAGACCTGGGCGATGGCCTGGCTTGCGCATTTAAAATTGAGTCGCACAACCACCCTTCGGCTCTTGAGCCTTACCAGGGAGCTGCCACAGGCGTCGGAGGTATCAATCGCGATATTTTTACCATGGGGGCACGCCCCATTGCCCAGCTGAACTCCCTGCGTTTTGGCAATCCTTCCCGGGAACGTACAAAGTGGCTCATGAAAGGTGTTGTCAAAGGTATCGGCGACTATGGAAATGCGTTTGGTGTACCCGTTGTCGGGGGAGAGGTGTTTTTTGACGATTGTTACAATACCAATCCGTTGGTGAATGCCATGTCTGTGGGGGTGGTCAGGAAAGGGAACACCATTTCTGCAACTTCATACGGTAAAGGAAACCCTGTCTTTATCGTAGGCTCCTCAACCGGGAAAGACGGTATTCACGGGGCCACTTTTGCCTCCGAGGATATAACAGAAGCATCGGCCGACAAGATCCCGGCGGTGCAGGTAGGGGATCCTTTCCAGGAAAAACTTCTGCTGGAAGCCACCCTGGAGGTGATCAAAACAGGAGCCGTCGTCGGGATGCAGGACATGGGGGCTGCCGGTATCACCTGCTCAACATCGGAGATGTCGGCAAAAGGGAAACACGGTATGATCATACATCTCGACAAGGTCCCTCTGCGCCAGAAAAACATGCAACCCTTTGAGATCCTGCTGAGCGAAAGCCAGGAGCGTATGCTGGTAGTGGTGAAAAAAGGCAGGGAGAAAGAGGTGACGGAGGTGTTTGACAAGTGGGACCTCAACTGCGTGCAGATCGGGGAAGTGACCGAAGGCGACATTCTGAAATATTACTGGCAGGGTGACCTTGTGGCTGAAGTACCCGCCGGCTCCCTGGTGCTGGGTGGCGGGGCACCTGTATATGACCGCCAGTACGATGAACCGGACTATTACCGGAAAAACCGTGCATTTAACATGGACCTTGTCCCCATGCCCGCAGACATAAAAAAAGTGGCACGACATCTTCTGGGAAACCATAACATTGCTTCAAAAAAATGGGTTGTTGACCAGTATGACACCATGGTAGGCACTAAAAATATGAGCACCAACAAAGAGGCAGACGCAGGAGTTGTCAACCTCAAAGGAAGCAATAAGGCACTCGCTTTGTCGGTGGATTGCAACCCCCGCTACGTATATGCCGACCCGGAAAAGGGATGTGCCATTGCCGTGGCCGAGAGCGCACGGAATATTGTTTGCAGCGGAGGCAGGCCCCTGGCCATCACCAATTGCCTGAATTTCGGGAATCCATACAACCCGCATGTGTACTGGCAGTTTGTAGGTGCGATAAAAGGTATGAGCGCGGCATGCGAAAAACTCAACACCCCCGTTACAGGAGGCAACGTAAGTTTTTACAACCAGTCCACCATAAACAACAAAACAGAACCTGTGTTCCCCACTCCGGTGATAGGGATGCTTGGCATCCTTGAAGACAAAAAGAGGATGACAGGTATTGCGTTTACGGACGAAGGGGATCAGATCTATCTCATCGGAAGATCCCGAAACGACATCGCCAGTTCGGAATACCTGTACAGCTATCACCAGGTGAAAAATTCGCCGGCACCCTATTTTGACCTGGATGAAGAACATGAGCTTCAGCAGGTGCTCAGCGAGCTGATTCACCGTGGGCTTATTGTTTCTGCGCACGATGTGTCGGATGGAGGGCTGTTCACTACCCTGTTCGAATCTGCCAGGATCAATGGGCTGGGCTTCACCATCGATACTGATGCGGAGATCCGGAAAGACGCATTCCTCTTTGGCGAGGCGCAAAGCCGGGTGGTGGTTACACTGAAACCCGGTGATGAAGGCAACTTAGCGGAACTGCTGGCCAGCTCGTCTTTAGAGTTTTCTCTTCTCGGAGAAGTAACCGGGAAAAATGCTGTCGTCGACGGCGAAGATTTTGGAAGTATCGATGAGCTCAACGAACTGTATGAAAGCGTGATACCGGCGATGATGGATGGTGACTCGGTGAAGGTGCCGGCTGGGGATCGGCAGGGTTGAGTGCAGGGGATTGGAAGTAAGAAGTAAGTAGTAAGTAGTAAAAAGTAAAAAGTAAGAAGCAAGAAGGCTAAGGTTAAGGTTAAGGTTAAGGTTAAGGTTAAGGTTAAGGTTAAGGTTAAGGTTAAGGTTTAAGGTAAGGTTAAGGTTAAGGTAAGGTTAAGGTTAAGGTTAAGATTAAGGAATTTGTGAGTTTTGATAATTTTTAAAAAGATGAAGCGCCTTGCGAACACCGGCAGGATCAGTTTTCTGAAAATAAAAAGGGGTCGCTTTGCCCTGGTGGTTTTTTTCTTTGCTGCGCTGATGGCTTCTTGCGGGCCGGCCTTTGAGGATACTGGCGATATGACCGTTCTGCGGTATAATGAGGATCAGAACATCACTTCGCTGGATCCGGTCTTTGCCCGCAACCAGGCCAACATATGGGCTGTGGCACAGCTTTTTAACGGTCTTGTTGAGCTTGACGAGCAGCTTGAGGTGCGGCCTGCCATCGCCCGCAGCTGGGAGATCTCAGACGACGGGTTGCTGTATACCTTCAGCTTGCGTGAGGATGTTTATTTTCATGACAACCCATGTTTTACCGGCGGGGAAGGACGGCTTGTGAGGGCAGAAGATTTCGTGTATAGCTTAAACAGGCTGATTTCCACTTCCTTAAACCCTCCCGGATCATGGGTCATGAACCCGGTTGCACGAAAGCCCGACGGGAGCCTGAATGTTACAGCGCCAAACGACACCTTGCTCAGGATCCGCCTGGAGCGGCCGTTCCCGCCTTTCCTCTCTTTGCTGGCTATGCAGTATTGCTCCGTGGTACCCCGTGAGGCTGTCGAAAAATACGGTCGCGATTTTCGCCGTAACCCGGTTGGCACCGGTCCTTTTCACTTTGCCTATTGGAAAGAGGGAGTTAAACTTGTGTACAGGAAAAACGAAAAGTATTTTGAATTCGATGGGGATAAGCGCCTGCCATACCTCGATGCTGTATCAATCCGTTTTATACAGGATCGTCAAACAGCTTTTCTCGAATTCATCCAGGGAAACCTCGACCTGCTCACCCGGACAGATCCCAGCTACCAGGATGAACTCCTTACTCCCGATGGTGAGTTGCAGCCCCGCCACCAGGACAACCTGGTGATGATCACAATGCCCTTTCTGAACTCCGAATACCTCGGCATGGTCATGAACAAGGAGAAGGTGCCCGACGACTGGCCCATGAGATCTGTGAAGATCCGCCGGGCTGTCAACTATGGCTTTGACAGGGAGAAGATGTTGCGGTTTATGAGAAACAACATCGGCACACCTGCCCATGCCGGCTTTGTGCCTGTCGGCATGCCTGGCTTTACGGAAAATACGGGTGGGTACACATACGATCCGGAAAAAGCCCTTCGTTTGCTTGAAGAAGCAGGATATCCGGGTGGTGTCGGATTGCCGGGTATTACACTGCATACAACCCAGGCTTACCAGGATATTGCCCAGTACATCCAGTTTGAGTTGTCTGGAATAGGGATCACCATGGATATTGATGTTATGCCTCCTGCAACGTTGCGCGAAATGATGGCGAACACAGATGCCCCTTTCTTCAGAGGCTCCTGGATTGCCGATTACCCGGACGCCGAAAACTACCTTGCCCTTTTTTACAGCAAGAACAAGACACCCGATGGCCCAAATTATACACATTTTCAAAACGAAGCTTTTGACTATCTTTATCAGCAGGCACTTTCAGAAACAGATGACAGCGCACGCCATGCAATCTATCACAAGATGGATAGCCTGATCATCAGTGAAGCGCCCAAGGTGTTTCTCTACTATGATCAGTCTATGCGGTTTACACATAAATACGTAAAAAATATGACCAATAACCCCTTAAACCATTTGGTGCTGAAACGGGTGAGAATAGAGCAGTAGCAGCCATAATCCAGGCTTTCCGATGCTTTGAAATTTCAACAAATTATAAACACAATAGCCGGTCAATTGCAAGCCTGGCGAAGCCAAATCCCACAGCGGTATTTTGATACATAGCAGGATGATTATTTTGACATTTCGACATTTCGACATTTTGACTTTTTGACAATAATATCAGATGAAACACATTGGCAGTATATTATTTGCTATTATCCTGCTCCATGCTGCCGGGAGTAACACATATGCCGGGCAAAACCACGATCATATGTTCTTTTCGGCCCAGTTCCATTACCAGTATATATACCCGCACCGTCCTGACCTGGAAGAACAGGCGAGAAAACCAGCCAGGATGCTGGAGCTGAACCTGGGATGGCAAACTTCAGGCAGCCAGACCTGGCATCGCGTGTACAACCTGCCGTCTTACGGTTTGGGTATTTCATTTACCGACCTGGGAAACCCTGACATACTCGGAGAGGTGAGGTCCGGGTTTCTGTTTATGGAGTTTATGTTTGGCGAGTTTCAAAAAACCCACCGCAGGTTCAAAGTATCCCTTGGCCTTGCACACTTCAACACCTACTACGACCCCGTTAAAAACCCTGAGAACAGGGTTATCGGAGCCCCCTGGAACGTTCATTTTAACCTGAACTATAAGCTCTCCTTACATATCGGCGAAAATTTATGGTTGACACCGGGACTTTCGTTCACACATTTTTCCAACGGTGCCTACCGTAAACCCAACCGCGGATTGAATATGCTGGATGCAAACATGGGGTTGCGCTACCGCCTGGGTGATGCGAATTTTATCACATACAGCCACGAAGAGGCTTACAAAGTGGAGTATGAAGAAACCCAAACACTTTTTTTAACCTACTCAGCTGGCCTGATGGAAAGGTCAATCGGAGATCCTACCTATATTGCCCGAACCCTTACTGCCAATCAGACCATCAGAAAGAAATTCAGAACCCGCTGGGGCGTGGGCCTTGACCTGTTCTACGACGATCATGCCAAAGAACAAATGCGTGAAAAGCATGACAACACAAACTATTTCGACTATATGAGAATCGGTGGTTTTGCCTCATGCGATATTGTATTTAACCGTTTGTCGATGCTATTGAACCTGGGCACATACCTCTATTACGGTTACGACCCGGAGCAGTTGATATACAAACGTATAGGGCTCAGATACCAGACCCGCCCCGGCATTGTTGGCCACCTTGCCCTTAAAGCACACGGCGGAAGAGCCGATTATATCGAATGGGGGATAGGCTATGCATTTTAATCGAAGCAGCTGTGAGCTTAGTTTAACTTGAAAACCCACGTCCTTTGGGCGTGGTCATGTTCTGGCGGGGCTTTACCCGCAGGCCTGTGCGGCAGAAAAAATTTGCCCGGGGTATTATACTGTAATTTCCAGTCCGTCGTATGCAAACGAAATATTGGATGGCAGGTTTGGCTCTATCTCTTTACTTAAGCCCATCTGGTGACTTATATGGGTTATATAACCATCCTCCGGCTCCAGGTACTGCAGAATGGATACAGCCTCGTCAAGGGTAAAATGGGATACGTGTTTTTCCTTTCGAAGCGCATTGAGGATCACAACACGTGACCCTTTCATCTTATCCAGTTCCTGCGGTTCAATGTAATTTGCATCGGTAAGGTAGGAAAAACGGCCAATGCGAAACCCGTTAACGGGCATTTTGTGATGCATTGCATGAATGGGAAGCAGCTGCATGTCGCCAATCTGAAAGCTCCCGCTTCCAAGAGGATGCAGGATAATTTCAGGTGCGCCCGGATATTTGTCGTCTTCAAAAGCATATGAAAACTCTTTTCTTACAGACTCCAGGACGCTCTCCCTGGCATAAATATCCATAGGCTTTTTCTGTATCCAGTTGAATGCCCTCACATCGTCAAGTCCGCCGGTGTGGTCCTTATGGTTGTGCGTGATCACCACAGCATCCAGCTTCCTTACCCCCGCACGCAACATTTGCTGGCGGAAATCGGGCCCGGCATCAACGACTATTACAGTTTTTTCTGTCTCAACCAGAACGGAAGTCCGTAAACGCTTATCGCGCGAATCATGGCTCATGCAAACCCTGCAATCGCAACCCACCACCGGCACACCTTGTGAAGTACCCGAACCCAGAACTGTAACTTTCATCTGTTTGTATTTTTCCAACTAATTGTTATTGAGGTGTTTATGTACTTGTCAAAAGTTTAGGGGTTGTGTTGCAACTGTCGAACTGTCGAAATGTCAAAATGTCAAAACGTCCAAATAATCATACTCCTGTGTGTCAAAAATCCTGTTCCCGAATGGTCGGGAATTACAACATGGGCGTTTCATGTAATTTAAATACTGTGTTCCGGATAACAGGGTCCATCATGTAAATACCGATGGTCCGGACCAGAATATCTTTCAGATGAACAACATCCGCTCCTTTATAAACTTCAAAATTACAGCATTGTTCATAATTTGCAAGAGGCCAACCACGTGCAGCCTGATAATGTGTTTCGCAAACAATCTCTCCTGTTATTGCTCATTTTTTAGTAAATTGCGCTCAATTTATCACCCACAACAGAATGTATTATGGAGGAACTTTTTTTACCCATTCAGACAGAGGATATCAGCGACAATGTATTCAAACTGATAGGAAAAGACTGGATGCTGATAACGGCTGGTCAGAAAGACGCATACAATATGATGACGGCAAGCTGGGGAGCAGCTGGTGTTCTTTGGCGCAAACCCGTGATCTTTACTTTTATCCGTCCGCAACGCTACACATACGAATTTGTCGAAAAGAATGCACACTTCACAGTGTCCTTTTTTGAGGAAAAATATCGTGAAATACTGAATATATGTGGTACCACAAGCGGACGCGACCTCAACAAGATGAATATCGAAGGTCTTAATGCCCTGCAAACTCCATCGGAAAGCATTGCCTTTCAGGAAGCACGGTTGATCCTCGAATGCCGTAAGATCTATTTTGACGACATAGACCCTGCTTTTTTCCAGGCCTTTGATATTGAAAAAGTTTATCCGGCCAAGGATTATCATCGCTTTTATGTCGGGGAGATCATTCAGGCCTGGCAAAAGAAAACAGATTGATAACCAACCTGTTCTAAAATCAGAAATAAGTGAAGTTCTTAAGGAGGATCATATACATGTTCAGGCTTTTCCTGCTGCGGAGAGTGCTAAGGGCCGACAAACGCCGGAAGCGGGTAGTGGGATTCGAACAGGCCAGGTCCATCCTTGTACTTTATGAGCTCATGCCGGATAATAGTCATGCTTTTGTTGAAAGCCTCCTTGGGGAAATCAGGAATGAGGGTAAAAATATCACCGCTTT
>PWRF01000042.1 GCA_003556325.1 Bacteroidales bacterium | reverse complement strand
GCGCTGCCCTTCTCTTCTCATACGCACGGTAAGATCCACTTCCATCGGGTCGATATGTATCTCTCCGCTTCTTTGCGGAAACACCGCAACCCTCCTGATCTCCGCCACATTATAGATGGTTCCGTCGATGTTTTCGCGGGTCACATGAGCCTGCCCGGGCGGTGTGATATTCTCCGACCAAAGGCCGTGAAATCCCGGAAGGCGTTCGATGTTGTAGTTTTGAACGGACAAACGTGTGTATAGCCTGTAGCTTACAATAACCTGTTGGCCCTGGAAAGGGGAGCTTGTGCTTACTTCTGTTCTTACAAAAATGTCATCGGGGCCGGGTGTGTCTGCGGGGGCTTGCTGTTGTTCGGGCTGACGGGGCTGTGCAGGCCTGGCAGGAGCATCTGTGACTTCTATGCGGGCTTCGTCGCTCGCATGTTCGCGCCCATCGATAAGTGCACGGGCAGCTGAGAGGGCAAAGCTGCCAGACTCTTCGGCCTGCAAAACGTAGGTATATGAATATGTCACCGTAGTGGTCACCTGGTTGTTTATGATCTGGGTGGACGTGCTGCTGGATGTGCTTGGGCCGGAGATCCTGCTGAATCCGTCAAAAGAAGGGGCATGAAATTCATCCGGCCGGGTGTTCAATGTCCACGTAACCCTGAAGCGGTCGCCTTTGGATACAGCCGGGGGGGCTGAAACCGAAAAGGAAACCTCGCCGGCCTGTGCCGAAAGGCTGATGAAAACGAGCCATACTGGTATAAACCGAAGATATCTTACCATGACATATCTGAATATAGTCACCATTCTCTTTCAATTCTAAGAGTATCCGCAATGCTGTCGTCCCGCACGACCTCTTCCAGTATTCTTTCTTCTTCACGCTTTAATGCTTCGAGTATGCGCTCGGCATCCTCCCTGCTGAGCTGATCCGGCCTGTCCGGGATTTGATCTGTGCCATCCGGGGAGGGAGTATCCTGTTCGCCGGGCTGTTCCTCATCGCCTTCAACCCCGTCATCTTCCCGGGGCTCTGTTCCAGTGTCCCCGCCTGGCGTTTCCTCTTCGCCGTCATCACCGGGGTCTCCTTCTCCGGCCTGCGGCTGCTGGTCGGGGGGAAGCTCACTCAGCAACCGGCGGGCATAAGAAAGGTTGTAACGAGTGTCTTCCTGGTCGGGGGATAACCGAAGCGCATCCTTATAAGCCTCAATGCTTTCCTCTATAAGAGCCTGGCCCAGGAATGAATTTCCCAGGTTATGCAATACATCTGCCAGCTTGTCATGATCTTCAGTTACCCGTGTGATTTCCCCGAAAACAGCTTGTGCTTCGCTGTATCTGCCCTGTTTGTAAAGGGCATTGCCAAGATTGAACAGGGCGCGGATGTTGTTTTCTTCCAGGCGGAGCGATTCGCGGTATTTCTCCTCTGCATCGGCATACCTTTCCTCCTGGTAGAGACGATTGCCCTCCCTGAGCAGCTGATCAGCAGTTTGTGAATACGTCACTGCAGCCAAACAGCAAAGCAGTCCGAAAAAAAGGTGGCGCAACATCATACTATAGACGTTTACAGTGGGTTAAAGAGGTTGAATTTCTTCAAAAACTTGTTTTTCCTGTCCATGATAAGCGATTCCATCACTAACAAAATAAATGCCAGGAGGGCCATGTAATGGAAGCGGCTCTCATATTCAGCAAAGACAGTGGTCTGATAAGCTTCCTTTTCGAGGCTTCTGATCTCATCGAGAATGTTGTCGAGGCCGAGGTCAGGTCCTCTTCCGTGCCGGAAAACCCCTCCTGTTATTTCTGCAATACGCCGCATTGTGTCTTCGTCGTAGCGGGTGATGACCACCCGTCCGTCGCGATCCCGCAAGTGATCGGTCAGAGTTCCGTTGTCATAAATGGGGACGGGAGCTCCTTCGCGGCTTCCGATACCTACTGTGTGGATCGTTATTCCCCGTTCGGCGGCCATTTGGGCATATTCCAGCGGATTGTCCTCGTGGCTTTCCCCATCACTTAACAAGATTATGGTTTTGTTGGCACGGTCTTCATCAACAAAAGCAAGGGAAGCTCTGGCCAGGGCCCGTCCGATCGCGGTACCCTGAACAGAAACGCTCCCGGTACCAAGGGTTCTGAGTACCATTTTGGCTGCGTGATGGTCTGTCGTTAACGGTACCTGCGTATGCGCAGTGCCGGCAAAGACCACAATGCCAACGCGATCGTTTTCCAGCCTGTCGATCAGGCGGTCTACGGCGAGCTTTGCCCTTTCGAGCCTGTTCGGACGAACATCTTCTGCATGCATGCTGCGACTCACATCAAGAGCGATAACCACATCAGTACCTTCCATCCAGGCTTCCTCCATCCGGGTACCCACCGCAGGGTTTATCGCCGCCAGGGCCATAAAAGAAAAGGCTGCAAAAAGCAAAATAAACTTTAAGTGAGGCCTTGTTTTTGACCTCATATCAGCCATTTGGGAAAACAGATCCGCTTGCCCGAATTGCCTGATGGTCCGTTTGTACAGATAGCGGGACAGGATATATACAAGGAGCAATACCGGCAGCATCCAGAGAAGGTGAAGCCACTCCGGGTTGTCAAAACGAATCATTTCCAAATCTGCCCTATTCATTTGTTGCAGAAATTATCTGTGTTTTGTAAGTCACTAGTATGTATTACTCCGTTCGTACATTATTTATTATTTACGGAACGGTTCTCAGCCAGGTATATCTCAGAATTGTTTCCAGAAACAGCGATACCAGGGCCGGCAATAAAAACAACAGGTAATGATCGGTAACGCGCGCGTATTCTGTTATATCAATTGTGCTTCTTTCGAGTTCGTCAATTTCGAGATAAACCTGTTCGAGAGCATCCTGGCTGTCGGCCCAGTGGTACCGGCCATTGGTAAGATCAGCTATTTCCTTTAAAAGTTCTTCGTCAACCGGAATTTCGACGTCGCGGTACTGAATGCCAAAAGGAGTTTGAAAAGGGTAGGGGACGGGTCCGCTGCTTCCCACCCCTATGGTGTACACCCTGATATCAAACAGAGCAGCCATTTCTGCAGCTGTCAGGGGGTCTATCGTTCCGGTGTTGTTTATTCCGTCGGTCAGCAGGATGATCACCCTGCTTTCCGCGTCGCTGTCGCGCAGGCGGTTAATAGCTGTTGCCAGGCCGTCGCCAATGGCGGTACCGTCCCGGACCATACCCGGGCCCGCACCGGATGCGAGTTCTTTCAGCATCTTATGGTCTGTGGTCAGCGGACTAAGGGTAAAGCTTTCCCCGCTGAAAACCGTCATGCCTATCCGGTCCTGCGGGCGCATCTCAATAAACTCAAGGGCCGTTTGTTTGGCTGCCTCCATGCGATTGGGACTGAAGTCTTCAGCGAGCATGGATCCTGAAATATCAAGTGTGATGATAATGTCAATCCCTTCAACCGTCTCTTCATGGAGCCGGTCGCTGCTCTGGGGCCTGGCTATCACCAGCACCAGAAGAATGATCCCTGTGATCCGCAATATAAAGGGCAGATGCCGGAGGGTGACCCGGATGCCGGGCGATGTTCCCCTGGCGTATTCGGAGTGCACGTATTTGATCTCAGCACCGTGTTTTTTGAAGCTGAGAACATACCAGAGCACCATCAATGCGGGCACTGCCAGCAGGTATAGCATAAAGGGATACGCAAATTCAAGTTCAAACAGCATCGTTGGAAATTATGGATCTACATTTTTGTCGTTCTCTGCAGGGACTGTCCCCGAAACAAATGCCAGTGCCTTATCAACAGCTTTCTCATGCTTATCTTCGCCGGGCTGGTGTTTCGCGAACTTGACCAGGTCGGCATGATGCAGCAGGTCGGACAATAATCCCAGGATTCGCTCATCGGCGACCCGGGAGGGGATAATGTGCAATATTTCACCTGTTGTCATCTCAGGGGCTGCAAAACCATAACGCTTGCCGATATAGAGGCGAATAATATCGGTAAGCTCCATGTAATGCTCTTTTACCCGTCCATCCTGCCAGAGTTTCTTCTTTCGCAGCGTTTCCAGGCTTGATATGGCTGCGATATGAGCCGGGACTTCTTCTCTTGGTTTGACTGCTTGCTCCCCGGACTCCTGCTTGCCACGTTTTCGCCTCCACAGGTATATGCCAATAATCAGCAAAACCAGTACCACTCCGGCCAGCATCCACAGAAAAACCTCCCAGAAGGTCAGAGGTACACTGATAATGGGCCTTATATCCTGAATATCTTCTTCGAGGTCGACTTCTACGTCTGCAACCTGCAGCAGAACAGGCCGGCTTTCAAAAACCGTGGTGTCCTGTTCCAGTATATGTTTGAATTCAACCGGAGGAACCGGGAAATAGCCATCCTCCCATGAGGTTATCATAAACGATCTGCGTATGCGAATGCTATCGGTGTTAAGTGTCAGTGTGTCCGCTGTTTCTTCGCGGATCAGTTCAATATCCTTACCAAGAAGTTCATCAACGGGAGGCCATATCACTTCGCCTTCGACGGGAATAGTGATGTCCAAAAGCATATGCGTGTGTTCACCAATCCTGATCTCATCGGGATCGAGCTTCAGGGTGGCTTGCTGCGCACTCAGTGGTAAAGCATTTAGTGACACCCATATGGCCCATAGTAAAAAAGTAACATGCATTGCAAATGCTTTCATAAAAAATGAGTTTACTTTATATATAAGCAGCGATTATTTGCTTCTTTTTCTGAATAAACGTATAAGAGGCGGCACATAGTCCTTGTCGGTGGAAATGCTTACCTGGTCAACGGAGGCTTTGCGGAACAGATCGTTGAGAAAAGCTTCGTGCGCCTGATTGTACCGGTTGATAGTTTCTCTAACGCGTTTGTCGGATGTATCCAGCCAATAGGTCTGTCCTGTTTCGGCGTCTTTAAATTTCATGAGCCCTGCGGCAGGCAATTCTTTTTCGCGGTGGTCATAGACGCGCAGACACACCAGGTCGTGTTTTTTCGATACGATTCGCAACGCATCTCCGAAATGCCTGTCATGAAAATCTGAGATCAGGAACGCTACAGACTTTTTTTTGATCACATTACGCAAATATTTCAGTGCCATGGCAATATCGGTGCCTTTGCTTTTTGGGGTAAAGTCAATAAGCTCCCTTATAATGCGCAAAATGTGCTGTGTGCCTTTTTTGGGAGGTATGAATTTTTCGATCCGGTCGCTGAAAAAAATAACTCCCACTTTGTCGTTGTTGTGGATGGCAGAAAAAGCGAGTACCGACGATATCTCGGTGATGACCTGTTCTTTGATGGCTCCGGTGGCACCAAACTCATTGGATCCACTGACATCGATCAGCAACATCACGGTCATCTCCCTTTCTTCTTCAAATACTTTTATATAAGGATGGTTGAATCTGGCGGTTACGTTCCAGTCGATGTTCCGGATATCGTCGCCGTACTGGTATTCGCGCACTTCAGTAAAAGCCATTCCTCTGCCTTTAAAGGCTGTATTGTAGGTGCCGGCAAAGACCTGGTCGGACAGCCGGCGTGTCTTGATTCTGATTTTTCTTACTTTTTTGATCAGCGCACTGGTCTCCACATGTACTGGTTTTATTGTGAGAAGTATTTATGAGAGATTCAGATTACGGCACTTCAACGTGATTCAGAATATCGTTGATAATGTCTACCGTTGAAATGTTTTCGGCTTCGGCTTCGTAAGTAAGCCCGATGCGGTGCCGCATCACGTCATGACAAACAGCCCTTATATCTTCCGGTATTACAAATCCCCTGTGACGCAGGAATGCATGTGCTTTTGCCGCCAATGCCATGTTGATGGATGCCCGTGGCGAGCCGCCATAACTGATCAGGGGCTCCAGCCTCGGGAGCTTGTACTGGTTCGGATACCGGCTGGCAAAGACAATGTGGGTGATGTAATCTTCAATCTTCTCATCCATATACACATCCCTTACCACCCCGCGGGCTTTGATGATGTCAGCCGGGTCGATCACAGGCTGAGTAACCGGAAACTCCTGCATCATGTTCTGACGCAGGATCAGCTTTTCTTCACCACGATCGGGATAATTTATGATCACCTTGAGCATAAAACGATCTACCTGGGCTTCGGGAAGGGGATAGGTCCCTTCCTGCTCCAGCGGGTTTTCCGTGGCCAGCACAAGAAATGGTTCTTCCAGGGCGAAGGTATTGTCGCTTATGGTAACCTGCCGCTCCTGCATGGCCTCCAGCAGGGCACTCTGTACCTTGGCAGGCGACCTGTTTATTTCATCCGCCAGGATCAGATTGGCAAAAACGGGGCCCTTGCGCACCAGGAACTCTTCGGTTCTCTGACTGTAAATCATGGTCCCAATGAGATCGGCCGGTAAAAGATCGGGTGTAAACTGTATCCGGCTGAATGATGCTTTGATGGTGTTGGCCAGCGATTTTATGGCCAGGGTTTTTGCCAGCCCGGGCACGCCTTCCAGCAGAATATGGCCGTTTGACAGGAGTCCGATCATCATTTTGTCTATCATGTCCTGCTGGCCAACAATTACTTTGTCCATTTCAGCAGCGATCTGGTCAACGATCCTGCTTTCCTGCTGTATCCTTTCATTCAGTTGCTTGATGTCCATGTGAGGTAGTTTATTTTACAGCTTATAGTTTTGGCAAAAATATTCTCTGAATGGATATGAAGGGATTTTTTTGGGGTTAAAAAATGTTAAACCCTCCTTTGATGCACATGCCGCACCAACCAGCCGTTTATCCATGAAATGTGCAACAAATTGTGAATGCAATGTAAAACAGAACGCTATCAGCCAAAAAAGTGGGTTTTTTAAAAGATGAAATGCCCATGTTGTAAATCCCGGCCATCCGGGAACAGGATTTTTGACACACAGGAGGATGATTATTGGGACGTTCAAACTAAGTAGGCTATTGGCTATTGGCAAAAGCCAAAAGCTAATAGCCAATAGCCAATAGCAGTCCTACTGAAAACATAAACACCAGACAACCAATTGGTTGAAAAATTATAAACATTTGAATGCCAATGTGTTATAAAGATTTTGAAAAAAAATGTACAAAAAAAGTAAAAAATATTTGGATTTATCAAAATAATTGTCATACATTTGTAGTGTATTAGTTATGTAGTACACTAAAACATTAAAAAAATGGTCACATTAAAGAACATTGATTTTGGGTATACAAGGAAACAACACTTGTTTACTGAATTGGATCTTGACCTTGAGCCGGGCCGGATTTACGGGTTACTGGGCCGTAACGGAGCCGGAAAGACCTCTCTTTTAAAGATCATAGCCGGTCTGGTATTTGTCCGCAATGGACAGTTATCGGTTTTAGGCTGTGACCCTCAAAAAAGGATCCCGGCGTCTCTTGAGGCTATTTGCCTTATTCCTGAAGAATATCAGGTGCCTGCGATACGTATTGACAGGTACATAAAACTGAACTCTTCATTCTATACGCGCTTTGATCATGAGAAAATGGCCTGGCTGCTGAACGAGTTTGATTTGAAACCGGAGCACAAGCTCAGTGAGCTGTCATACGGGCAGAAGAAAAAGTTTCTGATCGCCTTTGGCTTGTCTACCTGCGCCCGGTTGCTATTGATGGATGAGCCGACCAATGGTTTGGATATCCCGTCAAAAAGCCAGTTTCGTCGTGTTATCGCTGCTTCTCTCTCTGATGAACAGAGCGTTCTTATTTCGACCCACCAGGTACGCGACCTGGAAGCACTCATTGATCCCATCATGATCATAGATGAAGGGAGTATCATTTTTCAGAAAAGCCTGCAGGAGATCTCTGATTCGCTCAGCTTTGAAACGATTCCGGAGATCAAAGAAAATCAGCAGCCGCTTTACTACGAAGAAGGACTGGGTGGGTATGCCGCCATTGTGCCGAATCGTGAAGGAAAACAAACCCGGCTGGATATGGAGCTTCTCTTTAATGGCGTCATATCCAATGCAAAAGGAATTAACGAATCATTTAAATTGTAACTCGATATGAAAGCACATAATATATTAAATATTACAAGGTTATACTACCTTATCAGGCGTCATATCTTTTCCAATGGCAAAGCGTGGTTAATTGCCTACGGTGCAATTTCCGGTACCTTGCTGGTGATAACTCTGTTTCGCGGGTATTTTCAACCGGCAGATATTGGCGGCTTAAGGAGTCTGTATTTTGTTGTTATGTACATATCCGGCTATATCTTTACCGCGGGTATTTATGGCGAACTGCATCAGCCACAGCGAAGTTACCAGTATTTAACGCTTCCCGTCTCCAACGCGGAACGCCTGCTGAGTGCCTGGCTGATTACCGCCTTCGTATTTCCCATAGTAGCTTTGCTCACCATGGCAATTATCGTATTTATCGGCAACCTTGTCATGAATCTGACGCTGGACATCACGCCCTTCAAAGGAATATTTACGGCCGGTGTGTGGAGTTCAGTGAAGGTATACATCATCACTCAGTCCATGTTTTTGCTGGGTGCAGCATATTTTAGGGGGTATAACTTCCTGAAAACCGTCCTGGCCTTGTTTGTAGTCGTTACATCGATCCAGATTGTTGCAGGACTGACAGGGTGGATCCTTTTTGGCTTCCAGCAGGATGCCCCAATCGAATTCGGCCCCCAGCACATGTCGCAGCAAATGGAAAACCTGTTTCTTAACATCCTACCTGTTGCTGCCCGGGTTGTTTTCAATTACCTGTTTGTACCCTTTTTCCTGATCACTACTTATTTTAGTTTAAAAGAAAGGCAGGTGTAACTATGGATTTTAATAATCGTCAAGCCATTTACCTTCAGATCGCCGACTATTTTTGCGAGCGTATTCTGAAGCGGCAGTGGAGGGAAGGGGAGAAGATCCCCTCAATCCGCGATACCGCTGTAAAGGTTGAAGTGAATCCCAATACAGCCATGCGTACATACACATTCCTGCAGGATAAAGGCATTATTTTTAACAAAAGGGGAATTGGCTATTTTGTGTCTGAAGACGGATACAAAAAAACCCTCCAGTTTAAAAAGCAGACCTTCGTTAAAGAGGAACTCCCCAAGGTTTTTCAGACCATGGATATATTGAAAATGGAACCCTGCGACCTGGAAGACTACTTTAAAAATTTCAAAAAAGAAGTAAATAATTAAAAAGCACGACTTATGAAGACAGCAACCAAAATACTACTGACCGCATTTATTTTGCTGATCATTGCTCTTATCGTACTGATGGTGTTTATACGTAAAGGGCTGTATACCAGCGAATTGGCAGTTGGAAAAGGGGAGGTGATCAAATCGGAAGAACACATGTCCGAAGCGTTTCACAGCCTTGAATTGCAAAACACTATCCATGTGTATCTGAAGCAGGATACAGCCTTCCGGGAGGCTGCCGTGCCTCAGAACAGGGTGGTTATAGAGGCCCACGAAAATTTGATCCCGCTGGTGAAGACCGAAGTTGAAGACGGTCGCCTGCGTATATCTCTCAAGGAAAACATCCGTAAAAGATACGCTCCACAGGTTTACATATACGTTGCAGACCTACAGGAAATTGAAGCTTCCCGCGGGGTCACTCTCGAAAGTGTGAACATGATCAGCGGCAAATCTCTTTTGCACGACCTGCAGCTGGGGGCAAAAAGTACCCTGGACCTGAATTTTGATGATCTTGAACTTCGCTTGCGATTGGGTGCTCACACTACGCTCACCGGAACTGTAAACTCGATGCGGATAAACAGTTCTCATGGAGCTTATCTGGATGCATCCGGTTTGAAGGCGCGCCATTGTGACATACAGGCAAGCATGGGAACATTTAACCATATGAGTGTTGCAGAACGGATTATGGGAGAAGTGAGCCAGGGCTCAGTGCTGGTCTACAGCGGAAGTCCTGATGTCAACGAGCTGGCTTTCAGAAGCGGCGGACAGGTTAACCAGATAGACAGGTAAGGTTGAGGTTAAGGTTTAGGTTAAGATTAAGATTAAGATTAAGATATAGATTGAGAGTAAGGTAAGAATGAGGTTGAAAGAGAGATTTGTTATATAATTAATATTATGTTAAGTAGGGAGTTTTAAAGAGTACGGGGAAGAAGGCAATGCCTCTTCCCCGCTTTTCGTTTCAAGGTTTTCTTCAGGTGTGCAGTCAAAGCACCGCGTTTACCACTTATTCAATCATCTCCCCTTCGGGTTCACCATAATATTTCTCATAGAGCGGCCTGATCTCTTCAAATTCTTCGGTCTGGCCGGTTCTCATGTACAATTCTACAAGCGAAATAAGCACCGTGGTGAAATACCTGTCGTCTTCATCGATAAGTGCGAATGCTCCTTCGAGATGAGGTTGTGCTTCCAGCCATACTTCCTTGATCTTCTCCTCTCTCTCCTGGTAAGCAGCGAAATCCTGGGTTTCACGCAGTTCTTCCTCTGCCTCCTCCAGCATTTGAAGGCCGCGGTTGAAGAAAAGAGCTC
>PWRF01000070.1 GCA_003556325.1 Bacteroidales bacterium | reverse complement strand
CAAGGAATACCTCTGTCCCCAGCACAAATGACCGTTGTGGTACACTGGGCATGTGGGTTTCGGCTACCAGGGCGTCATCAAAGAAGAGGCGCATCCTGATCTTGTAGGGGGTGCCTTCCAGATCCGGACTGGTGTTGGTCACGGTGAGAATGGCCACTTCGGTCCGATCAGCCCAGTCGCTGATGCGCGGAGAGGGGTTAGGACTCACTGTGAGGTTTACCTGTACCTGGGCTGCGCCGGTGGACACAATCCCCAGACAAAGGAAGAGCAGGAGCGTTTGTATGATTTGTTTCATTTGTTTAATTTTTGGCAACTAGTTGTTGTTGAGGTGTTTGTGATTTTGACAAAAGTTTAGGGGTTTTGTTGCAACTGTCAAAATGTCGAAATGTCGAAACGTCCCAATAATCATCCTCCTTTGTGTCAAAAATCCTGTTCCCGAATGGTCGGGATTTACAACAAGGGCGTTTGGCTTCGCCGAGCTCGCAAGTGTTCGGTTCATGTGTTTATATTCTTTCATGTTCTTTATTGTCAACTGTTTGTGTTTTTTCTCGCTGAGGCTCGCAGATGATTTCGCTGAGGTTCGCAGAGGCAAAAACACCGTGAAATCAAAAACGCTGGTTCAGCGACAGTTGCATCCGGTGCTCGCGGGTTACTGCATTCTCTCTCACGGAGCCATATTGATAGTTGGAATAGGTGTAACCCAGGCGCAGCTCCATAGACGGTCTGATTTCGTAGGCTGTCCTCAGGTTGGCCCGCCAGCGGTGGTCGGTGGTGAATCCCTCCCGGTTGATCCCTGAATGGGAGATCATGAGCGAAGGGGTCAGCCTGTTTTCCATAAATCGATACCGTGCCGTTATTCCCAGGTGATACATGTCCAGGTCCATCACCGGGGTTTCATTCTGCAGGTACATGCCCATCACACCGAGATTAAGCGGGATGCTGACAAATATCATATTGTAACTTGCGTTGAAACTTGTTGACTGTGTGTTTGTGAAATCGCCGGTGGCCATATTAAACTCATCGAACAGTTGCACGCTCGCCGTGGTGCTGATCACATGGCTGATGTTTTCTCCGGTTAGCTGGTAGCCGGGTGTGATCGAAAACACGTTTTGTATCATTTCCACCCTTAGTGTGTCGAAGACCACATTGTTGTTGAACCCAAAATTGGAATAGTTGGAGGCCAGGGTAAACGACTCGGTAATCTGAGTGAACAGGTTCACGTTGGCAATGAAACGCGTGGTACTTTCTGTCGTAGTAGATTGCAGGTTGTTTTCCCTGATGCCTGCTGAACCGTTGATCATCATTCTGTTGTCCAGGAGGTTGAGGTTGCCGGTGAGGTTGTAGTCGATCACATCGCGTTCCACCGCACGGAATCCCACCGGTTCAAATCCCGGACCGATGTAACGGAATTCGGCGCCCAATCCTGCGCGTGAGCCCTGCCATTTCAGGGAGGAGATGTTTGAGAAGTCGGTGTTGGAGGTACCGTTTATTGGCAGCAGGTTATCTGCCATTGGCACAATCTGGTGATCGATGTTCATTGGAGGGCCCTGGAGGTTGTGGGTAAACACCGAGCCAGCTGTTTCGGTCGAAAGGGTGACTGATGGGGCCAATTTGATCTGGATTTCCGGCGAGAAGGTGAATCCCTCCTGGGGCTTTATGCCGGCCGGGTGATCTTCCAGGGATCCCGAGTCGTCTTTTCGGTGCACGATGTTTAGTGCCACCAAAAAGCCGGATGGGTCTCCCCAGCCAATGCGTGAGGCTAAGATTCGCTGCCCGAAGGCGCCGGCAATGTTTGCTGCCGGGTCGGGTGCCACAGCCAGTTGCGACTTGCCATAGTGTGTCGACAACGTAAAGCGCCCGGGCGACAATTCCACCCCTACACCGAAGATGGGAATATCGCCTGTGGTCAGTGCGGAGAATCCGGGTGTCTGCGTGCCGAGATACCCCTGGATCCATTTATATGATGGGTTGAAGCTGATATTGTTGCGGGGGCTTTGCACGTAATCGATAAAGCGTTCTTCCGGCAGGGATGGCAGGTGGTAGGCGGTACTTTGGTTGGTGATATCGACGCTGAACGGCATGCTGAAATGCTCACCTGCATTTAGCGTGGCGTGGGCGGAGAAGCGCACCAGGTCGGAAGGGAAGCGCGGCCGGAAATCATCATAAGCCGTGGCAGAGTAGTTATACCCATCGTAAAACAGCCCCAGGTTACCTTGTATGGCGAATGGGTGGGTAGGTTGTGCCTGCCCGGGGCTGAGTCCCCACAACACGATGACCATGAATAGCCAAAGGTGCGCGTTTTTCCGGGATGGTATGCGTGGTTGTATGGATGTGGGCATGGTTTGGAATGTCGAAATGTCGAAATGTCAAAGGGGCCAAGATATCAAGAAGTCGAAATCTCAAAAAACCGAAAGTTAGATATGCAAGGGGTCATATTGTTGGGATGCCAAAAGTCAGGCGCTTATGCGGTGAAAGCATCGATGGTTTTTGTCTGGGTGTCTCCTGTCATCAAAATGACCAAAACAGGTTATTGTTTTGTTTCAAACGAATGTATAACGCGCGACACAAAAAACGCGGACATAT
>PWRF01000098.1 GCA_003556325.1 Bacteroidales bacterium | reverse complement strand
TTGCACTCCCGAATGCAGGGGTTGGTTTAGTTTGGAGAAGGGAGAGGGGCCCATAGCTCAGTTGGTTAGAGTAGCTGACTCATAATCAGTTGGTCGCTGGTTCGAGCCCAGCTGGGCCCACTAGGAAAACAGCCACTTACGATAAGATCGTGGGTGGCTGGTTTTTTTTTAGCATACTTTTTTAAAGATAACCAGGAAATCATTCCTCCAACACAAACAAGCCATAACTGTATCTGCCTAAATTTTATTCAAGGATGCACCGCCCCAGCAAGCTAATAATTAACCTAAAAGAGCACCCGCCGCAGCGAGTGCCATTAGTTGACATTGCCGCGCAAGTACTTCACAACCCCTAAAACACAGAACACCAGCTTTGATGTAAACACCATCCGGGCGACCAAGTAACTCAATATGGCGAAGGTGAAGTTCGTCGCACAGCCGGATCTATTCACTGTAAATGCAACGGACAGAACGGCCGCTTCCCCTGCGGCTTCCAATGTATGGTTGCAGGTCACTCCTGTTATATCTTAAGAAACGGGACCAGGCAAATTCGGAATCGGGGTTCTCTTCTGTAGAAGTCCAGATGGAAGCATGGCCTCCAGGTGGTTCATGCCAATACGAACCATCAAACATGCGTTGGCTGGCCGGCAATCCTGAAAACCCGCTCGCGTTCGTTGCGCCTGTGTTTGGATTGTCCCATCTCGGGTGTGGATTTTGGGGATGCCTTCGTGTAGACTTCAATTCACCACCAGCATCTGAGTTGCCGCCAAGATAATCACCCAGTTCTGTCCACTCATCGTCACTCGGAACATGCCAGCCCTCGGGACATAATCCCCTGGTATCATCAACTGCATGCCAGTTATACAGTTTGCCATATGCATCCACCATTTCTTCTGGTGAGTTTACTCCATCCACTTCTGCATGAGGATAAACAGCATAAGCCCCATCCGTGGTCTCCTCCCAGTCTTCATCATTAAAAACTGCAGGAATGTCATCCCCATTGCGGTACCTGGTTACCCGCAGGTTTTCTGCCATCCACTCCTGGTTGCCGATGATTACCGTGAGATATTCATTGCCGTCAATGTCTGTGACCGTCCCATTTTCATTTTCATTTCCGTTATCATTATCACCATTATACAAAGCGTCTTCCAGTGCCTCTATCCGCGCCAGCATGTCTTCCTGACCGGTGAAAGTATTGGAATGATAGGCATACGGTACACTGTGAAACTGTGTAACCCCTGTGATGGAATAGTTCGTTCCACCCTCTGGGTCCGCTTCAGTTTTAAGGAAGTAGGGGCCATCGGCCCAGTCTATGTCTGCAAAGGAGCCTGAAACCAAGGTTCCCTGCCCTATCACGTAAGTGATCAGGCCGTTTTGGTTGCTTTCGGGCTGATGCGTTTCCACAAATACAGCGGTCCCTTCGGCAGAGCCTTGCAGGATGCTTACCTGTATGCCTACCTCCTGGTTGGTTACCAGCTCATTGGCAGCGTTGCGCATCACCGCCTGGTGGGTAATTCCCTGGTGTACCTGGGGCCATACTTTGGCACAAAGGATCAATGCTGCGAAAAGAAGGATTGATTTTTTCATGACAAATTATTTTTGATGTTGGCATTCTTTTTTTCATACTCCGGTTTCGGATCCTTGGTGAGCGGTCACAGCGGTCTGGCTTTCAACCTACCTGACAAGCACCTTTTGCCAATGAGTGCCGGCCCCAGATGTCAGGCGCACCAGGTAGATGCCATCGGAGAGGTCCAGCAATTGGCTGAATTGCAAGCCTTCGGGCAGCTCACGCCTCAATTGAAGCCTGCCATTCAGATCGAATATTTCAAGGACCTTGCGATTAGTTTCCTCGCTGAAGTTTACGTAAAGTGTTCTGCGGTAAGTGTATATTTCTACGTTGAGCCCTTCCGCGCCATTGTTTATGCCGGTACTTGCTTTGGGTTTGAAGCGCACTCAGCATTTGTAAAGAAGATAAAACAAACTGTTCTTTAAATATAAGAAATTTTTCCATGAAAACCAAATATATACACACTTATTTATATGTAAACTAATCTGATCGTTTTTGTCTTTTATGCGGAAAGGGTACTGATGATGTCTTTTTTGCACCATAAGCAGCACCCAGGGCTAACAAGATGACCAGGCCACTGCCGATGGGTGCGGGTTGGTCATCGTCTGCTCCGTGACCTGGAGGTGGTGGCTGGCCCACGGACTGAATCGCGAAAAAACCTATGAAGACAAGCGTGGCAAGCAGTTTATATACTGTCTTTTTCATTGCATGGTGGGATTAATGTGTGAAGCAATATGACCTGTCTGATCCTGTTGGCTGCTGCACCCAACAGTGCACCGGCCAAAAGGATGGAAATGTTATTTTACAACAATCCGCACAGACTGCGCGCTGTTTATCGTGGTAGCATGCACAATGTATACCCCTGCGGGGAGGCTCACCGGGTACTGGTGCTCTCCCTCTCCGGCCAGGAAACTGTACATCTGCCGCCCGCTGACATCGTAAAGCCTGACCATTGTGCTTGTGCCCCGGATTTCCACATACAGGGTGTTGCTGTGGTACCAGATATTGGCAGCGGGGGTTCCGG
>PWRF01000278.1 GCA_003556325.1 Bacteroidales bacterium | reverse complement strand
TCAATTTTGCCGATAAGCTTATTGAATATATTCAGATGGCTGAAGAGACGGCTGAATTTGCGTTTTATAGCCTCAGTGGCAGTGTCGGGGGCCAGATTACCAACCAGATCATCGATGCGCATAACCGCGGTGTGGATGTGCGGGTGATCGCTTCGGGTCACACCGGTGCCGAAAATCCCCTGATCACGCAGATGGCTAATGCAGGGGTCAATGCGGTGCAAAGTATAGGAGGGGAACAGATGCATAATAAGTTTGCGGTAATTGATGCACATCATCCGGATCCGTCAAAATCCTGGATCATTACCAGTTCATGGAATGCTACGGACCAGGGAACCCATGATCAGTATCAGAATATGGTCGCCATACAGGATGTTGCCCTTGCCAGGGCCTATAATCTTGAGTTTAACCAAATGTGGGGCGGCGATTCAGGGAGTTTTAGCGCATCCCAGGCCCGTTTCGGACCGGATAAATCGATTGTGAACCCCTCGGTATTCTGGATTGGAGATGAATCAGTAAAAGTGGAGGTGTATTTCAGTCCGCAGGCCAATACGGAGTCGCATATAAACAGGAGTCTGAGCCAGGCGGAGTCTAATATTGACCTGGCATTGAATCTTATTACCCGGCGAACCATTTCGAACACGATGCTTGAACGGTTCAATCAGGGGATACATGTTCGCGGTGTACTTGGCCAGATATCCGGCCAGGGAAGCGAATGGGAATATCTTAGTTCCTGGGCCGACGTACACCACTTTCCCCAGGGAGAGTTCGGTTTGCTCCATCATAAGTACGCCTTGATTGATGGCGAGGCCACAACATACAGGTCCCGCGTTATCACCGGATCGCACAATTGGTCTGCGAGTGCCAATTTCAGCAACGATGAAAACACTCTGATCATCCACAGCCAGCGGGTCGTTAATGAATACTTCCAGGAGTTTGGTGCCCGTTACTGGCAGGCAGGCGGGGAGGATGAGTTTGATGTCTCCGTTCCCGTTGAAGAGATTGCGGGCAACACTGCCGGAGACGCCTTTGGGCTGATCACTTATCCGAATCCATCCCGCGACCATGCTACGATACAATTTGTGCTCGAAGAAAAGCAGCAGGTATCTCTCGGGGTGTATGACATAATGGGACGTCGCCGGGAGATTGTTCTGCATGGTGATCATTTGGAGCCAGGTGTGCATGAAATTCAGTTAAGTGCAGGTGATTATCCGGCCGGTTTGTATGTGCTTCGTCTGGTTGCCGGAACAGAGTCTGCTTCCAGGACTTTTTCTGTGATCCGTTAGGGGTAACGAAGCCCTTCATTTTTCTGTAAAATTCCTTTACCCTTGCCGTGGGTTTAAAACGACAGGGTGTGATAAATAATTTATTTCGTCAGTAAAACGAATTGTTGAACTCAGCAGATCATTTATGGACATTCAGTTAAAACAACAGTTTCTCGATCGCTGGCATCAATATTTTGGTGATGCTCCCTTGCCGGTAGTATTTTGGTATAGCGATAATATAGATGAAGATATCGAAGACAATGAGCCCTCAGAGGGCTGGAGTTGCTTTATCGGTGATTTGGCCAAAGTCCGCAACGGACGATCTATTGCTTTCAACCGTGAAGCGATTGGATGCGGTGGTGGAAGGCGATATCTGGGATTCGACAAGGATGTTGGGCCTGGTTTTGAGTATTTTTTGTCGTGCGGCAACGAGGAGATAAAGGGGGAGCGCTACCTGCGAACCCCCGGGCTGGTGAAAAAGTTCCTGGAAAACGCACCATATATACCTGCCAGTGCATCCAGGATTGTGTTCAAACGGTGGGACAAGCTTGTGGAGGGCGATCTCCCTGAAGTAGTGATCTTTTTTGCAAGCCCTGATGTGCTTTCGGGCCTTTTTACCCTTTCCGGATACGACCGCGGAGATCTTCATGGCAGCGTCGCGCCTTTTGGTTCGGGATGTGCTTCCATCATACAGTATCCGTTGGCAGAGCGCAGGGAAGCAGATCCCCGGGGCATCATCGGAATGTTTGACGTTTCTGCCAGACCCTTCGTGCCTGCCGGGACTCTGAGCTTTGCCGTGCCTTTTGAGCGCTTTACCAGGATGGTTCATTATATGGACGAAAGCTTCCTGGTCACTGAGGACTGGGACAAGGTGAAAAAGCGGATCAATAAGCAAAAGCCTGAATAAAAAAGGTCTGTTTTCCAGTTAACTATAGCTGTCAGCTTTTGCCTGCTGTGCCTTTCTGCGGCTTTTTTGTCCGGTAGCCACTGCCATTGCGATAGGTGATGAGTATCCCCAAAAACACGATTGTCAGCCCTGCCATGTCCGTAACCACGATCCTGTCGCCAAAAGCCAGCCATGCCATGAACATGGTTACCGGCGGGCCAAGATAGAACAGGCTTGCCACGCTGGCCGCATCAATGTATGTAAGCAGTTTCCACATCAGTGCGTAGGCGCCAAGGGATACTCCGAGGATGAGCCATGCCATGACATAAATGAATTCTGCCTGGGCATTGGTGGCGAAGTGTTCAACAAGCCAGGCAGGCAGGATAAGCACCATGACGGTAGCTACACTTTGATAAAATAGGCTCAGGTCAAGGGGAAGGCCCGG
>PWRF01000104.1 GCA_003556325.1 Bacteroidales bacterium | reverse complement strand
CTGGACGTGGCAAAGGAGATGTACGACGAGTATATGTCTGGTCCTGCCGCTGCCGCCTACAAGGAAAGCCTGGCGTCGGCCTGGGAGCGGATCAGGGCGCTATGGGCGGGGGAGCCTGCTCCGGCATTCAGCATGACTGATATCGATGGCAACGAGGTGTCTCTTTCCGATTACGAGGGGAAAGTCGTTTACCTGAAGTTCTGGGCCTCCTGGTGCCCGCCCTGCATGCGCCAGGTTCCACCCGCGGCTGAGCTAAAGGAAAGGCTGGCTGATGAAGAGGACCTGGTCTTCATGTATGTCTCCATCGACACCGACCCGGATGCATGGCGCCGCTCGGTGGAGAATAATGAGATCACCGGTGTGCATATGCGTACCCCGGGCCGAGAACGCGGAGTGCCGGCACTCTTCAACGTGCGCTGGATCCCCACCTTCTACATCATCGGCCGCGATGGAAACATCTTTGACCACCGCCCACCGGTTCCCTCCGACGAGGAAGTGGATGAGGTGCTCCTGGAAGCTCTGCATGGGGGAATATAGGATAATTGTATCACCTCTTTGACAAATCCAGTGATTGCACAGGTTAATCCCTGGCGGTGCATAACAGTACCGTATTGCCTGGTTTATACAAGACAGTATTACGTTAAAAAAGCCGCCTCAACATACGTGTTGAGGCGGCTGCTTATAAGTGATATTTCTCAGATCAACTAATTGCTGATCAGCAATCTTTGAATGTTGTTTCCAGTTGTGGTGCTTACGCTGATAAAGTATAATCCATCTTCAAAATCTGAAACGTGAAGTTCATATTGATTATCCTGAACAGAAGCGGAATATATGGTCTGTCCGAGGATGTCAATGAGACTTAACTCCTTAATTATCTCATCGGAAGAAATATATGCAACAGAACGGGCAGGGTTCGGATATACAGTAAAATCAGCAGTTTTAATATCTCCGACAGCCACGTCATCTTCAATCATGGTAACCTCAATGACTACATCCTGGTCATCCACAGTAACTGAGCCAGATTCATCCAGGTATCCTTCTTTGGTTACAAGATAATCATACGTGCCAGGCTCTATATCTTCGATAATATATTCGCCTGCATCATAGACTTCCTGGTCAAAGGTGATCACTGCATTGTCAATAGGCTGGTTTTCACTGTCCTCAACAACAAAGGTTACAGAGAACGTTTCTGCAACTTCAATGTCAAAATCAATAGTCATGATTTCAGAAGCACCTGTGGTGTAGACCGACTGAACACCAGCCACATATGAACCTGTAACCAGGTCAGTGAACAGGTAGTGTATATCACTGATATGCTCAGCTACCGGGGTAGTGAGATCGTCGAGGTACACGTTAAAGCCAACAAATGATCTGTTGAAGTCGTTGTTTACAGGGCTTCCTGCTTCGATTACCTGGTCCATCATTACTGAAGAGAGAGAAATATCGTGAACAACAGGTTGTGATTCTACATCCATATCGAGTCTTAGATCACCATAATTGGTTCCCGAGGCGCGAATCAGGAAGTTTGATGAAAAGTCTCCCAATGTTTCAATGGGGGAAAATTCGGAAGTATAATCAGGTGCGAAGAAATGTGTATTGAACTGGAATGGCCAGTCGCTGTCGGTGCCTGTATCAATTGCCAGGGCAGCAAAACCATCATAGGATACGCCCAGGAAAAAGCCATTCGGCGCTTCAATGGGATTATCAAACTGATAGGTGTTCCATTGCATATCTTCGTTTGACACAATTTCCTCAAACAGGATGTTTGAGCCATCGGGCATTCCCTCGCTGTCAAGGCCAAACACCCAAATCTTAACTTCATTGTGGGGGCCGCCCTCATCAGTAATATACCATGACATCTCATCGAGAATGGCATCATAACGATACGCAGAGCCCAGAACAGTATTCAGGGTCCCTCCTGTGCTTCCCAGCTGTCCTGTGACATTACCGTCATCATGCCGGAACTCATAATCCTGGCTATAACCGTTCCAGGCAAAAAGGGCTTCGCCTTCATCCATACCTTCCGTAATGATCTGCAGGTCAAAAGGAGTAATGATGTCATCCATCAGTTTCACCAGGATATCCTGGTCGTCTTCGTCAACAGCAATATCCACTTCCTGTTCGACATAGCCTTCTGCTCCAACCACTGCGGTGGTGCTGGTTCCTGTTGGGAGGTGTACTGTAACCTGTCCGTTTTCATCGGCAATATGGTGGTCATCATCAATAACGACATATGCTCCTGCAACCGGAAGCTCTTCATCTGAATCTTCCAGTATTGTGAAGTTTACTTCATAAATATGGGAGGCGTCGCCAATGAACACATCATCAATATACCATTGGTTAATATTGTAGGAGTTGCCCTGGAAGCGGAATCCCAGCTTTAAGGTGCTTTTTCCTTCAGGAACTGTAAAATAAAACGTGTTTTCGCCTGCAGGGATATCAGCTGTGCCAATTTCCTTTTCCCAAATAATCTCCCAGGTAGCGCCATCATCATAAGAAACATCAATACCCACAGTTTCGCCGGTATCTGCGCCAAAGTTATTCAGGTATTGGTGTAGCGTAAGCTCCAGCTTGTCATAGCCTTCGGTCTCGACG
>PWRF01000311.1 GCA_003556325.1 Bacteroidales bacterium | reverse complement strand
CAGCCCCAATACCATCACCGGCTCCATCGGTGTATTCGGGATGATGCCGAACATGCAGGATTTTTTCAACGAAAGGCTGGGCATCACTTTCGACAATGTCAAAACCAACCAGCACGCCGATCTTGGCTCCGTATCCCGTCCGCTTACCACCCGTGAAAGGGATATCATCAAAGAAGGTATTGCTGATGTCTATTACACGTTTATCGGACACGTAGCAGAGGGGCGCGATATTCCTGAAACAGCCGTTGACGAACTGGGTCGTGGGCGTGTCTGGAGCGGTGTTGAAGCCATGCAGAATGGCTTGATCGACGGGTACGGCGGCATGCGCCTGGCCATCGAAAAAGCAGCTGAGCTGGCAGAGATAGAAGAGTATAAAACAGTAGAATATCCTATAAGGAAAGACTTTCTCACACAGATTCTTGAAGGCTTCGGCGGGGTTCAGGAACGCAGGATAGAGGAAGCGCTGGGCGAAAGCTACCGCTACTACCGCCAGATACAGGAAGTGCGGGATATGACGGGTATCCTCACCCGCATGCCTTACGACATTCACCTGGAATAGTCCTGCGTTAACCGTGGGTTACAAAAAACTCCCGGGTCGCACACGGTGATTGCCATGGGAAAATGGGGTTTGACAAACAAGGTGTGATTGTTGGCAGCCTGGAGATATATGCTTGGAGCTGGCTAAGAAGGCTATTGGCTTTTAGCGGTTGGCTATTGGCAGGAAGATTGCCGAAATGTCAAAAACAACGGCATCATATACCTGGTCAGGTCATCTGATGCCGTTGTTTTTTATGCCCGGAAAGTTATGGGTTGACCAGTTATTTGTTCAGGCGATGCACCTCGATTTCGGGCTTGCCCCACATCAGGAATATCGCCTGGGCAATTTCGGTATTCTGGAGAAAGGGTCCCTTCCTGGGATCCTTTTCTTCTGCAAACATTTCGAATAATTCAACGCCGGGGCCTTTGGCATAAAAGGGCACGAGCATGTTCGTATGGGTGCCGGAGTGCCAGCTTACTTCGGGAAGTACGCCGATGCCACGGTTCACGACCGGGTCAGCAACAACTTCGGGGTGGTTGGGTCCGGTGAGGTATCCTGTTTCGTGGTCGCTGGTGACAATAACAAGGGTTTCCTCCCATGAGCTGTTTTCTTCGACCCACTCCACGGCAGCCCTGACGGAATTGTTAAAATCGATCTGTTCTTCTATCAGCCTGGCCAGGTTGTTGTCGTGGCCGGCCCAGTCTATAGCTCCTCCTTCTATCATCACAAAATACCCTTCCGGGTTTTGGCCAAGCACATTAAGCGATGCCCGGGTGATCTCTTCCAGGGTGGGCACGTTCTCATTCAGGGGTTGTTCGAAGGGCATTTCCGCTTCCTGGCCGCGCATCCTGCCCTGGTTCAGTGTGCTGTACACCTTTGGTATGCCCAGAACCCGTCTCGGCGCCGGTCCGTCTGCCAAAGCAATAAAGTCTTCGCGGCTTTCAATAAACGTCCAGGGGTCACGCCGGCCGTCACCCGTTGCATCCTGTACATACAGTATCTCATCACCATCATAAAACTCCGTCCTGCCGTCATTGGCAATAATCTGTTCCCAGATCTCCCTGCTGCCAATATAGCGGGTTGACATCTCTTCGGCTTCTCCATCGTCATTATATCCCGGATGACCGGGTGCCATGATCAGGTCTGCCTGGGTGTGAAAAAGCATATATCTGCCTATCTCCCTGAGGTTATGCCGGCTGTGGTTATGGGCTATAAAAGCTGCAGGTGTGGCATGGCTCAGTGGCACGCTGGAAACGATGCCGACAGATTTACCGATGGCCTTCGCTGCCTGGGCAACATGGGTTAATGTATCGCCATGCATGCTCATCCCGATGGCTCCTCCAATGGTCTTATGCCCTGTGGAAAGGGCTGTTCCTGCAGCTCCGCTGTCGGTATAATCCCTCCTTAAATACCTTGGGTCCTGCCAGGCTGTACGCGGTGCATACCCGTTCATATATATGGTGTCACCGTCACTATCGATGCGGGCTGCCGAATAGGTGGCCTGCGCCGCATGAAACCAGTCGTCCTGCTCATAAACCTGGACCCCGGCTTCCCCGTGTTCGAAATAATTGGCTGCCCGCACGTGGTTATAACCCATGCCGTCGCCAACAAAGTAAATGATATTGACAGGGCTGGGGAGTTCGTGGTCAACCTGCTCAGGAGCCGCTGCACAACTCAGAAAGCCTGCCAGCAGAATCAGGTAAAAAGTGTTTATCAAATAAAGTCGCTTAGTCATAATGAATCCGTTTTGGTTGATTATTAAGGTACAAAAATACAAATCTTAACCTTAATCTCAAAACTAAACCACCCTTCTGTATTTCAAAAAATGTCCTGGTTGCCAGTTAGTTAGCTCACAAAAACCAGGTATGTGTTCCACATATCCTGCAACACATCGTTCATACAGGACCGGGGTTGCCGGTGACTCTTTTCAAATTTTGCGGGTTTATTTGTTTTGCCCCGTTGGGACAAGTGTTTTAAAGGGCCCTGCAATTGATCAATGGAGTAGTTTACATACAACATAATAAAGAGTTTTATAGTATTGCATGCCAAAGGTAAGTGACTCACATTAAGACAATATAAATCAGAGGTCAAGAAATCGTGAAACCGCTTACAAGCCCGAAGCTTGTGAGTTGCAAAACAGGTGTCGTTCAGCAAAGGCAACCAGGTATGGTCAGTTCACATCGATCCGGTATTTTCTCATTTTGGAGTAGAGGGTTGTGCGGCTGATTCCGAGTTGGCGGCTCACCCGGGTTACGTTCCCGTCGTGATGGCGCATGCATTCTGTGATCGCACGTTTTTCGAGATCTTCAAGAGAAACCTGGCCTGCTTCACCTGTATAGTCGGGTTGTTTCGGCTCCTGTCTGTAATTGTTCTGATAGTTTCTGAACCCCGGTTGGTTTTCAACTTCCAGGATGTTAAAACTGCTCATGCCGTTAAAGTTTACCAGGTTCTCCACGAAATTCTCCAGCTCACGTACGTTTCCCGGCCAATGGTAGCGAAGGATCTGCTGTTGCAGTTCTTCGCTTATATCGGGTACAGGTTTGTTCAGCTTCCGTGCTTTGGCTTCCATAAAGTAGTTGAAGAGGGTTTTCACATCCTGCTTTCGCTCTCTCAGCGGGGGGATGAATAGCGGTATTACGCTAAGCCTGTAGAAAAGGTCTTCCCGGAAGGTTCCTTTTCGAAGTTCTTCCATCAGGTTTTTTTTGGTGGCGGCGATCACTCTTACATCCACGGGAATATTTTTTGTCCCGCCAATTCTTGTCACATACCCTTCCTGAAGCACCCGCAGAAGGTTCACCTGCATATCCAGGGGCATTTCTCCGATCTCGTCCAGAAAGATGGTGCCCCCATTGGCCAGTTCGAATTTGCCGGCATGTCCTCCTTTCTTTGACCCTGTAAAGGCACCTTCCTCGTGGCCAAAGAGTTCGCTTTCGATAAGATTTTTTGGCAAAGCACCGCAGTTTACAGCGATAAAGACCTCGTTGCGGCGGGTGCTGGCGTTGTGTATAGACTGTGCAAGCAACTCTTTGCCGGTACCGCTCTCTCCCATCAGCAACACTGTGCTCGGTGTGCCGGATATGGTCCTGGCGTGTTCAATGATCTGACGGATCTCCGGGCTTTTGCCCACAATGTCGTCAAAAGTGTAATGGGCACGCATGCCGGTATATTTGTTTACAAGGTTGAAAATCTTTTGTATTCCTTTGACAACCAGCACCATCCCGAGGATCTCCTGTTGATCATCGTATATGGGATAGGCGCTCAGGTCGTAACGTTCGCGCCTGCCGGGGATGCTGATCTCCGAATCCAGGAAACTTTCCCCTCTTTTAAACCGGTTATAGATCTCTTTCCATATCGGCAATAAGCTTTCTATTGAGCTGTTCAGGGTCTTTTCCCTGTTGAGGTTGAGCAAAGAGCACGCCCAGGGGTTAATGGTTTTGATCGTACCGTTCAGGTCAATGGTGATGATGCCTGATGATACCGATCCCAGCACAGACTGCAGGTAATAAAATGTTTCATTAAGTTTTTCCTGTGCTTTTTCGGCCTGCAGCTGGTTTTCGATCGCCCTGACCGCAGCCACGACCAGTCCCAGGGTATGTGGATGCAGCAATTCACTGGAGCCTGTCAGGTTAAGCGACCCGATGATGTTTCCTGCTGTATCACGAATGGGGGCAGCGCTGCAGGTCCATCGGTGGTATGCTGTGATATAGTGCTCGTCTGCCGTGACCTGCAAAGGCTTCTCTTCATATAGAGACGTTCCCATGGCATTTGTCCCGATGCTCTCCTCCGACATGCTGGCACCGATAACCATGTTCAGCTCTTCCGACATGGCAATTGCATCCGGGTCTCCTTTCGACCTCAGGATATATCCGTCGTGGTCGGTCAGCAGGATAAAGAAGCCTGAGTTGGCAACGGCCTCATACAGGATGTCCATAAAAGGGGCGGCAATTTCCAGCAGGGAGACATTCTCTTTGAGTTTTTCCTGTAATGCTTTTCCGGCAAGCACTTTGGCAGGAAAGACCCTTTCGGTTTCCAGGCCCATTATTTTACAGCGGCTGTGTGATTGTGCAATGATCGGTTTTTGTTGCTCTTTGCTGTTCATGTGTATGTGTTTTGTAGTAATGACAAAAGGTTAAGTTGTCTGCTGCTATCATTTCTCCGGCGACATCAGCTATCCATAAACCGCACGGCGGCGGCTTTGAAGTTCAGCCATACTCTTTTCCCGGGCTGCAGCTTCATGTTTTCATGCGATTGCCGGCTCACTGCCACCACAAAGGGCACACCCGATTCAACGACCAATTCCATCCCTGATCCCGACAGGTAGGCCTCTCTAATCACGCCTTCCAGGCGGTTGGTTGCGGATGACTCAATTGGTTTTTCGGACACGACGATATCTTCCTGTGGGATCATCACATAACCCGACTTGTGACCGTCTTTTCCAAGATACCGGATCGACACATGGTCGTTGATGATAGCCTCATGCAGTCCTTCATCACTGGCGTAAGACACCACCTTGCAGGGAAAGAGGTTCTTAATCCCGCTGAAGCGTGCCACAAATTCATTGCGCGGATGGCGAAATACTTCTTCCGGTGTGCCGTGCTGGACGAGCCTTCCGTTCTCCACAACGGCCACTTTGGTTGCGAGGGTGGCGGCTTCCATGAAGTCGTGGGTCACGTGGATCATGGTTTTGCCGCTGCGATGTATCTTTCGCAGGACGCCCCTCAGTTCGCCCTTGAGTTTGACATCCAGGTTGGACAGGGGTTCATCGAGAAGCAGCACCTGTGGGTCCGAAGCAAGTGTGCGGGCCAACGCTACCCGTTGTGCCTCCCCACCGGAAAGGGTGCCGGGGTACCGATCCAGCAGGTGACGAATCTCCACCTGCCCGGCAAGCTCTTCAACCCTTGATTTTGACTGTTTTGATGACAACCCCTTATTTTTCAGCGGGTAGGCAATGTTTTTCCATACACTGAGATGAGGGAACAACGAAAGGTCCTGGTACACCAGGCCTATACCCCTGCTCTGAACTTTGTCGCGTGTAATCTCACTGCCGTTAAGCAAAATTCGTCCTTTCGCTGGCCTCACGAGACCGGCCAGGGCCTCCAGCAAGACTGTCTTTCCGGCACCGGACACCCCCAGCAAGGCCAGATAGTCTCCCCTGAAGACATCCAGGCTGATATCCTCCAGCGCAAAAGCCCGGAACCTGACACTGAGGTCGTGAATTTGCAAAACAGGGTACTCGTTACGCTCCATCTCATTCATGTTTATCTGCTCCTTACTTCTTACTTCCTACTTCCTGCTCCTTCCTCCCTACCCCTCCGTATGCCTGGACGCCGGCGGCTTCCCTGAGAGCAGCCGCATCAGGACGAAAACGACCAGGCAGATGATCACAAAGACGGCAGCCGCGGGGCGTGCATAGGCAAGTCCGAAGGAGGCAAAGCGTTCCCAGATCAGCACCGGTGTAACCATGGGGTGGTAGGCAATGATCACCACGGCACCGAATTCGCTGAGACCCCGCGCCCACATCATGGTTAGTCCGGTTAGCACATGCCTTTTTGCGAGGGGAAGAGAGATGGTGAAAAAAACGCGCCATGGTGAAGCACCCAGGTTAAGAGCTGCTTTTTCCAGTTTTTCAGGCACCGCCTCAAACCCATCCCTGGCGGCATTGATCAGGTAGGGGATACTAACAAAGGCCATGGCTACGACAATACCGGCCATTCCGCCAACAAAGGGGATACCGGCGGCTTCTCCGGCCTGTCCTATCCAGGTGTTCCGGCTGATCACGCCTAACAGGGCGATACCGGCCGCCGAGTGCGGTATCACCACCGGCAGATCCACCAAGCCATTCACCAAACCTTTTCCCGGAAATTTCCTCCGTGCAAGCACATAAGCAAGCGGAATGGCAAGGATGCCAAAAATAATGACTCCCACCAGCGAACTGACCAGGGTAAGCCGGATACTCCGCATTACCTCCTCATCCGAAACTGTTGCAGCATATTGAGCCCCGGTTGTCTGCAGAAACATACCGGCAAGAGGCGCCACGATAAAAAGCAATACCAGCCCGCTTACAAATAGAAATACCAGGCTAACTTTCCAATTATTTAACATCTTCAGAAATTTTAAACCATCCGGAACTCAGATCCCTCTGCAGAAAACCACAATCCGCTAGTTTATATTTAATCTGAATAAATTTCTTACACAACCCCTGTGATTTTTCTGAACGCTGTTCACTTTTCTGACACAAACATACGCTGTTTTTGTTAAGTTTCCAAACATGGCCGCTTTGCTGTTAACACTTTAACATATCTATATAACATGCTTTCTTTTTGATTTTATGACACTTAAACTGTTTGGCAAGCGTCTTGATATACTAATAAAGCAATTAATCATGGTGTTCAGACCAATTGCACGCTAAAATATACGGGCCGTGCTGGTTTCTGGTTATGGGGAAGAATAAGAATTGTCTGAACTGCTAACAGTACTGCCTAAGGACCATAGTAAATATATTCACCAAAAAACAAATCACATGAACGGATACGCAGGAAAAATTTTAAGGATCAACTTAAGTGATCACACTTACAAAACAGAGCAACTGGACCACGACATGGCCCTGAAGTATATTGGAGGCCGTGGGCTGGGGTCCAAAATAATGGCCGACGAGGTATCTCCTACCGTAGATGCTTTTGACCCGGAAAACAAGGTCATCATTGCTACGGGGCCGTTAACGGGCACACCGACGCCTGCAGGCGGGCGGTACATGGTGGTAACCAAATCGCCGCTTACAGGCACCATTGCCTCGTCGAACTCCGGTGGGTTTTGGGGCTCTGAGCTCAAATTTGCCGGTTACGACCTTCTGATCCTTGAGGGGAAATCGCCCAAGCCGGTCAACGTGTTCATTGAAGACGACAAGATCTCTTTTAAGGATGCCGGTCACGTATGGGGAAAAATTGTGAGCGAGACCACAAGTATACTGGCGGAAGAAGCGCCCGACAAGGCTAAGATCCTTTGTATCGGTCCGGCAGGCGAGAACTTGTCAAAGATCGCAGCCGTAATGAATGATATCAACCGGGCGGCGGGCCGCTCCGGGGTTGGTGCGGTAGTAGGGTCTAAAAACCTGAAAGCCATCGTTGTAAAAGGCTCTTCCAAACCAACGATCGCTGACAGTGAGAAGCTGAAAGAACTGGTAAAGGAGTCGCGGGGCAAATTAAAAGACAACGGTGTCACCGGGCAGGGCCTTCCCACCTACGGAACTGCCGTCCTTGTCAACATCATTAACGAGAGCGGTGTTTTCCCCACCAACAACTTCCAGACCACCTATTTCGACAAGGCAGAAAACATCAGCGGCGAACACCTGGCCGAAAACTTTTTGATCAAGCGCGAATCGTGTTTTGCATGTCCGATTGCCTGTGGCCGCTATACCAAGGCCGATGAGGTGGAAGGCGGCGGACCGGAGTACGAGACCATTTGGGCCTTTGGTGCTGCCTGCGGCATTGACGATATGAAGTCCGTGATCAAAGCCAATTTCTGGTGCAACGAGATGGGGCTCGACACCATTTCTGCGGGTGTCACCATCGCAGCTGCCATGGAGCTATACCAGCGCGGCAAGATCACCGACGCCGACATTGACGAGGGGCTTAGCCTTAAGTGGGGCGCCGGTGACAGCCTCGTGGAATGGGTGAAAAAGATGGGACGCCGCGACGGTCTTATCGGCGACAAGCTGGCAGAAGGGTCCTACCGCATGGCAGAACATTTTGGCATGCCCGAGGTGGCCATGGCTGTAAAAAAACAAGAGCTGCCCGCTTATGATCCCAGGGGCATCCGCGGCCAGGGACTGCAGTATGCTACATCCAACAGGGGAGGCTGCCACGTACGTGGATACATGATCTCGCCCGAGATCCTCGGACTGCCTCAGAAGCTCGACCGGTTCGCCATCGATGGAAAGGCAGAATGGGTTAAGATCTTCCAGGACCTTACAGCCTTTATCGACAGCGCAGGTCTCTGCCTGTTCACCTCTTTCGCCATCGACGGCGAAGGCTATGCCAATCTCACAAATGCCGTGCTGGGCACCGACTTCACCCAGGAAGACATCCTGGAAGCCGGCGACAGAATCTGGAACCTGGAGCGCGACTACAACCTGAAGGCAGGCATCGACCCCTCACAGGACACCCTGCCAAAGCGCCTGCTCAAAGATCCTATACCAGACGGGCCTTCTAAAGGCAATGTGACCCGCCTTGAGGAAATGCTTCCAAAATACTACGAAATCAGAGGCTGGTCAGAAAAGGGTATCCCGAAAGCAGAAACCCTCGAAAAGTTAGGTGTATAAGCACCGCTGAACAATAGCGGGCTGTAAGCACCAGGCCCCTGACAGAGACTGCCTCTTAAAACCCGGCCGGGTATCGGAGGCAGTCTCTGCTTACTTTGCCCTGACCGTGACCTTGCAGAGTGTTGTGAACTGGTCAGCCAGGACCCTGCCTGACTGCTGCAGCAATGAACCATCCTGCGGGGATTGTCTGCAGGCCAGAAATATTGTATTTTGTCATTGATATCAAGTGTGATTGTGCCATGGAAATAAAAGTCAGATTATTTGCTACCCTGCGTGAAAACCGTGGAAAGGAGCTGCAGCTCTCCCTGCAGGATAAAGCCACCCCCGAAGATGTCATCAACAAGCTTGAAATTGCCAAAGCAGATGTCGCCATACTGCTGGTAAATGGCAAGGATGGCAACTATACCCGGGAACTTAATGAGGGTGATGTGGTGTCGATATTCCCGCCCGTGGGCGGAGGGTGAAATTAAGGTTGAGGTTAAGACCCGTCATTCCGGACGAACGTTAGGAATCTGTTGGCTTACCTAAATAAGATGTGAACATGTTGCTGGGTTGAGCAATGGCTGGGTTGTGGTTTGCCGTCGCAATGTTTTGTATCTTTGCATCCACATGCGTTGATGATTCAGTTACCAGCCCTGCGGTCGCAGGTCCCTGACAGGAGTCTCAGGGCGCCGGGTGACAATTCGACATTTTTACATTTTGACCTTTCAGACATTTTTAAAATGAAAGACCGTTATATCCGTAACGAAAACATGCTGAGCCACGAAGAAAACCAGTCGCTGCGCAAACGCAAAGTGGCGGTGGTAGGTTGTGGCGGCCTGGGCGGGCATATCATCGAGATGCTTGCCAGGCTCGGCGTTGGATACCTCACCCTCATCGATGGTGACGTATTTGAAGCCTCAAACCTGAACAGGCAGTTGTTGTCATTACCCGACAACATAGGGAAGCCCAAGACTTCTGCTGCAGCCGAAAGGGTTAGGGCCGTGAACGCCGACATCCATGTAAATGTGCACCAGGCTTTTGTCACGAAAGATAATGCCAAAACGCTGCTTCAGGGCCATGACGTGATCTGCGATGCCCTGGACAACATATCAGGCCGGCGCGTGGTTGAACAGGCAGCAGAAGAGCTGAACATCCCTATGGTGTTTGCTGCGATTGCCGGATGGTATGCCCAGGTGGGCACCATCATGCCCGGCAGCCGCCTGCTGGATAAAATCTATCCGCCAGGCACCAACAAGGGTGCAGAAACAAAATTAGGCAACCCGTCGTTCACACCCGCCCTGGCAGCTTCGCTCCAGGTGGCCGAATGCCTGAAGCTTCTGGTTAACAAGGAAGGCATACTGAAAAACAAACTGCTGATGGTCGACACCCTGGAACACGAATACCAGGTAATTGAAATATAAATGACAGATCAGCCGCCGTAGCGATGTATCAAGCGCCTTCACACAGCCGGCTGGCCTGGGGGAAGACGGGGAGAGGAGAGGATGAGAGGATGAGAGGATGAGAGGATGAGAGGATGAGAGGATGGGAGGATGGGAGGATGGGAAGATGAGAGGATAGGAAGAAGAGAGGATAAGAGGATGGGAGAATGAGAGGATGAGAGGAT
>PWRF01000067.1 GCA_003556325.1 Bacteroidales bacterium | reverse complement strand
GTGGCCCACTCATATTCAGTGGTGTCGCGGGGTTCCTGCCCGAAAAGCTCAACCTTTTCCATCATCTGCCCGATGATGCCATCCGAAAGGATCATCACTGGGTTACGGTACTTAAAGGCCAGTTCAAAACCGAGCCTGACGTAATCGACGCTTTCCTGCACCGTAGCCGGGGCGAGTACAATAAGTTTATAATCGCCATGGCCGCCGCCTTTTACCGCCTGAAAATAGTCAGACTGTGAAGGCTGGATGGTTCCCAGGCCGGGGCCTGCACGCACTACGTTTACAACCAGGCAGGGCAACTCTGCCCCGGCAATGTAAGATAAGCCTTCCATCTTCAGGCTGATGCCCGGACTGGATGAAGAGGTCATGGCCTTCTTGCCGCAGCCGGCTGCACCATAAACCATATTGATGGCTGCCACCTCGCTCTCGGCCTGCAACACCTGCATTCCCGTCCGGTCTGCAGGGTTCTCCCGCATCAGGTATTCAATGACCTCTGACTGTGGCGTAATGGGATATCCAAAATAGGCATCAGCCCCTGCCCTAATGGCAGCTTCCGCCAAAGCCTCATTGCCTTTCATTAATCGTAACTCTTTCATCTGTTTATGTTTTTTCAACTAATTGTAATTGAAATGTTTATGTTCTTGTCAAAAGTTCATGGGTTGTGTTGCAACTGTCAAAATGTCGAAATATCATCCCCCGAAGACATTAAAGCCCGCTTCTTATTACTGCCTATTACTTCCTACTTCTTGCTTCCACTTCCCATCCACGTCTCCACATCCTCCAGCCTGGGCGCTGGCATCCAGCTTCTTACTACCTACTTCTTACTTCCTTCTTCCTTCCTCCGTACCGGCTTTTCGCGGTATACCGTAATGACTGCATCCGGACACACTACCGCACAATTGGCGCAGCCGATACAATTTGCATTCACCTTCATGGCATAATGATACCCTTTGGCATTTACCTCATTGCTGAGGGCCAGTACCTGCTCAGGGCAGACTGATAAACAAACCTCACAGCCCTTGCACTTCTCTATATTAATGACAACATCTCCTTTTCTCGCCATTGTATGTATATTTTTGTAGTGAACTATTCGTTATTAACACGTTATGACAATTTGCCCGATTGATAAAAAATTAACAATTCAAGCTGAGACAAAACTATAATTATTTATTCAAACTACAGAAGATTGGACAAATTATTTTATTACATACCCCGCAAAATGCGTCATTACAATCGGTTACAGAAAAAATTATAACGATTCTAAAGAAGTGGCGAATCAGTAAAAATGTGTATTTTTACAGTGTGATGAAGAAAAAGCCAAAAAGCGGGTTTTCGAAATTTCTCAGGGGGGGGCTGATCCTTCTTGAGATCGCTGTGTTGTTGCCGGTTCTGGCCCTTCTGGTCAGCAACCAGGTGATCCGTGTTTCTTCAGAAGCTCACCTCTACGACTCGCTTGATGAATTGCCCTACCATCATGTCGGCCTGGTCCTTGGAACTTCTCACCGGGTGCGTAACGGCGGGCCCAACCCCTATTTTCACAACCGGATGGCAGCGGCTGCGGATCTTTACCATTCAGGCAAAGTACGCTATCTGATCGTGAGCGGGGACAACCGAACGCCTTATTACAACGAGCCCCGCGTAATGCGCAACGCCCTGGTCGACCTGGGCGTTCCGGGAGAAAACATCTATAAGGACCATGCAGGATTGCGCACACTGGATTCAGTGGTGCGCGCCCGGGATGTTTTCGGCCAGGACAGCATCACCATTGTTTCGCAACGATTTCATAACCAGCGGGCCGTCTACATTGCCCGGCACCATGGGATGGAAGTGGCTGCCTACAATGCCGGAGACGTACCTCATCACAACAGCGACAGGACGCGCATGAGGGAATGGTTCGCCAAAACCAATGTCTTCTGGGACATCCTCACCAACAAACAGCCGCAACAACTGGGAGATCCGGTCACGATCGGCCAGGAATAGAATGCCACTCACCAAATCTTTTCTCGCTATGGATATTCAGGAAAAAATCAAAAAAACATTTGAAAAAGCAGCAAAACCTCTTCGCACAGGCGAACTGGCCGAACTGGCAGGGATCGACAAAAAAGAGGCGGAAAAGGCCATCAAAAAGATGAAAGAAGCGGGCAGCATCTATTCGCCCAAAAGGTGCTATTACGACATCAAAAAATAGCCCCGGCCCTTGCCTTACATTCCTTTCAGGCCGGCTGCAGATCTTATTTCAAGACCTGGAGATACCTGTCGCGTATCGCCCGGACGTGTTCGGGTGTTATGTGTTTTTTGTATATCCTGACCAGGTTAAGTAGCTCCCCGTCCTTTATGATAGTTGCCTGGGCAGCATCGAAGTAAAGGATGCTGGTGTCGTACCTGGCCTCTGTGGTAAGAGCCTTAAACTCATCCCAGCTAAGGTAAGCTGGCAGCTTAAAGTAAGCCTTGGTGTCGTCCTCTGCATCCATAAACATACCCTCACCCAGGTCATCAACATAGAGGATCTTGGACAGCCGGATGATAGCCATCTGGTCCGTTATGGTGCGTTGTTTCTTTTTGAAGCCGATCCCGTGTTGTTTCATTCCCTGCTGCACTATGGGCACCTGGTTAAAGTGGAGGATGTTTTTGATGCGGCATACCTGGCATGTTCTGTCCTGCAGAAACAGCCTGCCGGGATCCACAGTCACAGGGTTGCGCCTATTTTCGTTCATCATGCTGGCAGCCCTCCATACCTCCATCAGCGAATACTCCTTATCCAGCACGCAGTAAATATGCGGGTCGGGCTTCCCCATAGGAGCATCCAGATAATAGCCAAAAAACGGGGAGGTCGACTCCAGCACGCAGCTGTTGCCTGAGGTCATTTCAGGTTCCAGCGTACTCAGCGGTTCTTCTTTCAGAATCTCGCAGTAAAAACCTTGCACTCTTTGTGTTTGCATGAGAATCTTGTTACCGGGTTTGCTACCACAAGTTACAATTTTTTTTGGAAACGATAAGATGGGAAGACGGGGAGATGGGGAGACGGAGAGATGGGGAGACGGAGAGATGGGAAGACGGAGAGATGGGAAGACGGGGAGATGGGAAGACGGAGAGATGGGAAGACGGGGAGATGGGAGGATGAGAAGATGGGAGGATGGGGAGTCGGGAGGATAGGAAGAGGAGAAGGGTGTAAAAAACACATTCCCCGGTCTTCGGGGAATAAAAAAAACTGTAAATTTGTACTTCATTTTTCCGGGGCTGCTGATTTTTGGCTGCAGGCCCGTTGATGCTTTTGAGTCAGCTAATTTTTGAATCGAATGGAAATAAAAAAACGAGAAACAATGGACAAACAAAACAAGAAGGTGTATTTTTTTGGCGGCGAGAAAGCCGACGGAGACTCGTCATTGCGAAACCTGCTGGGTGGCAAGGGTGCGAACCTGGCCGAGATGGTCAACATAGGTGTTCCTGTCCCTCCCGGATTTACCATTACCACTGAGGTTTGCACGATGTATAATGAGCGCGGCCACGATTTTGTGGTGAATGAGATCAGGCAGGAAGTGGAAGAGAACATGCGTCGCGTGGAGGAAGAAATGCAAGCCGGCTTCGGCGACAAGGACAATCCCCTGCTGATGTCAGTGCGTTCAGGAGCCAGGGCCAGTATGCCCGGGATGATGGATACGGTGCTGAACCTCGGACTGAACGAGAGCACGCTGAAAGGCCTTGCGAAGAAAACCGGCAACGAGCGTTTCGTATGGGACTCCTACCGCCGCTTTGTCCATATGTATGGCGACGTGGTGATGGGCATGAAGCCCGCCAGCAAAGAAGAAGAGGATCCTTTCGATGTGATCATGGAAGAGCTCAAGGAAGAAAAGGGTGCTGAAAACGACCAGGACCTGACTACCGACGACCTCAAGGAGCTGGTGAAGCGGTTCAAGAAGGCTGTTAAGGATGAGACCGGCAAGGACTTCCCGGAAGATCCGTGGGAGCAGCTGTGGGGATCAGTAACGGCGGTATTTGAGTCATGGAATAACCCCAGGGCCACCTACTACCGGACAAAATACAATATTCCTGCCGAATGGGGTACGGCAGTGAATGTTCAGGCCATGGTATTTGGCAATATGGGAGACAACTCCGCTACGGGCGTGGCATTTACGAGAGATGCCGCCACCGGCGAAAATATATTTAACGGAGAGTACCTGGTCAATGCCCAGGGAGAAGATGTGGTGGCCGGCACACGTACGCCACGCCAGATCACCAAGGAAGGATCGTTGCGCTGGGCAAAGCTCCAGGGCGTTTCCGAAGAAGAACGCAAAAAAGTATATCCTTCTCTCGAGGAGCTCTTCCCGGAAAATTACAAAGAGCTTGATGAGCAACAGAAAAAACTGGAGCTTCATTATCTCGACATGCAGGACCTCGAGTTTACGATCCAGGAAGATAAGCTGTGGATGCTTCAGACACGGAACGGGAAGCGTACCGGCCCGGCCATGGTGAAGATCGCTATGGATATGCTGAACGACGGCCTTATCAAAGAAGAAGAAGCCCTGCTGCGCATTGAACCCGAAAAGCTTGATGAGCTCCTTCACCCGGTGTTTGACACCAAGGAGCTGAAGGCCGCCGACCTGCTTGCCAAAGGCCTTGCAGCCTCCCCGGGCGCAGCCACCGGCCAGATCGTTTTCTTTGCCGACGACGCTGCAGAATGGGCAGCCAAAGGGGAAAAAGTGATCCTCGTGCGCGTTGAGACCTCACCCGAAGACCTCAGCGGTATGGATGCCGCCGAAGGGATCCTCACCGCAAGAGGCGGCATGACATCCCATGCAGCCGTCGTTGCAAGGGGGATGGGTAAATGCTGTGTGTCCGGTGCAGGCACCGTGCGGATCAACTACAAAGAACGCAAGATGACCATCGACGGAAAAGAGTTCAAAGAAGGCGATTTTATCAGCCTGAACGGAACCACCGGCGAGGTCTTTGAAGGGAAGATCAAGACGATGGACCCCGAAATGAGCGGCGACTTTGCCAAGCTTATGGAGCTGGCCGAAAAATTCACGCGGATGCATGTGCGTACCAACGCCGACACCCCAAAAGACTCAAAGGTGGCACGCGAATTTGGCGCCAAAGGTATCGGACTGTGCCGTACAGAACATATGTTCTTTGAAGGCGTGCGTATCAAAGCCATGCGTGAGATGATCCTTGCCAAAAACGAAGAAGGACGGCGCAAGGCCCTCGACAAGCTGCTGCCGATGCAGCGCGAAGATTTCGAAGGCATTTTCGAGGCCATGCACGACCTGCCTGTGACAGTTCGCCTGCTCGACCCGCCTCTCCACGAGTTCCTTCCCCACGACGAAAAGAACCAGAAAGAGATGGCCGATGAACTGGGCGTCAGCGAAGAAGAAGTAAAATCTACCGTCGACAGCCTGCATGAGTTCAACCCGATGCTCGGGCACCGGGGCTGCCGCCTTGGCAACACCTACCCTGAAATTTCCGAGATGCAGACCCGCGCCATCATCGAAGCTGCCCTTAACCTGAAGAAAAAAGGGATCAGGGCCATCCCGGAGATCATGATCCCCCTCACAGGTACCGAGCCTGAGTACAACCTGCAGGAGGAGATCGTACGCAACACGGCCAAACAAGTCTTCGAAGAATACGGCGATGAGGTGGAGTACCTCGTAGGTACCATGATCGAAATCCCAAGGGCTACGCTGGTAGCAGACAAAATAGCCCAAAAGGCCGAGTTCTTCTCGTTCGGGACCAACGACCTGACACAGATGACATTCGGTTACTCCCGCGACGATGCCGGCCGCTTCCTGCCAGTCTATGTGGAAAAGGGCCTGCTGATGAACGACCCCTTCCAGATCCTTGACCAGGAAGGCGTTGGCCAGCTGGTGGAGCTCGCAATAGAACGGGGCCGGAAAGGACGCCAGGATCTGAAGATCGGCATTTGCGGAGAGCACGGCGGAGAACCCAGCTCCGTAGAGTTCTGCCACCGCGTGGGCATGGACTACGTAAGCTGCTCTCCCTTCCGCGTGCCCATCGCACGCCTCGCTGCGGCACAAGCCGTTGTAAAAGAGAAAATGAAAGGAGATTCCGGTTACAGCACCAACTAATAAACGGAATAACCCCCTGAACCGGGCACGCCTCCAGGCATACATACCCGGGGATGATGCGAAACACCGGGCACCCGGCGCTTGACGCCGGGTGCCCGGTGCTGTTATTACCCGGTTTGAGGTTTGAGGCTGCACGGCAGCAAAGCCCCGCAGAAGATCATTAAGCCTGTGGCTTGATGCAACCGGGTATTGGCGAAAGGGTTAAGGCCCCGGGAAAAAAGCAGAAGGGGCGTTCGAGCGTATGAAATCGGCAGAAGCATGCATCTCCTTATACATAACCCTGTCGTTATCAACAAAGCCCACCTGCTGGCGGAACGACGCAAAGAGTTTACGTAAACTGGCCGAAGTCCGCTGGTGATCACGAAATTCGAGTGCCTGGGCTGCCGTCATCAGCTCAATGCCCAGGATCTTCTCCAGGTTGTACACGATGCTATGCGTTTTCACCGCAGCGTTGGCGCCCATGCTCACATGGTCCTCCTGGCCCTGCGACGACTCTATCGAGTCGACGGAGGCCGGCGTACAAAGCTGTTTGTTTTGGCTTACAATGCTTGCGGCCGTATATTGAGGGATCATAAATCCGGAGTTCAGGCCGGGCTTGGCCACCAGGAACGAAGGAAGCTTTCTCTTGCCGGAGATCAGCCGGTAGATCCGGCGCTCCGAGATATTGCCAAGCTCTGCCAGCGCAATGCCCAGGTAGTCAAGACCCATAGCCAGGGGCTGGCCGTGAAAATTGCCGGCAGACACGATCATATCATCGTCGGGGAAGAGCGTAGGGTTGTCGGTTACTGCATTGATCTCGTTATAGAAGATATCTGACACATGGCCGATCCCGTCTTTGCAGGCGCCATGCACCTGCGGGATGCACCGGAAGGAGTATGGGTCCTGGACATGGTTCTTTTTCCCGTTCATCAGCTCACTGCCCCCGAGAACTGCCCTGATGTTTGCTGACGTTTCGATCTGGCCTTTGTGATGCCTCACCAGGTGCACCTGTTCCCGGAAGGGATCCATGCGGCCGTCGAACGCTTCCAGGGACATCGCCCCTATCAGGTCAGCCCACAGCGAAAGGTCATACGAGCGAAGCAGGGCATATACGCCATAAGCACCCATAAACTGGGTTCCATTGAGAAGCGCGAGGCCCTCTTTGGCACCCAGCTGCAACGGCTCCCATGATTGCAGCTTCAGAAGATCACCACCATCCATCCGCCGGCCGTCGTAATACACCTCACCAAGTCCAAGCAACGGCAGACACAGGTGAGCAAGCGGGGCCAGATCCCCGGAGGCACCAAGCGACCCCTGTGTGTAAACCACCGGAGACACACCGTGATTGTAAAAGTCGACAAGCCGCCCGAGCGTCTCCATCCGGATGCCCGAATGCCCGTACGAAAGAGACTGGATCTTGAGGAACAGCATCAACCTGACGATGTCGACCGGCACCTCTTCGCCCATACCACATGCGTGTGACATAACGAGGTTTTTTTGCAGCTGGCTGAGATCTTCCGCAGGGATACGGCGATTGCACAACGAACCGAATCCGGTATTCACGCCGTAAACAGGTTCTTCCTGGCTTGAGATACGGTTTTCCAGGTAGGTCCGGCAATGCGACACCCGCTGCTTAACCTCATCCGACAATTCCAGCTTTATGGTGTTGCCCAGCACTTTGTCCATAAGGGCAAAATCTACCGTCTTTGATGATATATGATGGATTTCCATAAGATTAGAAAGTAATTTGTATTTGAGATGTGTTTCGCCTGCATACTCCCGCAGGCCAGCAGAGGCATGTGACCAGAATCTATGCGATCCAACGCCCTGACTGTATGCCCGTCACAGAAATGTGACAATTCCCATGTTGACAAAGACAGGTAAAGCTGTATTGATCATCCTGTCGTTCAGCATGCTTACCTGTGTTATGAGTGAACCGCATTTGCAGCCACCTGAAAAATGGGCTGTATCAAAGCGGGTTTATCTGTCAATATATTTCATCAGGACATCGCTTATCTGTTCAAGCATAAGCTGTTCCTGGTCACCGGTACGCATATCTTTAAGAGAGAACAAACTCTTTTTCATCTCCTCCTCACCTGCCATCAGCACGAAGGGGATGTAATTCTTATCGGCATACTGGAGCTGCTTTTTGAGTTTGACAGGCTCGGGATACATCTCACACTGCACACCAATAGAGCGCAGGTTTTCCAGGGCCGGCAGGCAGTAATCACGTTCTTTTTGCCCGAAATTGATGGCCAGCACCTGGCTGAAAGTGCCTGTGGTATCCGGGAAGCGATTCATGGCCTCCAGGACATCATAGATCCTGTCGGCTCCAAAAGATATTCCCACCCCGGAGACATCACTGAGGCCAAAGATACTGGTCAGGTCGTCGTAGCGACCCCCGCCGCACAGACTGCCCATAGGCACATCCACGGATTTCACCTCGATGATTGCCCCTGTGTAGTAATCCAGCCCCCGGGCCAGGCACAGGTCAAACTCAAGATCGCAATGCAGGGGACTCACTGCGACGATATCAAACACCTCCCGCACTTCCCCTATGCCCTTTATACCTGTTGGAATGCCGGCAAGAAGGGTTTCCAGCGCCTGAAGCTTCTCATCATTGCTGCCTTCAAGTTCAAGGACCGGTTTCAGCTTATCCACAGCATCTTTAGAGAGGCCCTTTTGCAGCAGCTCACCAACCGCACTTTCCAGCCCGGCTTTTTCTATCTTGTCAATAGCTGTTGTAATATCGGTAAGACGATCAGGATGGCCGATGTATTCAGCAATACCTGCAAGAATCTTCCTGTTGTTGAACAAAATGCGGACATCAATATTCAGCTGCGAGAATACCTTGTCGATAATCTGCATGATCTCGGCTTCACATACAAGGCTTTTCGTACCGATGACATCCGCATCGCATTGAAAAAACTCACGATACCGGCCCTTTTGCGGCCTGTCGGCCCTCCATACGGGTTGCATCTGGTACCTTTTGAATGGAAAAGAAATTTTATGCTGATGCTGAACAACGTACCGTGCGAAAGGAACAGTAAGATCATACCGCAGTGCTTTCTCGCTGAGCTGGGCTGACAGCCTGCCGGTATTTTTATTCTGCCAGTCCTGGTCATCCACCCGGGAGGTAAAGTCACCGCTGTTCAAAATCCTGAATATCAGCCGGTCGCCTTCCTCACCATATTTCCCCAGGAGGGTTGACAAATTTTCCATTGCCGGGGTTTCGATGGGACGAAATCCGTGCAGGCGGTATACTTCTCTTATAGCATTCAAAATGTGATCTCTGCGTGCAATCTCTATGGGATCAAAATCCCGTGTGCCTTTCGGAATGCCTGGTTTTGTTTTTGCCATACGCGTATTCATTTTTCAAGATTGTTCTTGTCGGACGGGAACCTGCAGGGGCTAATTTTCGGCCTCCTGAAGATATCCTGGTAGTTTTTTTGTGATAACACCCTAGTGGTGCTGCAAAAATACGTCTTTTAGAAAAAAGTCGCACCTTTTTACCTGAAAAAGCTGTTTTGTTTATTGATTTCCCGAAAAACATACGTATATTTGCAGAAGAAGATAGCTACTTTTAGCCATACAGCCACTTTTATTTAATAATCAAGATAGGCTTACCGGTATTTATTTTTCGACAAATAACAAATGGTTGTCTTTGTTAAATCGCACACTGCCAAAATAAACTAATAAACCTATAAAAACAATATATTAAAAAAGGAATAATGCGTAATAAAAAAAGCAGTAAACTTGTCCGTATTGGTGTATTTTATGATGGTAATTACTTTCTTCATGTCAGCAATTATTACAATTATGTGCATTCCCGCAAGCGGCGGTTGAGCATCGCGGGCTTGCACGAGTTTATCCGTCACCAGGTAGCAATGGACGAAGAGGTAGATGCCCAGCTTTGCCGCATCACCGAGTCACATTACTTTCGCGGGCGTGTGAGTGCCCAGGAGGCAGCACAACGGGGCAGTCAGCTCTATTACGAGAGGGTCTTTGACGACATCCTGATGTCGGAGGGTCTTGTAACCCACTATTTCCCCACCAAAAGCTTTCACGGCAAGAAAGAAGAAAAGAACGTTGATGTACACCTGGCATTGGAAGCATACGACATGGCAGCGGCTGACAAGATGGATGTTCTGGTTCTAATCGCTTCAGACGGTGACTTTGTCCCTCTTATCCGGAAGATAAGTGCATTGGGAATAAGAGTTATGCTGATATGCTGGGATTTTGAGTTTACCAACGACGAAGGCCAGAAAATGATCACAAAAACATCGCAGAGCCTGATGCGCGAGGTTACCTACCCGATTCCCATGCACGACCTTATCGAAAGCAGGGCAGGCACCACGGATCCCCTGGTTATAAACCTTTTCGTGCAGGATGAAAGCCAGAGCCAGGAAAG
>PWRF01000043.1 GCA_003556325.1 Bacteroidales bacterium | reverse complement strand
TCAGACTGCAGGCGCTCCCCCTGCCCGCCTGCGGCGATAAGCAACTGTTTTAGCATATAAGCAGGTTGATGTATGGCTGGACTTTAGTCGAGTATAAGCATGGCATCGCCATAGGTAAAAAACTTGTATTTTTCCTTTATGGCCGTCTTGTAGGCCTTCATGAGAAGATCGAAGCCGGCAAATGCCGACACCATCATCATCAGCGTGGATTGTGGCAGGTGAAAGTTTGACACCATGCTGTTTGCCACACTGAAATCATAAGGGGGGAAGATAAATTTATTGGTCCATCCTTCGAAGGGTTTCAGCTGACCGGTAATGGATACGGATGATTCGATGGCGCGCATTACCGTGGTTCCTATGGCACACACCTTTTTTTCCTGTTCTTTCGCTTTGTTAACCCTTGCAGCGGTTTGCTCACTGATTAGAATCTCTTCGCTGTCCATTTTGTGTTTGCTAAGATCTTCCACGTCAACGTTCCGGAAATTTCCAAGGCCGGCATGGAGGGTGATCTCAGTGAAGTCAACCCCTTTAAGTTCCAGTCTTTTGACCAGCTGTTTGCTGAAATGCATGCCGGCAGTGGGGGCTGCGACGGCTCCTTCGCGTTTGGCGAACACGGTCTGATAGCGGTCTTTGTCCTCTTTGTCTACCGGGCGCTGGATGAGCTTAGGCAGGGGTGTCTCGCCCAGCGACTCAATGGTCTTTTTAAACTCGTCGTACGTGCCGTCAAAAAGGAAGCGCAGCGTACGGCCCCGGGAAGTTGTATTGTCTATCACTTCGGCTACCAGGTTCTCATCTTCTCCAAAATAGAGCTTATTGCCAATGCGGATCTTTCTGGCCGGATCAACCAGCACATCCCACAGGCGTGCTTCGCGGTTCAGTTCGCGGAGCAGGAAAACCTCAATCCGGGCACCTGTCTTTTCTTTTGTCCCGTATAGGCGGGCCGGGAAGACCTTTGTGTTGTTCACTATCATCACATCCCGGTCGTCGAAATAATCAAGGATGTCTTTAAACATTTTATGCTCGATTTTTCCGGTCTTTTTATGAACGACCATAAGGCGGGACTCGTCCCTGTTTGGTGCAGGCCGTTCTGCAATAAGATCAACAGGGAGGTTAAAGTTAAAATGTGACAGCTTCATGTATTGCGGATTAGAAAAGATATGTATATGATGGGAATCTATGCGTAAAGGGGTGCAAAGATAATAAAAACGAAGGCCTTTGTCAAGTTGTTTTTGCAGAAAGTTTTTTTACAGGTTGCCCTGGATGATTGCCTCAGAGAGATCGTCCATTTTCCAGGCGTTGTCCACCGAAAACTCCCCGATATGGGTTCTCCGGAGGGCTCCAAGGTAGGCCCCTGTCTGGAGGATGTCGCCAAAATCGCGCGCCAGGGAGCGTATATAGGTCCCTTTGCTGCAGGTGATCCTGAAATGTACTTCCGGAAGGTTCACCCGGGTGATCTCGAACGATTCGACCCTTACGTCGCGCGGCTTCATTTGGGTTTGAAGGCCCTGTCGGGCATGGTGATAGGCCCTTTCGCCGTTGATTTTCTTTGCTGAGTACAGGGGGGGTGTTTGTTGCTGGGGGCCGGTCAGTGCCTGTGCGGCTTTTTCCAGGTCTCCGGGGGTAATGTGTCCGACAGGCTTTGCTTCACCGGGAGTTGTTTCAAGGTCAGAGGAAGGAGTAGTCTGGCCAATCACAAAAACTCCCGTATAGGTTTTGTCCATTCCCTGGTAGGTATCTATTTGCTTTGTAGCCTTTCCGGTACATATAATAAGGAGGCCTGTAGCCAGGGGGTCCAGCGTTCCGGCATGTCCCACCCTTATCTTTTTTATTCCCTGGCGGTAGCGCAGCAGGGACTTGATCTTGTTAACAGCATCGAACGACGTCCAGTGCAGAGGTTTGTCGACAAAAAGCACACGGCCTTGCAGGAACGACTCTGCGAACTCGTTTTCGTGTGGTGTCATGAATGGCAGTATTTTCCTGAATTACACCTGGCTGCCCACAAAGATGGCGGTCAGTCCTATGGCAACGCAATATATGGCAAAGTACTCGATCTTCCCTCTTCTGACGATGTCAAGCATCCAGCGGCATGCCACGACTCCGGCAATAAAGGCGGCAATTGCCCCAACGATAAGGGGGGTGGCATCCATCGTTCCGGCTGCAGCTTCTTCAGACACCCTTATCACTTTAAGGAAATTTGCACCGAAAATGGGGATCAGTACCATGAGAAAAGAGAAGCGGATGGCTTTGCCGCGTTCTATGCCAAAGAACAGTGCTGTGCTGATGGTGGCTCCGCTTCGGCTTATGCCGGGCAATACGGCAAAGGTTTGCGCAAGGCCTATGACAAGAGCGCTTTTTAAAGTAACATCCTTGTTGTTTTTGGGAATGAAGTGTGTGATGAACAAAAACGTAGCGGTTATCAGGAGCATGAAGCCGACAAAACGCACGTTGCCGTCGAAGATGCTTTCAATGCTGTCTTCAAAAAGAAGGCCCACGATTGCTGTCGGCACAGCGGATGCCAGTAGCAGAAGGGCAAATTTCATCTCGGGGTTCCATTTGAATCTGAAAAAGTTTACTACGAGCGATACAATATCGCGCCAGAAGACGACCAC
>PWRF01000314.1 GCA_003556325.1 Bacteroidales bacterium | reverse complement strand
AGAGGGTGGTGCATTTATTCTGGTCGATATCTGGCCGTTTATGTACCATCCAACCGCTCCAGATGCCGAACCTGATCGTCACCTCACTCTTTCTGGAGAGTGGAGCGGTGAGTATTTGGAGGATGTAGATAGCATCGTCCCGGGAGATGAGATACATGTCACTTGCCAGCTCAGGGATATCCATACGGGCAATCCGATGGAAGGTACAGTGTACCTCTATACTAGCGATCATTTTGTTGTTGTCACAACTGGATCTGATGGATATGGGTATGCAACCCTCCCTGCAAGACTCCGGTTTGAGGATGCCTGGTATTATAACGATCTTCATGTTATCGGTCTTTCAGGGGATGCTTCTGCATATGAGTATGTCCTGCCACCTTATGAGAGAGTTGTCATAACTGGCGGCTATAAGGGTGGCGATGGATCGGGGATACTTACCGCTGGCGCCAGGATCATCCATCCAGCCGGGAACCCGATTCCTATGCCCGGTATCTTTGAGATTTCGCGGCAGGATTACATGATTGGAGAATTCTTCAGATCAACCCTTTCCCCGGCAGCAACCGTTCTGTCAGCACACATCCGCGGGGTGCATGCGTCCCTGAATCCTGTGCCTGAAGGCTCGTATACGTATACTATCAACGTCAAAGACTTCTTCTTCCGGGGAGACTACAGCCAGGGCAATTGGTGGTTATATGAGATGTATATGGGTGCAACACCGATAGATGTTCTCAGCCCTCCACCCGACTTCTTTGAAAGTGCCGGAGAGGTTGCTGTCCCCGTCAGGATGGCAGGCGGCCAGGCGGGCGTCCCGGTTTACCTGGTATCAAGTACCATTGACCCGTACAACTCAATGGATGTAGATCTCTTTTCTGCGTCTGGTGGTGTGGATATTCAGTATACCGGCGCAGACGGGAGTGCCACCCTGAGAATGAACGTCCCGGAGAATAGCCAGCTCTTCTGGGAAATTGGGGGCGGGACACCAGAATGGGTCTTCAAAACGCTCACCGGGTATACAATCCAGGATGCAGATCCAGGCCCGGTAACACCGATAGCACATTTTATCGGGAAACCTGCCACCGGCACGGCACCGCTGACGGTCCGGTTCACTGACCTCTCTGTGTACTCCCCTGATTCCTGGCACTGGGACTTTGGAGATGGAACCTCTGCTCATGAACAGAATCCTGAGAAGGCGTATCCATACCCGGGCACATACACAGTTTCTCTCACCGCAACCAATGCTGCTGGAAGTAGCACCGAAACAAAGGCTGATTATATTACTGTCACGATTCCTCCACCACCATCTGATGGTCCTGGCGGAAGAGCGACATCGCTTCCAGCAGCAGTTGATCCTGGCATTGGAGGGACCTATACCTTCAGAGGCCTATCAATCACCTCTCTTCTGATCGAAACACAGGCTGATCTTCAGAAGGTGCTGGTCACGGTTGAGCGAATACATGATCTCCCCGAACCAATGACAGAACCGCACGACGATGTTTACCAGTATATCAGTGTCACAGCCCCTAACCTGGCAGATGAGGATATTGAGAGCGTAACAATCCGCTTCCAGATCCCTGTCGGCTACCTTCTTGGAAACGGCATGAAGCCAGTTGATGCTGCCCTTCTCCAGCATGTACATGGAGAGTGGAGATCCCTTGAGACGACACTGCTGTCATATGATGAGCGGACAATGGCACACTATGAAGCTGAAACATCGGGACTTTCCATATGTGCAATCGTGCTGAGGAAAGATGGGGCTGTTGTTTCTCCACCTGTTTCCAATCTGAAAATTGAAATGAAAGCACCGGAATCCACGCCTGATGCAGAGATGCCAATCCTGAATGAAGAGGTTGTTGAAAGGGATCAGGTGGCAGCATCAGATCTGGCGGCACCTGGTGCAACACCGACACCTGAAACGGCACCTCTGCTGTATGCATCATTTGGAGCAGTGATCATCGCTTTTATATGCTTTGCATCCGGGAAGCGGAGCTGATGACCAACATCTCCCTTTTTGAAAGGTATACTGGCGCTACTCCATGGTGCAATCACAACTCCGGAGCAATTTCGCACACCGGATATGTGCCTTTTTCTTCTCACTTTGCATTCAGCCGTTTCAGCGACTTTTCTGCACGCTTCCTGACACCCTTTGAGGTATCCCTGAGTGCTGTTGAAAGCTCTTCCTTCGCCCGGGTGTCTCTGATCCTGCCCAGTGCCTTTGCCGCCTCTTCCCGGACACCTGAAGCAGTATCCTGAAGCGACGATATCAGGTCCTCGACTGCACTGTGGGCACGTATCCTGCCAAGTGCTTTTGCTGCATCTTTTCTGACGTCCTCAGCAGAATCTCCAAGTGCGGCAATGAGCGGCTCGACCGCCCGCTGGTCGCGGATCATTCCAAGCGCCTTTGCCGCTTCTTTTCGGACATCGCGAGCGGAATCATTAAGTGCAGCAATGAGTGGGTCGACCGCACGATGGTCCCGCATCTTTCCGAGTGCCTGTGCAGCATCTTCCCGGACATCCTTTGCAGAATCCTGCAGACAGGAGACTACATCTTCTAATGCACGCGAATCACGAATAGTGCCAAGTGCCTTAGCCGCACGCCTCCGCACATCAGGTT
>PWRF01000135.1 GCA_003556325.1 Bacteroidales bacterium | reverse complement strand
TCTCGGTCGCGCCGAGCAGATGCACAGCGACCACGGCTCAAGACAGGTGAACCGGATCATCGTGGAGCGCCTGCCGGCAACTCTCCTGCTGTTCGGCACCGCCAATCTGCTGGTCTTCTTCGTCTCCATCCTGGCCGCGCTGGCGCTGTCCCGGCGCTACGGCAGCGCCATCGACCGGGCCGTCGTGGCGCTTGCGCCAACCTCGGCTGCGCCGGGCTGGTTCTATGGCATCTTCCTCATCCTGATCTTCGCCTTCGTGATTCCCATCGCACCACCCGGCGGCATGGTCGCGGTGCCGCCGCCCGAAGACCCGCTCAGCTACGCGCTCAGCGTCCTGCGCCACATGGCGCTGCCGGTGCTCGCCATCTTCATCTCGTCGATCTTCGTCTCGATCTATTCCTGGCGCACCTTCTTCCTGATCCATTCAAGCGAGGATTACGTCGAAATGGCGCGCGCCAAGGGCCTGCCCGAGCGGATGATCGAACGGCGCTACATCCTGCGCCCGACCCTGCCGCCGATCATCACCAGCTTCCTTCTGATGCTCATCGGGCTCTGGAGCGGCGCCATCATCCTTGAGCAGGTGTTCAACTGGCCCGGCCTCGGCACGCTTCTCTTCCAGGCGATCGGGCATCGTGACACGCCGGTCATCATCGGCGGCGTCGTCATCTTTGCCTAGCTACTGGCGCTCACCGTCTTTCTTCTGGATTTCCTGTACGCGCTCCTCGATCCACGGGTGCGCATCAATCCCGGCGGAGTCGGCCGGTGACGGTGCGGCGTCCGCTCCTCGGCAGGCTGCGGCGCTATCCCTCGGCGGTGGCCGGGCTGGTGGTGATCCTGTTTCTCGTCGGCATGGCGATCTACACGGTGATCGCGATCCCTTACAGCCAGGTCCTACAGGACTGGCGGGCTGGCGAACATTGGCGCATGAACCCGGCAAATGCCGGGCCGGTCTGGACGGACCGGCTTTTCGGCGGCAACGCCCCTCCGACGCTGACGATTTCCAGCGACGCGGCCAATGTCGAAGCAGCCGGTTTCGAGGGCGGGCGCCAGGTCCGCATTCCGCTGACCTTCGACTTTGCTTACGACGATTTCCCCAGCGAACTGACCCTCTTTCTTGGCGTCCGCGGCACTGATCGCCCGGCCTTCGTCGAGGCGACGTGGCACCGCCCCGATGGCAGCGAAATGCGGCTTGGCGCGCATCGCATCTCGTCAGACGACCGGATCGCGATTTCGCAGGACCGGGCGCTGGAGGGAAGGCTCGGCCGGGTCCCGCACATCGGGCTCTTCGCCACCGATCCGGGGGCGACGGCGCGGCCCGAGGTGCTGCAGGGCACCTACCGGCTGACGCTCGACGCGGTTCTGTTCGACGAAGAGGCGACGCTTGACGCCGCCTTGGTGGCCTTCGGACGGGTCCACGGCATCGCCGGCACCGACCATCTGCGCCGCGACCTCATGGTGGCGCTTCTCTGGGGCACGCCGGTGGCGCTCGCCTTCGGCATTCTCGCGGCGGTCGGCACCACGGTAACGACGCTGGTCATCGCCGCCGCCGGGGTCTGGTTCGGCGGGCTGATCGACGCTGCGATCCAGCGGCTGACCGAGGTCACGATGATCCTTCCCATCCTGCCCGTCCTGGTGATGGTGGGCACGCTTTATTCGACCAGCATCTGGCTCATGCTCGGCGTGGTCATCGCGCTCGGCATTTTCAGCGCCAGCATCAAGATGTACCGCGCCATGCTGCTGCCCATCCGCAACGCCCCCTATATCGAGGCGGCGCGCGCCTACGGGGCCAGCGACGCACGCATCGTGCTGCGCTACATGATCCCGCGCATCCTGCCCGTGCTGATCCCCACCTTCGTCACGCTGATCCCGACCTATGTCTTCCTCGAGGCCTCGCTCGCGGTGCTGGGGCTCGGCGATCCGGTGCTGCCGACCTGGGGCAAGGTGCTCAACGACGCCCAGACCGAGGGCGCGCTCTATAACGGCTACTACTACTGGGTGGTGTCGCCGGCGATCCTGCTGATGCTGACGGGGCTCGGCTTTGCGCTGTTCGGTTTCGCGCTCGACCGGATCTTCAACCCGCGCCTGAGATCGAGGTGACCATGGCCGAGCCGCTGCTGCGCGTCGAGGATCTGAGCCTGCATTACCGCACCGAGGGCGGGGTGCTGCGCGCGATCGACGGGGTGTCCTTCGCGCTCGATCGCGGCGAGGCGCTGGTGCTCCTGGGCGAGTCGGGCTGCGGCAAGTCTTCGCTCGCCAAGGCGCTGCTGCGGCTCCTGCCGCGCAACGTGGCGCATTTCTCCGGCCGGGTGTATCTCGACGGCACCGACGTGATGCCCTTCTCCGACGAGCGCTTTCGCCGCGAGGTGCAATGGGTGCGGGTCTCGACGGTGATGCAGGCGGCGATGAACGCGCTCAACCCCGTCGTCCGCGTCGGCGAACAGGTCGCCGAGCCCTTGCGCATCCATCGCGGCCTGTCGCGCGAGCGGGCGATGGAGCGCGCCGCCGCCGCGCTCGATCAGGTCGGCGTGGCGCGCGATTTCATGAGCCGGTTTCCCTTCGAGCTGTCGGGCGGGATGCGCCAGCGCGCAGTACTCGCCATGGCTCTGATCACCGAGCC